>DATMZM010000181.1:0-12102 GCA_035607445.1 Thermoanaerobaculia bacterium | reverse complement strand
ACCTCCTGCACGGCGGTCGAGCCGGCCTCGCGCATGTGGTAGCCGGAGATCGAGATCGTGTTCCACTTGGGCACCCGGTCGGCGCAGAACGCGATGACGTCGGTGACCAGCCGGAGCGACGGCCCGGGCGGGTAGATGTAGGTGCCGCGGGCGGCGTACTCCTTCAGGATGTCGTTCTGGACCGTGCCGCCCACCCTCTCCCAGGGGACGCCCTGCTCCTCGGCGACGGCGAGGTAGAACGCGAGCAGGATCGCCGCCGTCGAGTTGATCGTCATCGAGGTGGTCACCCGGTCGAGCGGGATGCCGTCGAACAGGCGGCGCATGTCGTCGAGCGAGTCGATCGCGACGCCGACCCGGCCGACCTCCCCCCTGGCGAGCGCGTGGTCCGAGTCGTAGCCGATCTGGGTCGGCAGGTCGAAGGCGACGGAGAGCCCGGTCGTCCCCTGGTCGAGCAGGTAGCGATAGCGCCGGTTCGACTCCTCGGCCGAGGCGTAGCCGGCGTACTGGCGCATCGTCCAGCGCCGCCTCCTGTACATGTCGGGGTAGAGCCCGCGGGTGTAGGGGAAGGACCCCGGCCGGCCGGGGTCCCCCGCCAGGTCCTCCGGGCCATAGGAGGCGCGGATGGGAATGCCGGACGTGGTCTCGGGATCCTGGGCGGGAGCCGGGGGCGAGGCGGGGTCCGGGGGGGAGATCTTCGCGGGCATGCGCCGGATTATAGAGACCGGCGGAGACCGGCAGAGATCGGCCGCGACCCAGGGCAAAACGCCCGGTCCGAATCGGTGCCCTTGTGGAAAACCTGTGCGGAAACCCTAGCAAGCAAAGGAAAAAGTTGAGGAAAACGTGTGGATGAAATGGGGCACCACCACTGGTGGTCGCGGCGCGGCAAAGCCACTAGATCTGGTGGTTGTATCTTGACAGGCCCCTGGCCTGGCGGTACTTTTGGCTTTGCGTCTCCGACGACAGCCCGATCCCTGGAGCTCTCGCGCCAAGGGGTCCCGGGCGACGCCGATAGAGCGCAAGGCCGAGCGAGCCGGTCGTGCGGGGGCGGGGCTTTTTCCGGCCATGCCGGCGCGGCGATTTCTTGCAGACGATCGACAGGCAGATCACACACCGAGGAGAGTTCCGAATGGCGACCGAACCGACCCCAAGGCCCGAGAGCTCGAATGGTCCACAGGTCCCAGCCCCCGGTCGAGGAGGACCGCAGGGCGTCGCGGCGGCGGAGAAGGAGGCGCCGCGCGGGTTGAAGTTCCAGCGCACTCTGACGACGCCGGGCGTCCACCCTTACGACACCGTGGAATGGGAGCTGCGCGACGCCCTGATCACCAACGAACGGGGCGAGAAAGTCTTCGAGCAGAAAGGGGTCGAGGTTCCCAGGTTCTGGTCGCAGACCGCGACCAACGTCGTGGTCAGCAAGTACTTCCGCGGCCATCTCGGCTCGCTCGACCGCGAGAAGAGCGTCCGCCAGCTGATCGGCCGCGTCGCCGACACGATCACGGAGTGGGGCCGAGAGGGCGCTTACTTCGCCGCCGAGGCGGACGCCGAGACGTTCCACGCCGAGCTCACCCACATCCTGCTCTACCAGTACGCCTGCTTCAATTCGCCGGTCTGGTTCAACGTCGGCATCGAGAGGAAGCCGCAGTGCTCGGCCTGCTTCATCAACTCGGTCGAGGACACCATGCAGTCGATCCTCGAGCTGGCGAAGACCGAGGGCATGCTGTTCAAGTACGGCTCCGGCACGGGCAGCAACCTGTCGTCGCTGCGCTCGGCGCGCGAGCCGCTCGCGGGCGGCGGCACGGCCTCCGGCCCGGTCTCGTTCATGAAGGGCTTCGACGCCTTCGCGGGAGTGATCAAGAGCGGCGGCAAGACCCGGCGGGCGGCGAAGATGGTCATCCTGGACGTCGATCATCCGGACGTCGTCGACTTCATCCGCTGCAAGGAGGTCGAGGAGAGGAAGGCCTGGGCGCTGATCGACGCCGGATTCGAGGGCGGTTTCAACGTCACGGGCGGCGCCTACGATTCGATCGCCTACCAGAACGCGAACCACTCGGTGCGCGCGACCGACGAGTTCATGCAGGCGGTGGTCGAGGACAAGCCCTGGAGCACCAAGGCGCGCATCGACGGCCGGCCGATGGACACCTACCGGGCGCGCGACGTCATGCGCATGATCGCGGAGGCGACCTGGGTCTGCGGCGATCCAGGCATGCAGTTCGACTCGACGATCAACGACTGGCACACCTGCTCGAAGACGGCGCGCATCAACGCCAGCAACCCGTGCTCGGAGTACATGTTCTTGGACGACACGGCGTGCAACTTGGCGTCGCTCAACCTGATGCGCTTCTACGACGAGAACACCGGCTTCGACGTCGCGGGCTTCAAGCACACCTGCGAGATCGTCATCTCGGCGCAGGAGATCCTGGTCGGCTTCGCGAGCTACCCGACGGCGAAGATCGACGCCAACTCGCACGCCTTCCGCCCGCTCGGCATCGGCTACGCCAACTTAGGCGCGATCCTGATGGCGCGCGGGCTGCCCTACGACTCCGATTCCGGGCGCGACTACGCGGCGGCGATCTCGGCGCTCATGTCGGGCGCCTCCTACGCCCAGTCGGCGCGGATCGCCCAGGCGATGGGGCCGTTCGCGGGCTTCGAAGACAACCGCGAGCCGGTCGCCCGGGTCATGCGGAAGCACCGCGACGCGATCCGGCGCATCGATCCCGCGCACGTGCCGCTCGACCTGCTCCAGGCGGCCAAGAAGACGTGGGACGAGGTGGTCGAGGTCGGCGAGAAGCACGGCCTGCGCAACAGCCAGATCTCGGTGCTCGCGCCGACCGGCACGATCGCCTTCATGATGGATTGCGACACGACCGGCGTCGAGCCCGACATCGCCCTCGTCAAGTACAAGCGCCTGGTCGGCGGGGGCATGATCAAGATCGTCAACAACACGGTGCCGAAGGCGCTCAAGCGCCTGGGCTACGACAAGGAGCAGGTGCGCGAGATCGTCGAGTTCATCGACGAGCACGACACGATCGAGGGCGCGCCGCACTTGAAGGAGGAGCACCTGCCGGTGTTCGACTGCGCCTTCAAGCCGGCCCGGGGCTCGCGCTCGATCCACTACATGGGCCACCTGAAGATGCTCGCGGCGGCCCAGCCGTTCATCTCGGGCGCGATCAGCAAGACGATCAACATGCCCGAGGAGTCGACGGTCGACGAGATCCTCCAGGCCTACGCCGAGGGCTGGAAGATGGGGCTCAAGGCGATCGCGATCTACCGCGACAACTGCAAGCGCAGCCAGCCGCTGTCGACCAAGAAGGACGACTCCCCGGCCGCCGCCGCGCTCCTCGCGGCGATCCCGACGGCAGAGCGGCGCGCGGTGCGCCGCCGCCTCTCCGACGAGCGGCGCGCGATCACCCACAAGTTCGCGATCAACGACCACGAGGGCTTCATCACCGTCGGCCAGTACGAGGACGGCCAGCCGGGCGAGATCTTCCTGATGATGGCGAAGGAGGGCTCGACGATCTCGGGCCTGATGGACGCCTTCGGCATCGCGGTCTCGATCGCGCTCCAGTACGGCGTGCCGCTCAAGACCCTGGTCGACAAGTTCACCCACACCCGGTTCGAGCCCTCGGGCTTCACCGCCAACCCCGAGATCCCGATCGCCAAGTCGATCATCGACTACATCTTCCGCTGGATGGCTTCGAAGTTCCTGTCGGCGGAGGAGAAGGCCGCCGCGGGGGTGATCCTGCGCGAGGAGACGCCCGCGGGCGAGGCGCCGGCCGCGATGCCGCTTTTGGGCGGCGGCCGGCTCGAGCCGGTCCCGTCCGCCGAGGCGCCGCCGGCCGAGTCGCAGCCGAAGGTGACGTTCCTCTATCAACAGGACGCCCCGAGCTGTCATGATTGCGGCTCGATCATGGTCAGGAACGGCAGCTGCTACAAGTGCATGAACTGCGGCTCGACGAGCGGCTGTAGCTAGCCTCCGGTCGTCTCGATCGGTCCGCGGCGGGCGGGGAAGGCGCGTCTGGAGGGGCGCGCAGTCGTCGGGTTGGGGGAGGAGAGACGGGGGCCCGGGCTTTCGAGCCCGCGCCCCCGTCGGTTTTTTGGCCCGCCCGAGACTCGGGACCGGCCGATGCCGTATATTCTGCCGGCCATGAAGAAGCTCGCCGCCTTCCGCTTCCGCTCCACCCTCTCGCTCGTCCTGCTCTCGACGCTGCTCGGCTTCGGCTGCCAGGAGGGCTTCTCGGCCGGACCGTCCAAGGCCTCGCCGGCCAAGTTCCAGATGAAGACCCTGGGCGGCAAGGCGATGGGCCCGCCCGACTTCCCGGGCCAGGTCGTGCTCGTCGACTTCTGGGCGACCTGGTGCGGTCCGTGCCAGATCCAGGCGCGCATCCTCGAGTCGATCCACAAGGACTTCGCGGGGCGGGGCGTCCAGTTCCTGGCCGCCAACGTCGGCGAGCCGGCGGCGACGGTCGAGGGATTCCTCAAGAGGAAGCCGATCCCCTATCCGGTCCTGCTCGATCCGGACGACGTCGCGGGCAATCTCGGGGTGTTCGCGCTGCCGACGCTGCTGATCGTCGACAAGAAGGGCAAGGTGGCCTACTTCGAGCCGGGCATCGCCGATGCCGACACGATCCGGAAGATCCTGAAGCAGTCTGGGGTCTCGTAGCCGGAAAGTCGGTCCGAGAACGGCGAAAGGCCGGCTCCGCCGGCCGATCGACTGCGGGAGAGAGCGGGTCTCGCCCCTCCTCCGATCGGCCGGCGGAGCCGGCCCCCCAACGGGTTTCCTGCCTGCGCGCCTTTTCCCGCTGCCTCTCTAGCGGAGGACGACGAGCGCGACGCGCCGGTTCTGGGAGCGGCCTTCCTTCGTGCCGTTGTCGGCCATCGGTGCCGATTCGCCGTAGGAGATGACGTTCATCCGGTGCAGCGGCAGCTGGTGCTGCTTGTTGAGGTAGACGCGCACGGCTTCCGCCCGCGACTGGCCGAGGTCCTCGTTGTAGGCGTCCGAGCCCACCGAGTCGGTGTGGCCCTGGATCTCGACGTAGACCCCCTTGCCGTCCGCCTTGAGCTTCTCCGCGAACTCGTCGAGGGCCGCCTTCGCGTCGGTCGAGAGGTCGTGCTTGTTGAAACCGAAATGGACCTTGTCGTCGGTGAGCACGGTCTCGTAGAGCAGCTTGCCCTCGGCGAGCTTGCCCGCTTCCTGGGCGCGCTCGAGCGCTTCCTGCGCGGTCCGCGAGGCCTGGCCGATCTGCTGGTCGTGCGTATCGAGGCGGGCTCCCTGCTGCTTGACGTTGCTCTGAACCTCCTCCACCTGGCCCTGGACGCCGGTGACCCGCTCGTCGACCTTCGCGGTCTCCCCCTGCACGTACTTCTTCGTCGCGCAGCCGGAGGCCAAGAGGCCGCCCGCGAGCACGAGGGCGAGGGCCGGAACGGATACGAATCTCTTCATGGTGCTTCTCCTCTCGCAGGGATACGGCACCCTCCCCCGAAACCGCGGGGGCGGCGCCGATCCGGTTTCACCCCGCCGCGCCCACCGCGGGCGGAGGCCCCGTGTAGCCGCGCCGGAAGACCACGGCCCTCTTTCCCGCGACCTGGACTTCCAGGCGGCGGAAGCGGTCCCTGCCCTCACCGGTCGCAAACCCCAGGACGTACTGATGCCGCACGTCCTCGCGGATGGCGGCCAAGGCTTGATGCAGCTCGCCGGCGCTCGAGACGGCGAAGTAGCGCCCTCCCGAGGTCACGGCGAGCAGATTCAGGACGTCGGCATAGCGGTAGACCTTCCGCCCCACGGGGTCGAGATCGTAGGGGCTGCCGGCGTCGAGCCCGAGGACGTAGACCGGCACCTGGGCGCGGCGCACGATCTCCCGCGCCTGGTTCGGCGGAATCGAGCTCGCGTTGTCGACCCCGTCGGTGACGAGGAGCGCGAAGCGCTTCGGGTTGTGGCCGGAGGCGGAGATCTCGGGCACGTGGGCGACCGCGTCGTGGAGAGCCGTCTTGCCCCAGGGTCTCCAGGTCGCGACGGATTCGCGGAGAGCGCCCAAGTCGACGGTGAACGGCACGTCGACCCGCTGCTCGCCTTCCGAGAACGAGGCGATCGCGAACTCGTCGCCGCTCTCGGCCTGGTCGATGAAGAAGCTCGCCGCGCTGCGGCTCCAGAGGATCCGCTCGGCGGTCCCCATGCTGCCGGAGAGGTCCTGGAGGAGGACCAGGCTCGCGGGCGCGTCGGAGCGGCGCTCGAAGCTGTCGACAGCGACCGGCCGGCCGTCGACGAGCAGGCGGAAGTCGTTCTTGTCGAGGTTCTGGACGTAGCGCGCGCCGTCGCGCACGACGACGGGCACGAGGACGTAGCCGACGGATACCTGCTCGCCGAAGACGGCGGTCGGATCCTCCGGGGCCTGCGGCGAGCCGCGGCCGGGCAGGGTGCCGGCGGCGAGGAGCGAGGCGGCGAGGAGCGGGGTGAGCGCCCAATGGCGCGGTCGTCGAGTCATCTTGTCGAGAGACAGTAGCAAATCATGCGCCATTTGCTATGAATTCGGATCCGGATCGCGCGCGGGGCAGGTAGAGTTCCCATTGCCGAAGGAGGCTCCATGGACGGGACGATCAACATCCGCAACATCTCGATCAAGTGCGGTAACTGTAACACCTATCAGACGTTATCCATGTTCGCCCGGGCCGGGGAGTGGAACGTCTACACCTACGAGTGCGAGAACGACACCTGCGATCCGAACGTCACCCGGACGCTCGTCGAGGTGCCGCACGAGCTCGACGCCTTCGCCCACCGCGACCCAAACTGGCGCGGCGGAGGCAAACATGGCGCGATCGGAGACGGGGATCCCAAGGACTGAGAGGAAAATTCGGCAGGGGGCCGTGTGCTAACCTCGCGCCCCGAGCGGGAGCCTCCCCGCCTCCTTTCCGCCACGTCGTCCGTCGCAAATTTCCTATCTGGGAGAGGTAGCCATGGCCAAGATCGTCCACCTCGTGGGCACGGGCACGATCGGGGAGCCTCTGATCGGGCTGTTCACCGACTTCCGCGAGAAGCTCGGCATCGACGAAGTCACCTTCCACAAACGCACCCCGCTGCCCGGCGACCGCGCCAAGATCAACCACCTGATGGAGCGCGGCGCGAAGCTCGCGACCGACGACGACGTCCGCGAGAGCTTCGAGGAGATGGGCCACAAGGTCAGCTTCGACGCCAAGGAGGCGCTCGAACGGGCGACCGTGGTGATCGACTGCACCCCCGCCGGCAACGAGAACAAGGAGAAGATCTACCGCCACATCTCGGGCCCCAAGGGGTACCTCGCCCAGGGCAGCGAGTTCGGCTTCGGCAAGCCCTACGCCCGCGGCATCAACGACGAGACGCTCGTGGCCGGCGAGGACCGCTACATCCAGGTCGTCTCGTGCAACACCCACAACATCACGACCCTGATCAAGACGATCTGCGACGACGGCGGCGACAAGGGCTACACGCTCGACCGCGGCACCTTCGTCTGCATGCGGCGCGCGAACGACATCTCGCAAGACAGAGACTTCGTACCGGCGCCCTCGGTCGGCAAGCACGACGACCCCGAGTTCGGCACCCACCACGCGCACGACGCCCACCACGTCTTCGAGACCCTCGGCCTCGACCTGAACCTGTTCTCGAGCGCGGTCAAGCTCAACACCCAGTACATGCACTCGATCTGGTTCACCCTCGCGCTCAACCGCGACATCTCGCTCGACGAGGTCAAGCAGCGGCTGCGCGAGAACCCCCGGGTCGCGATGACCGACAAGCGCTCCTCGAACCTGATCTTCAGCTTCGGCCGCGACCACGGCTACTACGGCCGCATCCTGTCGCAGACGGTGGTCATCACGCCGACGCTCACGGTCCGGAAGAACCGCGAGATCTACGGCTTCTGCTTCACGCCGCAGGACGGCAACTCGCTCGTCTCCTCGATCGCCGGCGCGCTCTGGCTGATCGATCCCGACCCGGCGAGCGTCGCCCAGCGGCTGGCGCCGGTCCGCCGTTTCGTCTTCCGGGAGATCTGATGCGGCGAGGGCCGCTCGCGCGGCGGAAACAGCTGCTCTCGGCCCGGCCGGTGCCGCGATGAGCCGCCGGCCGGCCGACCTGCGGGTCGGCGCCCTCCACTTGGAAGGGGTCTCCCGGGCGGGCGACGAGACCTGGCTCAAGGTCCACCCGCCCGGTCTCGCGTTCGACGTCGGGCGCGGGGCTCTCCAGCTCGCCGGCTCGCGCGACCTGTTCGTCTCGCACGGCCATCTCGACCATGCTCTCGGCCTGCCGTTCGTCATCTCCCAGCGCTCGCTCCACGGCTCCCAGGAGACCCGGGTCTTTTGCCCGGCCGAGATCGCGGACGATCTCGACGCGTTCGTCCGCGCGGCGGAGCGGCTCGAGCGGGTCGCCTATCGCTACGAGATCCATCCGCTCGCGCCCGGAGATCGCGTCGAGGTGGCGCGCGATCTCTCGGTCGCCGCCTTCCGCGTCGACCACGTGGTGCCGTCTCTCGGTTTCCACCTGATCCGCCGGAAGCATCGCCTGGCCGCGATCTACCAGGGGCGCGAGCCGGCCGAGCTCGCGGCTCTCCGCGCGAGCGGGGCGGCGCTCGAGGAGACGGTCGAAGAGCTCGCGCTCTCCTACTGCGCCGACACCGGGCCGGGCGTCTTCGACCTCGAGCCGCGGGTCTTCGAAAGCGCCGTGCTCGTGCTCGAGTGCACCTTCCTGACCGCGGACTTGAGCGAGCGGGCGGTGCGTTACAAACACCTGCACATCGACGAGATCGCCGCCCGCGCCGACCGGTTCCACAACGAGGTCATCGTCCTGCAGCATCTCTCGCACCGCCATTCGTTCGCCGATCTCGAGCGGGCGGTCGCCGAACGCCTGCCGAGCCTCGCGCCGCGCATCCGGCTGCTCGCGGGGACCCCGCCTTGAGCCGCCCCACCGATCCCGCCGTGCTGCCGGCGAGCGCTCTCTTTGCGACCCTCGACGAGATCGAGGTCGGAATCGAGAAGCTGGTCGCCGGGGGCGAGGGCATTGCCCGCTTCCAGGGCATCCCGATCTTCGTGCCCCGCTCGGCGCCGGGCGATCGGCTGCGCGTCCGCCTGGTCGAGCGGCGCGCCGACTACGGGCGGGCGGAGATCGTCGAGATCCTCGCCGCCGGTCCCGGGCGGCGCCCCGACCCCTGCCCGGAGCTTTCGAGCTGGGGGGGCTGCGATCTCCAGCACATCGAGGATGCGCTCCAGCCGCAGCTGAAAGCCCAGGCGGTGTGCGAGACGCTCGTCCGCATGGGCGGCATCGCTCTGCCCGAAGCTCTCGAGCTGATCTCGGGCGACCCCTGGCACTACCGCCTGCGGACGCAGCTCCACACCGAGAAAGACGGCCGCGGCCGCGTCCACGTCGGCTACCACGCGCGCGGCACGAACGACCTGATCCCGGTCTCGAGCTGCCCGCTCCTCGTGCCCGAGCTCGAGCAGCTGTTCGAGGTCCTGCCGCGCCTGCTCGACGACGACCCGCCCCGCCGGATCGACCTCGCGGCGGGCGATGCCGGCGCTCTGACGGTCGCGCCGCTGATCGAGGGCCTGCCCCACGGCGAGGTGACGTTGACGGTCGGCGAGCTCGCCTACGCCTACGACGCCCGCTGCTTCTTCCAGGCCCACCGCGGACTGCTGCCTCGGCTGGTCGAGAAAGCGATCGGGTCCTGGGAGGGGGAGAGGGCCTTCGATTTCTATGCCGGAGTCGGCCTCTTCTCGCTGCCGCTCGCGCAGCGGTACGGCAAGGTCCTCGCCGTCGAGTCGGACCGGATCGCCGTCCGCTTCGCGCGCACGAACGCCCGGCGCAACAAGCTGGCGAACGTCGAAGCCGAGGCGAGCGCGCTCGAGACCTGGATCGGCCGCCTGCCCTACGAGGCCGACCGCGTGATCGTCGACCCGCCGCGAGCCGGCCTGCCGCATCGCGTCCGCACGGTCCTCCTCGAACGGCCGCCCGCGCGCCTGACCTACGTCTCCTGCCATCCGGCGACCCTCGCCCGCGACCTGCGTCAGCTCAAGCAGGTCTTCGCGATCGAGAGCCTGACCCTGATCGACATGTTCCCCCAGACCGGGCACATGGAGGCGGTGGTGCAGATGGTGCGGGCGGACTCTCCCGCCTGACAGCGGTTGGCTACAATCTGCGGCATCATGGTCACCGAGAAGAAAAAAGGAAAGATCGCCGACGACTTGCGGCCCGAATACGACCTTGCGACTCTAGGGGAGGGCGTGCGAGGAAAGTACTACGAGCGCGCCCGTGCCGAAAGCAACTTCGTCGTGCTGGACTCTGATCGCAAGCAGGCTCCGCTGAAGGGCCGAACGGAGTAGCTGGATTCTAGGGCGGCTCCGGAGGACGGATGCGACACCTCGTCTCAGCCCTCTTCGCCGCCTCCGCCGCGCTCTGTGCCCAAGCCCCACCGGCGGGCCCTCCGCCGCGCGTAGCGGCGTACGACCTGACGTGGGACGCCCGCATTCCCCTGCGCGATGGCGCGCGGCTCCACGCTCTGCTCTATCGCCCGCGCGTCGACGATCCGGGGCCTGTGCTGCTCTGGATGACGCCGTACATCGCCGACAACTTCCACGCCGAGGCGGCGTACCTGGCGGGGCGCGGTTTCGCGGTGGCCCTGGTCGACGTGCGCGGCCGGGGCGGCTCGGACGGTACGTTCGAGCCCTGGCTGCACGACGGGCGCGACGGTTTCGACGCGGTCGAGTGGCTGGCCCGCCAGCCCTGGTCGAACGGCAAGGTCGGGATGATCGGCCACTCCTACGGCGGGCGGGCGGTGTGGAGCACGATCAAAGAGAATCCGCCGCACCTGGCCGCCGCCGCACCGATTTCCGCTTCCTACCCGATGTACGGCTGGCACGACATCCTGACGCCGGACACCTTGCAGTGGGTCGCCCTGACCGGCAGCGCGGCGGGCAACGTGCACGTCCTCGCCGACTCGGCGTTCTGGGTCGCGAAGCTGCGCGAGCTCTACCTCTCCAAACGGCCGCTTCGCGACTTCGACCGGATCGTGGGCTCGCCCTCCGCTCTCTTCCAGCGCTTCCTCGATCATCCGACGCTCGACGCGTTCTGGACCGCGCCGGCGCCGACTCCGGCCGACTTCGCGCGCATCGATCTGCCGATCCTGACCGTCACGGCGGAGTCCGAGAGCAACAATGTCGGACCGCTCTGGTACTACCGCCAGCACGAGAAGTACGCCTCGGCCGCGGCGTTCTCCAGACACCGGCTGCTGATCGGTCCGTGGGACCACCATGGCACGCTCCGGCCGGCGCGCGAGGCGGGCGGCGTGCCGTTCGGGCCCGCGGCCGAACTGGACATGAAGAAGCTGCTCGCCGATTGGTTCGATTTCGCGCTCGGCACGGCACCGCTCCCGCCGCTGCTCGCGGACCCCGTCCGCTACTACGCCCTCGGCGCCGAGGAGTGGCGAGGCGCTTCGCGGCTCGAGCCCTCGACCCCGGTCGCGGCGGCCGGTGCGAGCGGACATCCTCCCGAGGCGCAGGCGCTCTATCTCGAGTCGGGGGCCGAGGGCGCCCGGTCGCTTTCCCGTCCAGGCCGGCTTTCGGCGATGCCGCCCACCGGGAACGCCTCCGATTCGTGGACCGGCGATCCGCTCGACCTGCGCCCGGGGCAGGCCGAGACCGCGGAGGTCGAGGACTGGGCGGCGCGCTTCGACACGCCGGACGATCTCTGGGGTGCCGGCCTGGTCTACGCGACCGAGCCGTTCCGCGAGCCGACGGAGCTCTCCGGGTTTCCACGGATCGCGCTCTGGATCGCGCTCGACGTCCCGGACACCAACATCGCGGCCCGGCTCGATCTGATCACCCCGGAAGGTGGCACGATCCTGATCGGCGAGGACTGGATTCGCGCCCGCTATCGGACCTCGCTCGAGCGCGCGGAGAAAATACCGCCGGGCGTGCCGCTCGAGTACGGCTTCGAGCTCCCGTTCGTCGTCCGCGTCCTGCCGCCGGGGAGCCGGCTGCGCCTGATCCTGCGCTCGCCGAATTCGATCTTCCTCGAGAAGAATTGGAACGGCGGAGGGGTCGTTGCCGAGGAGTCGGGCCGGGACGCGCGGACCGCGCACGTCACCGTGTTCC
>DATMZM010000382.1:0-15979 GCA_035607445.1 Thermoanaerobaculia bacterium | reverse complement strand
CTCAGGATTGGCCGGGTGTCCATTCCGTTCGGGCCATGCTGGGAGAGGAGGCCCTGGAAGGTCTCTGGTTCGATCGGACTCGCGAGTACGCCGCTCGGCGTTGCGGGCAAGCCTTCGAGCGGTTTCAGTATGCCAGCGTGGAGACACTGGTTCTCAGCCCCCTCCCCGCCTGGGAACATCTCTCGCCGGATGCGTACCGCAGCCGTATTGCAGCGCTCGTCGCAGAGGTCGAGATCGAAGCCGCAGCGGCCCAAGACGCAGCAGGCATCTCGCCTCTTGGGCACAACGGCATCCGCTCCCAGAGCTTCCATGATCGGCCGGCTCGCATGAAAAAGTCGCCGGCGCCGTTCTGCCACGCCGCCACTAAGGCTGCTCGCCGAGAGCTGCGACTGGCCTACCATTTGTTCCTCGCGGCGTTTCGAGACGCGGCAGAGAAACTCAAGCTCCATGGGAGCGGCGTGGTCTTTCCACCGGGGAGCTTTCCACCGGCCCTACCCTTCGTCGGCGGGTAGCTCCTCGGCCCGCCTCCCAACCCAACCAGCTCTCTTCGATCCCCTCGCACGGCACAGCCGTCGGGCGAAGCTCTGTCTTTCCGCTTCGCGACATCGTCGACCAGGAAGGAGAACGCTACTTCTCTCGCAGGCCGGCGAGAAACAACAAACCGCTCCGGTCCTACACAGCCAAAAAGAGGACCTCGGCCAGCTATACCAGGGCCAACTCAGGAGCGCTGGGAAGAGGGCAGGGCAATTGATGACCAAGCGGCTGGCACCCAAAGTGGGCCCCAAAGTGGGCCCAAAGTGGGCCAAAGTGGGCAGCGCCGCCTTTCTAGAGCGGGTCGACGCTTTGAAGCAGCGGCTGGGCAAATCCCCTCTTGACTTCCCGCCCGCCCTAGCCATAACGTCCCCGGCGTCATGCAGACCCGGCCCCTCTCCTTGCGGAGGGCTCCGGGGGGTACGCAGGCGATTTCCGCGATTCTACGGGTGCTTTCCGTCGTTTCGCGCAAACCGCTCGCCCATCTCCTGAGCCTGTCCGCCGTTCTCCGGAAGCCTTCCGCGGCTTCGCGGAAGCCTTGCGCGATACGGCGGATTGGATTCTTCGATTCGCGATTCGGCTCCGCGGATCGCTGGAAGCCGTCCGCCGATTGCGGGAGGCGGTCCTCCGATTGCTGGAAACCGTCCGTCGATCGGAGAAAGGCTTTCGCCGATTGGGGGAAGCCTTCCGCGAACCCGCGGAGAGGGTCCGGAATTTGTCTCCGGACCCTCTCGCGGGGCGTCTACCTTCCGACCGCCGCGCGCCCACCGCCTGGGCTCCTCGAGCCTCCCACGTTCACTGTCCTCAGCCTGCCCCGCGCTTTACCGCTCGGTGCTTGGTGCGCCGGGCGCATCCAAGAAAGGAGAATCGATCATGAAGTACCAGAACCTGGCCTCGTCCCTCCTCTCCTGCGGCGATCTGCTCGCGGGTCTGGAGAAGAATCGCAGCGAGCTGCCGTTTCTCGCCGACGCCGCGGACCAGATGGCCGCCGGGGTCGCCGAGATGCGGCTGCTCGAGTCGCGCAAGCAGGAGCTTCAGGCCGAGCTGGCGGAGGCGACCCATCGCCGCCAGGAGCTCGAGCTCCAGTGCATCGCCGAGCACCGGCGGATCGTGCGCAGCCTGCAGGGATTCTTCACCCTCTACTCGGACCGGCTGCGTGAGTTCGGCCTGCGTCCGCGGACGAAATCGGCGCGCAAGTCCGCCGCTCCCGTCCCGGTGCAGCCCAAACCCACGCCGGAGAGCCCGGTGACGACCGAGACCCACTCCTGAAGCCCCGCGGGGGGCGCGCTCCGGCGCGCTCCCCGGTTTCTCCACGATTTTCGAGAGGCCCTGCGGATCGATCCGCCGCGTCAGGCGCGCCGGATCAGGCTGACGATGAAGAGCAGCACCAGCGCTCCGACCGTCGCGGTGATCAGCGAGCCGACGAGCCCGCCGCCGGGCCAGATGCCGAGAGCGCCGAACAGCCAGCCGCCGAGCAGAGCGCCGATGATCCCGACCACGATGTTGCCCGCGAGGCCGAATCCGCCGCCCTTCCAGAGCTGCCCGGCCAGCCAGCCCGCGATCGCTCCGATCAACAAGAACAGGATGATGTTCATCGCGTACCCCCTCCTAAGCTCCTCCTCTCGCGCGGGGCGCGGAGACGGAGACGGTTGTGACCTTCGGCTAGAGCACCCGGAGCATACGCTTGATCTCCTCGATCCGCGCCTGGGCGGCGCCGCGATCGAGATCCTGGTACTTGGCGGGCAGCAGCTCGCGGCTGGTGCATTCGAGCACGGCGGCGAGGATCTGCATCTCCCGCTCGCGGCTGTTGGTGGTCGGGATGAAGTCGGCGAAGGCGCGCTTGAGGTGGTCGGCCGTGACCTCGCGCGAATCCGCGGCCTCGGCTTCGAGCGTCGCGCGGACGAGGATCGCTTCGAGGTCCGAGCCCGAAAGGCCGAGGAGCGAGGCCTCGTCGGTCGCCTCGGCGAGCGTCGCGACCTGCGTCTTCAAGCCGAGCTTCGTCTTCATGACCTGGAAGATCTCGTCGACCTCCGGAACCGTTTCCGGGTAGAAGAGCGGGATGTGCTCCTCGGCGCGCCCCTGGCGTTTGAGATCGATCGGCAGGAGGTCCGGCCGCGCGGTGATCAGGAACCAGAGGATCTTGCCGCGGTTTTTGGTGTCGCCCATGAAGCTCGCGATCTGGCCGAAGACGCGGTTCTGGGTGCCGGAGTCGCCCGATTGCTCGCGGTTGCCGAGAGCGGTGTCCGCCTCGTCGATCATCACCCCGACGGGGGTCAGCGAGGCGAGGATTTTGAGGATCCGCTCGAGGTTGCTCTCCGTCGAGCCGACCCACATCGAGCGGAAGTTCTTGAGCTTGACGACCGGAAAGCCGATCTCCTTGGCGAAGCATTCGACGAGGAACGTCTTCGCGCTGCCGACCGGCCCGCAGACGAGGTAGCCCATGGGCACCGCCGTCGGGTTGCCGCGGGAGATCGCCCGGGCGGCGCGGCGGAGGCGGGCCTTGACCGCCGGCATGCCGGCGACCATTCCGAGGTCGAATTTCGGCTCGACGTACTCGAGCAGGCCCAGCCCCTCGGTCTCGATGACCTCCTTCTTGACCTGGCGCACCCGCCCCGCGGTGAGCCGCGCGTCCTCGGCCGCTCCGGTCAACGGAGCGTCGGCCTCGTCGAGGAGCTGGGCGATCTGCACGCGGGTCATCCCCGCGGTCAGATCCGCGAGCTGCGACGGGGTCAGCTCCGAGGTCTTCGCGTACCAGTCCGGCGAGCGCACCGCGGCGAGATAGGCGAGGCGCTCTGCAGCGTCGGGGCGCTCGATCTCGAGCTCCCGCGTCGCGTGCGAGCGGACGAGCTGGGGATCGAGCTCGGCCAAACTCTCGGCGATCATCACGACGACGACGTTCTTGGCCAGCAGCACCGGGTCCTGCGACCATTTGCGGAGGTAGACGAGGACCGCCCGGTCCTCCGGCGTCCGGTAGGCGGCTTCGGAATTCGGCACCAGCGTCTCGGCGAAGGGGAGGAGGAGCGCGACCGCCCGCGCCGGCACGAGCGAGGCGCAGTGGCGGAAATAGGAGTCGAGCAGAGCGAAGCAGTTCGGCGCGTCGCGCGGCAGGCCGTCGGCCCAGGAGGTGCCGTGAACGACGTCGTAGGCCTTCATTCGATCGAGGAAGTGGCTGCGCGCCGCAGGCGTCGCGAAGCCCAACCCCTCGGCCCGGTTGTAGGTCAGGACCGAGGGCCAGGAGGCGAACAGCTCGCCGCACAGGAAGTCGTCGAGACCGAGGAAGCGCAGGCCGCCGGCCCCGCGCACCGGGATCAGGTCGGACGGCACCCCGTGGAGGACGAACGTGCTGGCCTGCTTGGCGCGCACCGCGCGGACGAGGCGCGCCGCCCAGGGCGGCAGGCTGTCGAGGAATCCGGCGGGGGAGGCGGCTGTCGGCTCGGTCATCTCATGCTCTCGATGGGTCTCGATCCGCGGAGCGCGGCCCAGCCCCTAGCGGCGGCCCTCGCGGGCTCGCGCGGGCGGAGGAGGAGGGGGCGGCGCGTCGAGAGCGAACTGCGAGGCCAGGCGAGGCCGGTTCGCGACGTCGGGCATCGAGCCGAGCATGCGCTCCATCTCCTCGACGCTCGCGGCGTCGGCCTGCACCTGCCCGAGCACGTCGTCGATCTCGAGCGAGAACGCGTCGGCGTCGGTCGCCGCGATCGATTTCTGGAGCAGCAGCTGGAGCAGCGTCTCGAGCGAGTCGAGCTCCGCGGCCAGGGCGTCGCGGCTCGCCGCGTTCTTGCCCACCGTGCGCAGCAGCTCCTGCTTGATCTCGAGGTTCTTGGCGAACGCCTCGCGCACGCGCGGATCGAGGTCCTTGTGGTCCGGGCCGGGGGCGCCCCCGGCGATCGCCGAGCGCAGCTGCTCGACCTCCGCGCCGACCCCCTTCGCGTCGAAGGCCCCGCGCATCTCGTCGTACTTCTGGAGCAGCCAGAGGCGCTTCAGGCAGCTCGCGAGGATGACCTCGAACTTCGCCGACTGCTCGGCCAGGATGTCCTGGCTCGCCGGGGACAGGCCGCGGTAGTTCGACTGGATCTTCGCCACCAGCTCGCGCAGGCGGGCGAAGCGGGCCTTGAGCGGCGCGGGGAGCGCCGCGTACTGCTGCTCCTGGGTCATCTCGACGGCGCGCCGGTCGGCGAACTTCTTCTCGATCTCGAGCCGGCGGCGGATGCGGTCGACCAGGAACGGCATCGCCATCAGCTCGATGCCGGCGAACAGCAGGAGCGGCAGCGGCGAGACGAGCAGCGCCGCGAAGCCGACGGCCCCCGCGGCGAGGATCGCCTGGTACTGGTTGGCGATCGCGGCGCGTAGCGCCGGGTAGCGGTCGAGCAGGCTCATCGGCCGACCCGGAAGCGAGGGCTCAATGCCCCTCCGGAACCTTCTGCGCGGCAGGCTGGGCGGACGACTCGGTCGGGAACGGCGCGGCTTCCTTGACCGCGTCCGGCTTCTTGAGCCCCATCTCGACCTCGAACTCGGAGAGGATGCTCGAAGCCTGGATCTGCCGCGCCTTCCTCTCGAGCTGGATGCGCTCGACGTCGAGCCCGCCGGTCGCGACCTCGACAGCGGCCTTCGACTCGGCGACCTTCTGCTTGATCTCTTCTAAGTACTTGTCGGTCGTCGCCGCCGTGCCGTAGGTGTCGAGCTCGGCGAGAGCGTTCGCGGCGCTCCGCATGACCTCGGCCTTCTTCGACTCGGCGATCGCCTTCCGGGCCTGCTCGATCTTGAGTCGTAGCTTCTCCTTGATGTCCTCGACCGAGACCTTCGCGTTCTCGAACGCGTGGCTCGACGAGGCGAGCTGCTCGGTGGTCGCGGCGAGGTCCTGGCGCACCTGCTGGAGCGCGAGGGCGTCCTGCTCGGCGATCCGGCGCGCGTCGGCGCTGCCCTCCTTGAGGGCGGCCTGGATCGAGGCGGTGAGCTGCTTTTCCTTGCGCGCCAGCTCCTCTCTCTCGTCCTCGAGCCGGATGACCGTCGCGCGCGTCGTGACCAGGACCTGATTGAGCCGCGGCAGGGTGTTGCGCATCTCCTCGATCGACTCCTGGAGCATGACCTCCGGGTCCTCGGCGAAGGAGATGAAGTAGCCGATCCACGATTTGAGGACTCGGGCGAGTCGCTGGAACATGGCGATGAGTCTCCTCGGGTGAAGGTCTCGCGGGGCCGGCCGGCGGGCGCGGCCTCGACTTTAAGTGCGCGGTGCGGGTCCGCCCGGCACCGGGCCGGTCGAAATCGGGTTCTGTTCGACGAAGGGCGCGACCGCCTCGAACAGCCGCCGCTCCTCGCCCTGCTTGCTCGCCTGCCACTGCTCGAGGCGGGCGCGCTCGGCGTCGAGCCCGCGCTTGTTCGCCTCCATCCGCTCGCGGTTCTTCTTCGCCAGCTCGTCGAGCTCGGCTTGGAGAGCCGCGTTCTCGCGCTCGATCTCTGCGGCGCGGGTGTCGAGCTTGCCGCGCAGGAAGCTCTCGAAACGGTCGAGCGCCTGATCGCGATGGACGGCGTCCTGGATCACGTCGGCGATCGGCACCGGGCCCTGCGGGTTCATCTTGAGGAACCCCGAGAGGGCGGCGGCCTTCGCCTTGCCGTCGAGCGGCGCGAGCTCGGGCGACGAGAGGATCTCGAGCACCTTGAACGCCGAGAAGCCGTGCGCCGGCTCCGCGATCCCGGCGGCGCGATAGATCGCGGCGAAGTCCGGGATCTCGAGGGCGGACGCGTCGCCGGAGGGCTCCCCGGACGCGGGCGGGCCTCCGGCCGGCGGCACGGATTCCGCGAGCTTCCGTTCGGCGGCCTTGGGCGCCGGCAGCGAGGCGAGGAGCTGGTCGAGGTCGGGCACCGCCGAAGCGGACGCGGCTCCCCCGCTCGGCCCCGCGCCGGGCGCCGGAGCGGCCGGATCGGACAGCTCGATCAGCTTCATCCTGCTCAGCACGTCTTTGAGACCCATGGACCTCGATCCTCGCGAGCGGTGCGGAACGCGCGTCGGATTCTATCCCGGGGTGCCCGAGAGTGGGCGGCCGGCTCGCCGTGCGCTCGTTTCCGGCCGGCGTTTCCCGTACGATCCGCGCGACGGCGCGGGACGAGAGCGAGGAAACATTCGATGAGCCAGGCCAAGGTCGGCCGCAACGATCCGTGCCCTTGCGGCAGCGGCAAGAAATTCAAGCACTGCTGCCTGGGCGCGGAGGACAGGGCGCCGGATCCCGACGCGGAGCTGGCCGGCGCGCGGGCCATCGCGCTCGAGTGGCTCGGCTCGCGCCACCGGCAGGCGGTCGAAACGGCCACGCGCCATGGATTTCTCGAGAGCGTCGGCGACTCCGAGCTCGATCTTCTCGACGATCTCGATCCGGAGGCCGGCGAGATCTTTCGCGACCATCTCGGCGATTGGCTGCTCGCCGACGCGGTCCTGGCGGTCAAGGGGAGGGAAACGCGCGCCGTCGACCTGGTCCTCGGCCCCGGCGGCCCCAACCTCCAGCCGCAGGAAAGGGAATGGCTCCTCGCGCTCGCCGGCACCCCGATCTCCGTCTACGAGGTCGTCGAGGTCGGGCGGGGATCGGAGGTCGTCCTGCGCAACGCCGTCGAAACGACCGCCGCGCCGGTCCCCGTCGCGAGCGCTCTCTCGGGCCTCGTCGAACGGTGGGACGTCCTCGCCGCGCGCCTGGTGTCCTCGGGCGAGGCGCACCTGTTGAGCGCGGCCCCGGTCCCGATCGACCGTCTGGAGCTGAGCGACCTGCGCCGGCTCGCGCGCGAGGATCCGGCCGGCTTTTCGGGCGAGCTGATCGCGATCCTCCTCGACGAGCTGCTCGCCACCGAGGAGGAAGAGGACGAAGGGGAGGGGGAAGAAGGCGGCGAGCCGCTCGCCGAAGAGCCGCGGGACCTGCGCGAGCTGGCCGAAATCCAGGCCGACGTCGAGGCTTACTACCTCGCCTGGGTCGACGCTCCCTACGCGCCGTTCGACGGCCGGAGCCCGCGCGCCGCCCTGGCGGATCCGGCGACGCGCGACGACGTGCTCGACTTCCTCAAGGAGGCGGAGAACCGGGAGCTGTACGCCGCCGCCGAGGACGACCGCGACCCGGCGGATTTCCGCTTCCTCTGGCAGGCCCTCGGGCTCGACCCGGCAGCCTGAAGGCGAGGGGCGCTTCAGGCCGCGGCCTTCTCCTCCGCCTTCTCCGCGGGCTCCGGCTTCGCCAGGCCGAGATCGACCAGGATCTCCTGCGCCGCCCGGGTGCCGCTCTCGCAGCCCCCTTCCATGTAGCCCTGGAAGTCCTTCGAGGTGTGCTCGCCGCAGAAGTGCAGGTTGGCGACGCGCTCCCCCTCGGCGCCGCAGATCGAGGTCCACTGCCCCGGCAGATAGCACGAGTAGCTCGCCTTCATCCACGGGAAGGTCGGCCAATGGAACCGGATCTCGCCGGTGCGGCGCTCGGCGACGCCGGGGAAGACCTTCTCGAGCTCGCGCACGAACGCCTCGGACTGCTCGGCGGGAGTGCCCTGGCCGATCGCGACCCCGCGCTCGCCGCCGGTGAAGCAGACCAGGATACCGGCCTTGCCGGGCTCGAGCCGGCTCGCTTCCCAGGTCAGCTGGAAGGGGAGGTCGGTGAGCACACTGCCGTTCGAGCCGCGGCCGTTCGGCCCTTCCGGCGTGCGCCAGATCCGCTCCGAAAAGCCGACCATCAGCTTCGCGTTCGTGCCGTAGCCGATCTCGTCGATCGCCTTCCTCTTGACCGCCGGCAGCTCGACGTCGAGCTTGACTTCGCGCAGCATCGTGAACGGGAGCGCGAGGACGACCCGGTCCGCCGAGACGGTCTCGGAGGTGGCGCCGCGCCGGACCGAGCACCGGTAGCTGCCGTCGGACGCCCGCGCGACGGATTCGAGCTTCGATTCGGTCTCGACCCGGTCGCCGAGCAGCTCGGCGAGCTTCTTCGGCACCTGGTCGTTGCCGCCGCGGATGTGGTAGCGCTCGTCGCTCTCGCCGAAGATCCGGAACGGGTCCGGCGTCTCGTAGTCGATCAGGTAGAGCAGGTTCCAGGCCGACTGCTCGGCGATCTCGCGGCCGTACTCGGTCGTGTAGCCGACGTCGAGCAGCTTGCGGAACCAGCCGTCGCACTCCGCCTCGTCGAGCCATTTCGCGATCGACAGCCCGTCGACCCGCTCCGCGCCGTTCGGGTTCTTGTAGTCGAAGGAGTCGCCCTTGACCTCTTCCCAGGACGCCGCCATCTTCTCGGCGATCGGCTTGAAGGCCTCGACCACCGCCTCGTCCTTCATCCGCTGGCCGTCGAAGTGCCAGACGTCCCGGCTGAGCTTCGGGTCGTCCGTGTCGTAGTCGTCGAGCGCGAAGCCGAGCTCGCCGGCCAAGCCCCGCAGGTGCTCGTGGCCGGTGTCGATCAGCTCGCCGCCGAGCTCGCAGACCTGCTTTTCGGGGAAGTAGCCGGTCGAGCTGTACATGCGGCCGCCGACGCGCTTCTGCCCTTCGACCACGCGCACCGGCACGCCCTTCTGGTGGAGCCGATAGGCGCAGGTCAACCCGGCGATTCCGCCGCCGACGATCAGCACCGGGCGCCCCTTCTCGCTTCCCTTGGCGCCGGTGAGCCGCTCGAGCCTGCCGCACCCCGCCGCGAGCCCCGCGGTCGCCACGCCGGCGGTCGCGAGAAAGCTCCGCCGCGAGATCCGCACGCTCTCGTTCCAGCGTTCGACGACCTCGGGTGCGCTCATGCCCGTCCGCGCGGAGATCTGCGCGAGCCGGGCGGAACGGCGCAGAAAGCGAAACAAGGGGGTTTTGGCCATCGCCTCGGAACCTCCGTTTTGGACGCCAATCGATGGCGGCGAATCTATCAGATCGTCCGGGTCGGATCGCCCGCTGTCCCGCGTCTCCCCGGGCGCGGCACACCAAGGGGTGACGACCCTCTCGCAGGTTCGATTCCCCGGCGGAAAGGCGGTGTCCGGCGCATGGCGAGCTCGACCCTGGATCCGGAGATCCTGGCCGCCCACGGCGAGCTGTCGCTCGCCTCGCGGCATTTCGTCGAAGCGATCGATCGCCATCCGGACTGGCTGCGCCCGATCGACTACCACGCCGAAGGGGCCGGGATCGTGCCGTCCTGGATGAAGGACTACGATTATCCGATCCAGTCCTGGCCGACGCTGATCGACGCGGCGACGGTCCGCGAGCTCGGCGCCGCGGCGGTCGGGGTCAGCCGGCTGGTCAAGCAGGCTCCGACCCGCGTCCTGGGCCACGATCCGGAGGCTCTCGCCCGCTTTTACGGCGGCTACGAATCAAGAATGCGGCTGGCGATCATGCTCCAGCCGCCGAACGGCATCGAGACCGCCGTCGGCCGTTGCGACCTGGTGCGCACCGCGGACGGCTTCCGTTGCCTCGAGGCGAACCTCTCCGCGCGGATCGGCGGCTGGGAGCAGCGCTTCTTGGAGCCGGTGTGCGGCCGGAACCCTCGCTTCGCCGGATTCTTCGCCGAAGAAAGCTTGACTCCTCGCTTCCGCGACCCGCTCCGCGAGCTCTTCCGCTCCGCGACCGAAAACGCCCTCCGGGCGGGGCTGGTGAACGAAGGCGCGTTTCATTACTCTTTCCTGATCGCCCCCGAAGAGGCGGGCTGGATGGCGCAGGCCGCGCCTCACTTCGCCCGCGTCTTCGAAGCGGTGCGCTCCGAGGTCGCCCCCGGCCTCGAAGGCTCGGTGGGGTTCGGCGTCTGCCCGGTGGACTACGAGATCCGGGAGTCCAAAGTCTTCCGGAAGGGCGGTCCGCGGATCCACGCGATCTACGAATTCATTCACTCGCTCGACGTCGGCGAGATCTACGGCGTCTTCAAATCCGGCAACGTCCAGATGTACAACGGTCCGGCGACGAGCCTGCTGTGCGACAAGCGCAACCTGGCGCTCCTTTCCGAGAACGCGTCGAGCGGCTTGTTCGACGACCGCGAGCGGCGGATCATCGAGAGCTACGTTCCGTGGACACGGCTCCTCGTCGAGCGCGCCGTCGAATACCGCGGCACCTCGTCCGGATTGCGCGCGCTGCTTCTGGCCGAGCCCGGCCGCTTCGTGCTCAAGAAGGCGCGCAGCGCCGAGGGCACGGACGTGGTGGTCGGTCGCTTCGCCTCGGAAGACCGCTGGCGGGCAGCTCTCGACCACGCTTTCGCGGACGGTTCTTGGATCGTCCAGGAATACGCCGAGCCGCGCCCGTACCTGTACCAGGACGGCGAGAGCGGCTGCGCGATCCACTCCGCGGTCTGGGGCGCTTTCTGTTTCGGCAACTCCTACGGCGGGGGCTGGCTCCGCCTCGCACCTCGACAAACGACAGGCGACGGGGTGATCAATCGCGCGCGCGGCGCGGTCGAAGGTATCCTCTACGAAGTCTGAGGCGACGAGCCATGATGCCCACCCTGACGCCCGAGATCCTCGCCGCCCATCGCGACCTGTCGCTCGCCTCCCGGCAATTCGTCGAAGCGGCGGCGGACCATCCCGAGTGGCTCCTGCCGCTCGACTACCGGAAGAACACCGTCGAGCCGATCCCGGAGATCCTCGACGACTACTCCTATCCCCTGCAGGTCTGGCCGACCCTGATCGACGGGGAGCGGGTGCGCGAGATCGAGGCCGCGATCGCGGGCATCGCGGAGCTGGTCAAGCTGATCCCGGAGCGCATCTTCGGTTGGGATCCGGCGGCGATCGGCCGCTATTACGGAATCGGCGACGCGAACGAGATCGCGATCCTGTTCGAGCCCCCGAACAGCCTGGCGCACATGGCTTTCCGTCCCGACTTCTTCTTCTCCGAAGAGGGGCTGCGCTTTCTCGAGACCAACTTCTCGCCGCGGCTCGGCGGCTGGAACCTCCGTTTCTGGGAGGCGACCTGCCGCCGCAATCCGGCGATCGCCGGGTTCCTGCAGGACCACGGGCTGACGCCGAAATACCGCGACCCGCTGCGAGCGCTGTTCGCCCATCTCTTGCGCACAGCCCTGGCCGCCGGCTTCGGCCGGGAAGGCGAGATCCACCTCGCGTTCATCGCGCCCACGCCGGAACGCTCCTGGCGGGCGGGCCAGGGCGCCCTTTTCGACCGCGTCCTCACCGAGGTGCGGCAGGAGCTCGCTCCCGGCCTCGGGGGCTCGATCGCCTTCGCGGCCTATCCGGAGGATTTCGAAGCGCGGCGCGGCTGCCTCTACCTGGGCGACGGCCGGCGCGTCGACGTCGTCTACGAGTTCAGCCGGCCGGGCAAGCCCCAGGAGCTCGGCCGGATCGCCAAGGCCGGCAAGTTCCAGCTCTACAACGGCCCCCTGTCCGGGCTCCTGACCGACAAGAGGAACTTCGCGCTGCTCTCCGAATCGCTCGGCACCGGCCGGTTCGACAGGCGCGAGGAGGGGCTCATCGAAAGCCTCGTCCCCTGGAGCCGCAACCTGATCGAGCGGCCGGTCGAATACCGCGGCGAGCGCTCCGGCCTCCGCGACCTCGTCTTGGGCCGGCGCGAGCGCTTCGTGATCAAGAAGGGGCAGAGCTTCGAAGGGCGGGACGTCGTGGTCGGCAAGTACACCGACGAGGACTCCTGGCGGCGGGCGGTGGACGAGGCGTTCGCGGAAGGCAGCTGGCTCGCCCAGGAGCATGTCGCGTCGCGACCTTACCTCTACCAGGCGGGCGAGCGCGGCACCGCCGTCCACGAGGTGGTCTGGGGAACCTTCGGTTTCGGAACCGCGTACGGCGGGGCGTTTCTCCGCCTGGCGCCCCGAGGCTCGGGCGACGGCGTGATCAACTCCAAGCGCGGCGCGAGCGAGGGCCTCGTCTTCGAGGTTTGAGGCCGGGCGCCGGGCCTCGGCGTTCCGGGCATCAAGCTTCGAGCGGCGACGTGCACTGCGGGCAGCGCTTCGCGGCGCGCGGGATCACTGAGCAGCAGAACGGGCACTCCTTGGTCTCCGGAGCCGCCGCGGCGGGGGCCGGCTTTTGCAAGCGGCTCGCGACCCGCGCGATGACGAACGCCGCGATCCCGATGATGAAGAAGGTCAGGACCGCGTTGACGAACACCCCGTAGTTGAGCGTCGTGGCGCCCGCCGCCTTGGCCGCGGCGAGCGTGGCGTACGGCCCGGCCGTCGCCCCCTCTTTCAAGATCACGAAGCGGTCGGCGAACGTCGCGTTGCCGAAGACCAGGCCGACGACCGGCATGATCAGGTCGTTGACGAGAGAGCTCGCGATCGGCGCGAACGCGCCGCCGATCATGATGCCGATCGCCAGATCGAGCACGCTGCCGCGGCTCATGAACGCTTTGAAGTCCTGCCACATGGCGGTCGCTCCTCCCCCGTGCCGGTGGATCGAACGGAATCGTCGGGCCTACTCTGTCATCTTTGGCCGCCCGCCATCTCGACGACGATCTTGCCGAACGCCCCCCCTTCCGCCAGGGCGCGATAGCCCTCGGCGATGCGGGCGAACGGCAGCACGCGATCGACCACCGGGCGGAGCTTGCCTTCGGCCAGGAGCGGCAAGCCGAAGGCCGAGAAACCCGCGACCAGGAGAGCCTTCTCCTCGCGCGAGCGGGCGCGCAGGACCGAGCCGACGATCCGCAGCCGGCGGGCGAGGACGGGATGCAGATCGAGCTCGACGCGCGCCCCGGCGGTCACCCCGACGAGAATCATCCGCCCGCGCACGCGGAGGAGGTCGAGCCGCTCGGGCAAGCGCGGTCCGGCGACGAAATCGAGCAATAAATCGGCGCCCTTGCCCGCCGTTCGCTCGCGGACGATTCCCGCGAGCTCCCCGTCCGTCGCGACGTCGATCCCGGGAGCGCGCACCCGGGAGAGGCGCTCGGAATCGCGCCCGACGGCGATCACGCGCCCGCCCAATTCGCGCGCGACCTGGACCGCGAAGCTGCCCATGCCGCCCGTCGCCCCCGTGACGATCACCGTCTCGCCCGGCCGGAGCTTGCCTTCGGCGACCAGGTTGGTCCAGGCGGTCAAGGCGGCCTCGGGGATCGCCGCGGCTTCGACGAGGGAGAGCGCCTCGGGCACCGCCATCAGCTGGCCGACCGGCGCCGCGACCTTCTCGCCGTGCCCGCCGCCCCCGAGGAGCGCCATGACGCGCGTCCCGATCCGCCAAGGGCCTTCGGAATCGACCCCCGGGCCGAGCGCCGTAATCGTCCCGGCGCACTCGAGACCGGGCACGTCGCTCTCGCGAGGCGGCGGCGGGTACTGGCCGCGAAGCTGCAGCCGGTCGGCCTGGTTGAGCGCGGTCGCCGCGACGGCGATCGTCACCTCGCCGGGACCGGGGATCGGATCGGGCAGCTCGACGATGCGCGGAAGGCCGTCGGAATCGGGGGTGTAGGGGGCGACCGCACGCATGCGAAGCGAGCGCCTCTACGCTTCGACCGCCCGCGGCGCGCGTTGAGGCACTGCCGATTCGCGATCCGCTTCGGCCGCCGCCGCGCGCTTCGCTTCGAGCGTCCGCTGCACGCCGATGCCGCCGCGCTCGAGCCAGGTGTGGCGGCCGTCGAGGATCGCGAGCGCGAGCCGGTACTTGCGCACGTCGTCGTTGGCCCAGAGCTGGCGGAGGAGATGCGTCACCTTGCGCCGCGCGCTGCGGCAGAAGACGTCCGCGAGCTCGACAGCGCTCGCCGCCTCGGGCAGGCCGGCCTGGCGCATCGCGTGGGCGCGCGAGGCCGCGGCGGTGATCGCGAACAGCTCGTTCGCGACGTCGACGATCCGGAACAGGAACGCCTGCTTGTGCTGGAGCTTGCCCTGGTGGACGAGCATGCCGTGGAAGATCTGGCGCGACAGACGGCGGGTGTTGCGCTCGACGAAGCGCAGGTGGGTCGCGAGGTCGCCGAACTCCGAGAAGCGCGGCCAGAGGCCCCAACCGAGCCAGCGGGTGGGATACCAGGCGGCGTAGAAGGCGGCGATCTTCGGCAGCTCGGAGAGCTTGTCGCCCGCCTTCTTGCCCGGATCGATCATCGCGCCGGCGACCTCGAGGTGCTTGTCCACCGCCTCGCGCGCCATGAACAGGTGCATGATCTCGCTCGAGCCTTCGAAGATCTTGTTGATCCGGTAGTCGCGCATCATCCGCTCGACGCCGATCGGCTGCTCGCCGCGCGCCGCGAGCGAGGCCTCGGTCTCGTAGCCGCGCCCGCCGCGGATCTGCATCGTGTCGTCGACGATCTCCCAGGTGCGGCAGGTGTTCCACTCCTTGCACGCCGCGGCCTCGAGGCGGATGTCGTAGCCCCCCTCGTCGGTCATCCAGGTGGCGAGGCTCGCGATCGACTCCATCGCGAAGGTGATCGCCGCCATGTCGGCGATCTTGTGCGCGACCGCCTCGTGCTTGCCGACCGGCTTGCCCCACTGCACTCTCTCGGCCGCCCATGTGCGGACGATTTCGAGGCAAGCTTTGGCGGTGCCCACGGAGCCGTTCGGAATCGACAGCCGGCCGTCGTTGAGCGTCGTCAGGGCGATCTTGAGCCCCTTGCCCTCCTCGCCGATCAGGTTCTCGACCGGCACGAGGACGTCGGTGAACGAGATCACCGCGTTCGCGAGAGCGCGCAGCCCCATGAAGCGGCAGCGGTGCTCGACCTTGACGCCCGGCCAGGCGGCCTCGACGACGAACGCGCTGATCTTCTTCGACTTCGGGTCGGCCGCCATGACGACGAGGAGCTTCGCGATCGTGCCGTTGGTGCACCAGAGCTTCTCGCCGTTCAAGACGTAGTGCTGGCCGTCGGCGGTCTTGACCGCGGTCGTCGTCAGGCGGGCCGGATCGGAGCCGACGTTCGGCTCGGTGAGCGCGAAGGCGGAGATCTCGCCCGCGGCGCAGCGCGGCAGGTACTTCTCTTTCAGCTCCGCGGTGCCGAAGGTCTTGAGCGGCTGGGGCACGCCGATCGACTGGTGGGCGGAGAGGAGCGCCGAGAGGTTGCCGTCCACGCTCCCGATCAGCTGCATGACCTTCTGGTACTCGGTGTTGGTGAAGCCGAGGCCGCCGTACTTCTTCGGGATCTTCATGCCGAAGGCGCCGAGCTTGCGCAGGCCGTCGACGACCCGCTCCGGGTACTCGCCCGTGGCGTCGATCTCGACCGAGTCGACCTCGAGGCGGACGAACTCTTCGAGCGCGTCGTAAAAGGCGGCGAACTCGGGCCGCTCGGGGGCGGGCAGAGGATAGGGGTGGACCAGGTCGAGCCGGAAATTGCCGAGGAACATCTCGCGCATGAAGCTCGGCTTGCTCCAGTCCTGCTCGCGCGAAGCCTCCGCCACCTTCCGCGATTCTTCCTCGCTGACGTGGCGCGGGGCAGGGACCTGATCGTTGGTTGACATGGCGTTCTCCCGGAGGGCTGACCGCTGCGATGCCGCAGTGCGACGTCGATTGTACCAGGGCGGCGCCCGGGATCAAGAGGAAAATGAAACGACTTTTGCCGCAAAGCGGCAGAACGCCTCAAACGGCGACCTTACGGGTAGATCTTGTACAGCATCCGCGGGTAGGG
>DATMZM010000233.1:0-4972 GCA_035607445.1 Thermoanaerobaculia bacterium | reverse complement strand
AGAAGAGATTGATAAGGCACATCTCTCTTATTGGCAAGCAGCTTGAGCTCAGCAATCAACGACACGGGCAACCGGAGGGAAATGGTCTTGAGCGTAGGATGCAGCTCCGGCAGTGTCATGACCTCGGCCTTCGACCAATCCGCGTAGTCCGCAGAGTCAGCCCGCGACCAGAAGAGCTTCTCTTCCGCCTCGTTCTTGAACTTAGGAATCGGTTTTCTTTTCATGGTGTCTGAAAGCCGCCCGCTCGCGGCGGGTCATGTCACGGGTCGAGATAACCCGGATCAACGTCTCGCATAGAGTGAACGCGAGGAAGAGCCGCCGGCTTGTCGACTCGCCTTTCCTCCCCTAGTCGTCATCCCGCCAGCTCTTGAAGGCCTTCTGTACTCTTGTTGGAACAGCGGATTCGTTAATCCAACCAACGAGGGTACGAAATCTCGCAGTACAGTGCTGATATTTCTTCAAGCGATCCGCTACCAAGCCGTCCTTCGTGGGTAACTGAAGCATGTAGACCACTTCGGCTGGGCTGAAGTTACTCACGATTGCCTTGTAGTGAGGCAATGCCGCGTGCGAGACGCCATAGGGGTTCCCAATTGCACACGTTACGACCGCGTTTACAAATTCTTCCTGAGTTGACGCAGGCACATCAGTTTGGAAAGTCAGTTCTTGAAGTCGCTCAGCGAACGGAGGTTCATTGTAGAAATTGTCGATCCCGTGATGGACGGACAGCAGGCGCCGGCTGAGTCCGGAGATAATCGAATGACGCTCTGCTTCCGTCAAAAGAGAAATTAGCCCGAGCTGCTCGAAGAATTGACGAGAGGCATTCCGTCGCGGGGAGTCGCCGGAAGCCATGTAATCCGAGTGTCGGTTCAACAGGTCGGAGCCCAGCTTCGCATTAAGCCGATTGGCGAATTGCCTCGCAACCTCGAGAGCGTTTTGTCGAGTGTGTTGCGCTGAACTCGGATCGCAATAGATGCCGTGCAGGGTGCCGATAAGAAGCTCACGTTGGGCTTCATGGGTCCGTTCAAGTGCCGCGGTCCAGACTTGCAGCTGGTCCGGATCGAAAGATCCAGCTTTCAACACTGCGATAAAGCGGTTGCTGTCGACGCCCTGTGGGTTCGCACCACCAGTGAGAGCGTATTTCGTGCAGCGGCTTACGAACACGATGAGTTCGCGGTCGTCGAGCTGTCCGATCGGCGGATGGGCAGAAGAGAAGTGGTTACGGATTTCTCTCGACTCGCTGAGGAAGAAAAACGCCTCTTCAGTTAGCAGATTAAGTCTGAGGCATAGATCGAGTAGCTCGGCATCTTTGAGGTCGAGCAGGTCGGACTCCTCGAAGGAGCGTGACTTGAGCTGGGCGACCATATGCAGCCCAAATGCGCGGACACGATTGCGCAGCTGAAGTACCGAGGCATTCCACGCGTAGTTGATTGCACTGTCGAACAAACCAACGGCCACGGCTACGCACATCCGCGCCAGTAGCTCGTTTCTTTGATCTGCTGGTATTCTGCGGAGTTCGCGAGGCAGGCTCTGCCAGGCGTGAGCGATCTCTTCGTCTGATGCGAGGATCTCCCGAGGAAGATTCAGTGCGCCTGCGAGCTGCTGCAGGAGCTGAGCGGTTCGATCAACAACCGCTGGTAGGACAATGTCGCTCATCATTTCACCTCTCGACCATCGGCGGAGACTAAAAACCGTAGCCATTGATGGCCACTGCCTTCTCCACTACTCCTTTCCCAGCTCAGGCGATCACATGGGGAGCGGCGAATCACCGTAGAGGTAGTCGTCGAGCCGCTCGGACCAGTCTGGCGGGCCGTCCAATTCGAGCTCTCGGGCTACGCGCAGGAACGACGATGCCTTGGGTACCACGTCGGTGGTCGGTTCGAGAATCAGTCGAACGCGGGTATTCGGGGCGAGCTCGAGCGGAGAATCGGGCCGCAAGACTTGTCCATCAAAAACGGCGGTGAGCTTGGTCATGATCGGCAACTCCCGAAAAGCGCGCAGACAAGAGCCTATCGTGCCAGCAGCGAAGCTCCAAACTTTGATACCCGCCCTACCCCACCCAAACCGTCTTGACGTTCACGAACTCCCGGATGCCGTGGACCGAGAGCTCGCGGCCGATGCCGGAGCGCTTGATGCCTCCGAAGGGGAGGCGGGGATCGCTCTTGACCATGCCGTTGAGGAAGACCGAGCCGGCCTCGATCTCTTCGATCAGGCGCTCCTGCTCGTCGGGGTTCGTCGACCAGGCGGAGGCTCCGAGCCCGAAGGAGGTGCCGTTCGCGAGCGCGATCGCCTCGTCGAGGTTCTTGACGGTGAACAGCACGGCGACCGGTCCGAAGGTCTCTTCCGCGTAGGCCGGGGAGCCGGCGGGCGGATCGGCGAGCACGGTCGGCGGATAGAAATGGCCCGGGCCGTCGAGCTTCTTGCCGCCCGTGAGCAGGCGCGCGCCCGCGGCGACGGAGGCTTGCACCTGCGCGTCGAGCTCGTCGCGGATGGCCGCGGTCGCGAGCGGGCCGATCTCGGTCGCGGGGTCCATGGGATCGCCCACCTTCAGGGCCTTCATCCTCTCGACGAGACCCTTTTCGAACGCGGCGGAGACGTCGCGATGGACGATGAACCGTTTCGCCGCGATGCACGACTGGCCGTTGTTGATCGTCCGCGCCTTGACCGCGGTCGTGATCGCCGCGTCGAGGTCGGCGCTCGGCATCACGACGAACGGATCGCTGCCGCCGAGCTCGAGCACCGCGCGCTTGATCTGCTTGCCCGCGGCTCCGCCCACCGCCACACCCGCCCCTTCGCTCCCCGTGAGCGTGACCGCCGCGATGCGCGGATCGCCGATCAATCCTTCCACCGCCGAGGAGCCCGCGAGGAGCGTCTGGAAGCAGCCGGCCGGCAGGCCCGCGCGATGGAAGATCTCTTCGAGCGCGAGCGCGCACCGCGGCACGTTCGACGCGTGCTTCAGGAGCCCCACGTTGCCGGCCATGAGAGCCGGCGCGGCGAAGCGGACGACCTGCCAGAACGGGAAGTTCCAGGGCATCACGGCGAGCACGACGCCGAGCGGCTGGTAGCGGACGAAGCTGCGCGAGGCGTCGGTCGGGGCCGGCTCGTCGGCGAGGAAAGCCTCGGCGTGATCGGCGTAGAAACGGCAGGCCCAGGCGCACTTTTCGGCCTCGCCGACCCCGGCTCCGATCGGCTTTCCCATCTCGAGCGTCATCAGCTCGCCCCAGCGGTGCTTCTCGCTGTCGAGGATGTCGGCCGCCCGGCGCAGCCCGTCCGCGCGCTCGGAAAACGGCGTGCGGCGCCAGGACTTGAAGGTCTCGGCCGCGTGCGCCACCCTCCGCTCCACCTCTGCCGCCGAGTGGGGTTGGAAGGTGTGAAGCCTCTCGCCGGTCGCCGGGTTGATCGAAGCGATGGACATCCGGACCTCCTCGTCGAGTGGTCCCTAGTCTACAGCCCGAGGGACCTACGCCTCCGCGATCGCCCGTTCGAGCACCGCCATCCCCTCGTCGAGCTGATCGTCCGTGATCACGAGCGGCATCAGGGTGCGGACGATGTTGCCCGCGGTCCCGGCCGAGAGCAGCAGGAGGCCGTTTCGGTAGGCGTTGCGGATCACGGCTTGCGTGAAGTCCTTGTCCGGCGCCTTGGACTCGCGGTCCTTGACGAACTCGAGAGCGCGCATGGCGCCGAGGCCCCGCGCGTCGCCGATCTTCGGATGGCGGGACGCGAGATCGGCGAAGCGGGCCGCCAGCTTGAGGCCCAGGTCGCGGGCGCGTTCGACCATGCCGTTCTCCTCGATGAAATCGAGGACCGCGAGCGCCGCCGCGCAGGCGACCGGATTGCCGAGATAGGTGCCGCCGAGCCCTCCCGGCTGGGCGCTGTCCATCAACTCGGCCCGGCCGGTCACCGCGCTGATCGGCAGCCCTCCGCCGAGCGACTTCGCGGTGATCACGAGGTCGGGCTCGAGGCCGCGCCCCTCGTAGGCCGGGTGCTCGCAGGCGAACAGCGCGCCGGTGCGGCAGAAGCCGGTCTGGATCTCGTCGTCGACGAACAGGATGCCGTGCTCGCGGCAGAAGCGGGCGAGCACCTCGACGTAGGCCGGCGGCGCGGGGATGAAGCCCCCTTCGCCGGTGACCAGCTCGATCACCACGCAGGCGACCTGCTCGGGCGCGACCCAGGAGGCGAAGAACTCGCGGATCTCCCGCTCGTAGGCCTCCGGCGTGCCCGGCGTCTCGCGGCGGTACTCGTACGGGTACGGCATGCGGTAGACCTCGGGCGCGAACGGCCCGAAGCCGAGCTTGTAGGGCTTGACCTTGCTCGTCATCGTGAGACCGAGGAGCGTCCGGCCGTGGAAGCCGTGCTCGAAGACGACGACGCCCGGCCTTCCGGTCGCGTGGCGCGCGATCTTGACCGCGTTCTCGACCGCCTCGGCGCCCGAGTTGGCGAGCAGCGTCTTCTTCTCGAAGGCTCCCGGCACGAGGGCATTCAGGCGCTCGGCGAGCAGCAGATAGGGCTCGTAGCCGACGACGGTGAAACAGGTATGCGTGAGCTGGCCCGCCTGCTCGCGCACCGCCGCGACGACGCCCGGGTTCGCGTGGCCGAAGTTGAGCGTTCCGATACCGCCCGCGAAATCGATCAGGACGTTGCCGTCCGCGTCGTGGAGGAGGGCACCCTCCGCGCGGTCGATGAAGATCGGTGCGGTATGGGCCAGCCCGCGCGGCGTCGCCTGCTCCCGGCGCGCCCAGAGAGCGCGCGAGCGCGGGCCGGGGATCTCGGTCTTGAGGACGATGGATTGGGTGGTGGGCGGAGAGGCGACCGCGGTCTCGGTCATGGCATGGGCTCCGGAAAGGCCGGATCGGAAAGAGCGTCGGCTCGGATCAGATCGTAGAAAAGGGCGCGGCCACGAAGCCCGAACGACGGGCCGGAGGCGGGCGCCTGTGGGAGTGAAGGGGAGCTTATCGCAGGAGATGGGGCCGGGGGG
>DATMZM010000199.1:0-3718 GCA_035607445.1 Thermoanaerobaculia bacterium | reverse complement strand
CGGGAATCGGACCCTGTCGAGCGGGCGTCCGCGGTGGGCCGGGAGGTCGTCCGCAAGCTCGCCCGGAGGATCGAGCGCAAGGTCAAGAGAGGCAAGTTCGGCTCCGCGCTCGAAGGGCTCGCCGAGCTCGCGCCGCTCGGGCTCGCCCTCGCGCCGCATCTGATCGCCGTGCGCGCGCAGTCGAAGGACCGCGACCTGATCGCGAGCGCAGCAGCCCGCTTCGGCGCCGGCCGGACCGGGGGGGAGAAGAGGCTCTGGTGGATCGACGACCCCGAGGAGCTGGCCGCTCCGACCGCCGCCGCGCGCGGACTGTTCGCCGAGGTCGCCCGGCGCGGCGGCTCGATCGAGGCGGTTCTCTGCGGTCCGGGAAACCCGGACAGCCCGGCCGGCGATGCCTCGGGCTTCGAGATTCCGATCCGCCGCTTCGAGTCGCTCTTGACGCTGCCGCTCGGCGAGCCCGGCGGGCCGGACATCTCCCTGCCGCCGCTCCTCGAGATCCTCGATTGGGCCGAACGGGAGCGTCCGGCCGAGATCGTCGTCAGCATGCCGGGTCCCCTCGGGCTCGCCGGGCTCCTGGTCGCGAAGCTGCTCCGCCTGCCGGTCGCGGCGCTCGTCCGCACCGACCTGCCGGCCGCCGCGCACCGGCTGACCCGCGAGGTCTTCCTCGAGGACCTGACCCGCGACGTCGTCCGCTGGTTCTACGGCCTCGCCGACCGCCTGCTCGTCGCGACCCGCTTCGAGCGCGAGCTGCTGATCGCCGAGGGTTTCGCGCCCGAGCGGATCGAGATCGTGACCGAGGCCGAGACCGCCCGCGTTGCGGAGATCGAGGCGGAGGAGACGCCCTGGGAGATCGCCTGGGCCGACGCGCGATGAAGGGAGCCAAAGAGGCGCGCGGCGCGGTCTCGGCTCCGTCCCGACGAGTCGAGCGCAGGGTGGGCGTCGCCGCTACAATCCCGGACGTGTTCTCGGACGTCGACCTCGCCGTGCAGCACCTGTCGCTGCCGGGTGCCGGAGCCCGTCCCGGCCATGAATCCGGAACGGCGGGTGGGGTGACCTCCGGCGCTTCCGGACGCCTGGCCGCGATCGACGTCGGCTCGAACTCGGTCCACATGATCGTCGTCGAGCCCGAGGCGAACGGCGCCTACCGCGTGCTCAGCCGCGAGCGCGAGATGGTCCGGCTCGGACGCTCCGCGTTCGCCGCCGGCGGCCGGCTGTCGGACGAAGCCATGGGCGACGGCCTGGAAGCGCTGGTCAAGATGACGACGCTCGCGGCTTTACGCGGCGCCGATCGGATCGTGGCGGTGGCGACGAGCGCCGTGCGGGAAGCGGGCAACGGCGGGGAGTTCCTCGCCCTCTTGCGCGCCCAGACCGGGGTGGTCCTCCAGCTGCTCTCGGGAGAGGACGAGGGGGCGCTGATCTTCCGCGCGGTCCGCGAGGTGATCGATCTCGGCGCCGGCCCGGCGGTGATCGTCGACGTGGGAGGGGGCAGCACGGAATGGATCACGGCGGAAGGCGGCGAGCTCGACGGCGTGGTCAGCCTGCGGCTCGGCTCCCTCCGGTGCGCCGGCTCGCTCGCCGGCGATCCGCCGAACGCGCGCTCGCGCGAGCGCCTGCGCCGGGCGATCCGATCGCAGCTCGCCCGGCTGGTCCCGGCCCGAAAGGGCGCGCGGCTGGTCGCCACCTCGGGGACCGCGGTCTGCTGCGCCGACCTGATCGACCTCGAAGCCGGGGGAGCCCGGCCCGACCGGAACGTCAAGGGAGGGGGGCTGCGCGAGGTGCGCCTGCGCGATCTCTCGGCGCTCGTGGAACGGCTCTCGCGCCTGAAGAGAATAGACATCGCGGCGCTGCCGCCGGTCGGCCCACCGCGCGCCGAGTCGCTCCTCGCCGGGGCGATCCTGCTCGAAGAGCTGGCGCGCCACGCCGGGGTCGACCGCTTCCTGGTCTCCGACCGGGCGCTCCGCGAAGGGCTGGTGCTCGCCGCGCTCAAGCACCCGATTCCGCGCGGGGCAGAGCCGACCGACCTGCGCCGCCGCCAAGTGCTGCGCCTGGCCGAGAGGACCGAGACCGTCCACGGCCACAGCCTCCAGACGGCGCGGCTCGCGGTGCGGCTCTTCGATCTGACCGTCTCGGTCCACGGCCTCGGCCGCCGCGAGCGCGAATGGCTCGAATACGCGGCGCTTCTCCACGACATCGGCTACTCGATCCACTACCGCAAGCATCACGAGCACAGTTGCTACCTGATCCTCCACGCCGCGCTCGACGCCTTCGAGCCGAGCGAGATCGAGGTCGTCGCCCAGGTCGCCCGCTTCCACCGCGGCCGCGCGCCCCGCCCCAGCCACCCGGCGCTCGCGCCCTTGAAACCTTGGCAGCAGAAAGCGATCCGCAAGCTCGCGGCGCTCCTGAGGATCGCCGACGCGCTCGACCGCACCCACGCTTCGAGGGTCGAAGAGCTCTACTGCTCGATCCGCGCGAAACGGGTGAAGCTCGAGGTCATCTCGCGCTTCGCCGTCGACTTAGAGCTCGAGTCGGTCCGCGAGCACGGCCGCCTCTTCGAGAAGGTCTTCGAGCGCAAGCTCGCCGCCCGCCAAGGGCTCGAGACGGCGGAGGCCTGAACGGGCATCAACTCGCCAGCTCTGCGGAGAGGACCGGCAAGAGCGACCGCCCGATCCCGGCGTAGAACTCCTCCCGCACGCCCGCGGCGTTCATTTCGCACATCCCGACCAGGCGATCCCCGACGGGCAACCGGAAGACGCAGGCGGCGAGGCGCTCGCGGCCGAGGTCGGTCGCCAGCTCGGCCGGGCCCATGAAGTGGTGGCTGGTGAGGGTCAGTCCTCCCGCGCGCACCTTGCCGCGGAGGAGGTCGGCCGCGAGCCGCGCGGGGGTGGTTCCGGCCTCCTCCCGCAGGCGCTCGGCTGCCCAGCGGCGGACGGTCCCCAGGAACCAGCCCGGCGCGGTGCGCAGGATGCCCGCCGCGCGTCCCACGGCCTCGAGCGGCCGGTCGTCGCGGAAGGCCACTCCCCCCAAGCCGCGGGCGAAGAACCCGGCGACGATCGCCTGGTCTTCCGGGGTCTCGCGGATCATCGGGAACAGGCGCGCCGGCTCGCCCGGGCGTTGGAAGGTCAGGAACGGCGCGAAGCGGGTGCAGGCGGGATGGCCGAAGTGGAAGGCCCCGGCTCCCGTGGGCGGCGCGCCGTGCTCGGCGGTCGCGCGGTCGATCTCGCCCCAGAGCTCGTCGGGGGTGACGCCCGAGAGGTTCTTGCGCGTCCGGCCGACGGGCGCGAGCGGCTGGAAGCTGATCAGGCCGAAGGCGTCGTTGTTCGCGATCGTCCAGCGGACCACGTCCGCGATCTGGCCGAGGTTCTGGCGCGTCACGGTGAGCGTCATCGCGGCGCGCAAGGGTCGGCCGGTCGCTTTCCGCGCGGCGCGGATTCGCTCGGCGAAGTCCTCGCGGAGCCCCATCAGCTCGCGCTCGGACGTCGGCGCCTTGTGGCCGTCCCGGCCGCGCTGGGTGATGTCGATGTGGATCGAGACCTCCGTCAGGCCGCCCTCCGTCATCAGCCGTTCGAGGAGACCCTCTCGGCGGCGCAGGTTGTCGCCGTGGGTCATGATCATCGGGATGCCCCCGACCGACCGGGTGTGGCGGAGGATCTCGATCAGCTCCTCGACCGGCCGCAGCGTCACCTCGCCGTCGGTGATCTGGACGTTGCTCTTCGGGCCG
>DATMZM010000209.1:0-3187 GCA_035607445.1 Thermoanaerobaculia bacterium | reverse complement strand
AGCTGGTGACCCAACAAAGTCCGGCGATCCTACAACGCGCTCCTACTCCCGCTCGACGAGCAGCAGCGTGACGTCGTCCCCGAGCGGCCGGCGGCCGGCGAAGTCGCGGACGAAGTCGAGCAGGGCGTCGAGAGCCGCGGGAACCGAAAGGTGACTCGTCGCGGCGAATTGCTCGGCGAGCCGCTCGCGTCCGAGCTCCTCGTCGCTCTCGTTGCGCGCCTCGAAGGCGCCGTCCGTATAGGCGAGGAGGCGATCTCCGGGCGCGAGCTCGACCTCCGCGATGGCAGGCGGCCGGGCGCGAAACGGCGTGCAGACGAGGCCCCCGGTCGAATCCAGGGTCGAGAGCCCTCCGTTTGCGAGCAGGATCGGCGGCGGATGGCCGGCGTTGAAATAGCGCAGGCGGCCGACGCTCCCGGCGCCCCCGGCGTTCCCCACGCTCGACAGCTGGCCGTAGACGAGGGTCGCGAACTTGCGGCCGTCGAAGAAGTCGACGCCGTCGTAGAGCCAGCGGGCGACCCGCTCGGGATCGGTCGAGCGGCGGCGCGCGGCGTCGAGCGTCGAGCGCAGCATGCCGGCGTACATGGCCGCGGAGACGCCGTGGCCGACGACGTCGCTGATCGCGAAATCGACCGTCTCCTCGCCCCAGGTCTGGGCGTGGAAGTGATCGCCGCCGAGCTGGTCGCAGCTCTGGAGCACCCCCGCCACCCGCCAGCCGGCGTGGCTCACCGGCTCGCGCGGCAGGAGCGAGAGCTGGAAGCGCTTGGCGCGCTCGAAGTCCTCGTCGAGCCGCTGCGCGTAGGCCTCCTTCGCCTCGCGCTCGTCCTGGAGGCGCAGGCAGCGCTCGACGAGAGCGAGCAGGACCCGCCGGTCGAACGGCTTGAACAGGAAGTAGAACGCGTCCTCGACCAGCGACCGGTAGAGCTTTTCGTCGGCGTGCGAGACCGAGCCGGTGATCAGGATCACCTCGGTGTGCGGGTGGATCTCGCGCAGGGACCGGCACAGCGCGTAGCCGTCGCCGTCGGCATCGCCTAAATGGATGTCGACGAGCGCGAGATCGAAGGTCTCCGAGCGCGCGCTCGCGAGAGCCTCGGCGGCGGTCGCCGCCAGCGACAGGTAATGACCCTTGAGCAGGCGCGCGATCACGCGCCGGATCGCCGGATCGTCGTCGACCACCAGGATCCGCCGCTCAACCGGCATGCGCGGCCTCCCCGCCCGTGGCGTTGAACAGGCGCATGCCGACGGTCACCGCGGTCCCCTCGCCGAGGGCGCTCTCGATGTCGAACGAGCCGCCGTTCTGCCAGGCGAGCGAGCGGCAGAGCGCGAGGCCGAGGCCGTGCCCTCCCGTCTTGGTGGTGAAGAACGGCTCGAGCACCTTCTCGCGCAGGTTCTCCGGGATGCCCGGCCCGTCGTCCTGGACGCGCAGGTACGCGAGCTCCGGGCTCGCCGCGCCGGTCAGGACGACGATCTTGTGCCCCCGCTCCGCCATCGCCTCGAGCGAGTTGGTGACCAGGTTGAGCACCACGTGCTCCAGGTCCTGGCGCGAGAAGCGGACCACCGAGGCGCTCGGATCGAGCGCGAGCTCGAGCTCGATGCCGAGCCGTAACGCCGCGGCCTCGAGGAAAGAGACCGTCTCGCGCACCGCCCGGTTCAGATCGACCGGCCCGTCGCCCGGCCGGCCCGTGCCGCCGGCGCGTAGCATGTTGGCGAAGATCCGCTTGCAGAACTGCGCGCGGTCGATGATCACGGCGAGGTCCTCGTCGAGGACGCCCGCGTCGTGCCCTCCCGTGCGCAGCTCGTCCTGCATCTGCTGGGCGAGCGGCAGGATCGCGCCGACGGCGTTGTTGACGTCGTGCGCGACCACCCGCGCGAGCGTCACCAGGCTCGCCTTGACCTCCGCCTGGGCGGCCTGGTTTTCGAGCGACAGGTTCCACTGCGCGTTGCGGATCGCGACCGCGGCGACGGGCAGGAAGCGCTCGACCACCTGCGCGTCCCAGTCGTCGAACGGCCGCCGCTTCCAGACCGCGATCTTGAGCAGGCCCAGGAACTCGTCGCCGAAGAAGAGCGGCGCGGACAAGAGGCTCCGGATGCGCGGCATGCCGGGGGTCTGGGGATCGTCGAAGATCCGCCGCGCCCATTCCGGCTCGCCCTCGGCGGCCGGCGCGCGGTCGCCGTGCCGAAGCCCCCGCTGGAGGGTCTCGATCGCCTCGGGCGGCACGGGGATCTCGCGGCCCACGGCGGCGCTCTTCGCCTTCGTCCAGACGATCTTCTCGGCCTCCACCCGCAGGACGCCCGCCTCGGCGTCCCAGGTGAGGAACGCGGACGAGTGGTCGTAGTCGACCAGCTGGTGGAGGCCGTCGAGGATCTGGTAGGCGAGGTCGCGCGGCCGCAGCTCGGCGACCACCTTCTCCTTGATCCGGTCGAGGACGCGGTAGAGGCGCTTCCTCTCGCGCCGTTCGAGCTCGAGGGCGAGGACGGCGCACAGGCGGTCGACCGCGCGCCGGTCGGCCGGCCCGAACGGCCGCTCGCCGCGCACCGCGCCGACGAGGGCGACCTGCCGGCCGTGGCGGATGACGCGCGCGAGCACGGTCGTCGCCGGGATCGCCGGCCGCCGCCGGGCGAGGAAGGCGTCGACGAGCGCGGCGTCGTAGAGAGCCTCGTCGCCGCGCACGATCGCCCGCCGCTCCCCCGTCGCCGGGACGTCGAGGTCCGGGAGCATCCAGGCGGCGTCCGCCGCGAGGCGGAGGCGCACCGCCTCGACCAGGTGGCCGGCGAGCTTGTAGGACGGACCCAGCCGCCGGAGGTTGCTCTCGAGAGCGACCGGCAACAGATCGGGCGGAACCTTGGCGAGGTCGAGCATGGATGGGCTTACCTACAGCGTTGACCGACAGCGTTGCCGCGAAGGGTACAGGCGACGGGAGGCGGAGGCAACGGGCCCTGCCGGGGAAGCGACGCGGGGAGCGCGCCGGAACGCGCTCCCCGCGGAGCTTCACGACCGGGCTTCGACCGCTACCGGGTTCTCCGGCGTCGGTTCGGGCTGGGGCGGAACGGGAGCGGCGGGCTTGCGCGCCGGTTTCGTCCGCGGACGCAGGCCGAACTCACGCAGGCGGTCCGAGTAGAGGGTGAAGTGCCCCTGCAGCATGCGCACCACCCGACGATGGTCGGCGACGCACTTGAGCTGGAGCTCCCG
>DATMZM010000286.1:0-4736 GCA_035607445.1 Thermoanaerobaculia bacterium | reverse complement strand
GCCTCGAACTCGTCGCCCGGGTTCCAGGCCGGCAGCCGGTCGGCGTTCGCGATCGCGAGGCCGGCGAAGAAGCCGAGCCGGGCGTCCTCGATCATGCCGTCGAAGCGCCAGCTGTCGTCGATCTGATCGCTCGGCTGGTGGTACTGGACCTCCTCCCACTTGTCCTGGATCTGCCGGCCCCAGTCGTCGGGCTTGCCGCGGAAGCGGGTGCCGGTGTCGAGGTAGATTGAGGGGACTCCGATCTTCGCGAAGTTGAACTGGTCGGAACGGTAGAAGAATCCACGGTCCGGGAACTGATCGGGGTAGACCTCGCGCCCCTGGACGGCGGCGAAGCCGCGGACGACGTCGTCGAGCGACGACTTGCCGAGGCCGATGTAGGTGAGGTCGCTCGTCCGCCCCCAGATGTTGCCGCCGTCGTAGTTGATGTCCGCCGCGATGTCGCCCGGCGGGAAGGTCGGATTCTTGGCGTAGTACCCGGAGCCGAGGAGGCCCTGCTCCTCGGCGGCGACGAAGGCGAACAGGATCGAGCGGCGGGGCCGTTGCGGCAGGGCGGCGTAGGCGCGCGCGATCGCGAGCAGCTGGGCGCAGCCGGCGGCGTTGTCCTCGGCGCCGTTGTAGATCCGGTCGCCGGTCGCATCCGGCTCGCCGATACCGAGGTGATCGTGGTGGGCGCTGTAGATCACGACCTGGCTCGCGAGCTTGGGATCGCCGCCGCGCAGGAGGCCGAGGACGTTGCCGGTCTCGGCCTGCGTGATCTTGCTGTGGAGCGTGAGCGTGGTCCGGATGCCGAGCGGCACCGGCCGGAAATCGCGGCTCTTCGCCTGGGCGATCAGCTGGTCGAGATCCTGGCCGGCGGCCGAGAGCAGGCGCCGGGTGGCCTGCTCGGTCGCCCAGGAGGAGACCTGGAGGCGCGGCTCGCCGCCCGCGGGAAGCTCGAACTGCTGGCCGCTCCAGGAGGTCTGGACGACCTGCCAGGGATAGCCCGCCGAGGGGCCGGTGTGAACGATGATCGCGCCCGCGGCCCGCTGGCGGGCGGCGCTCTCGTACTTGTAGTCCCAGCGGCCGTAGTAGAGCCGGCGCTTGCCGGCGAAGAGCTGCTCGTCCCAATCGGGATCGTTGTTGAGCACGACGAGGACCTTGCCCGCGAGGTCCATGCCCTTGAAGTCGTCCCACCGGTACTCGGGCGCCTGGATGCCGTAGCCGACGAAGACCAGCTCGGCGTTGTCGAGCGCGGCGGTGTCTCTCTGGACGCCCGAGGCCGCGATGTAGTCGTCGCGCCGCTTCCAGTCGACGGTCTTGCCGCCGGCCGAAAAGCTCCAGACCGGGGGCATCTCGGCGTCGATGCCGACGATGGGGAACCTCTGCTGCCAGGAGCTGTTCGGCCCGCCGGGCGTCAAGCCGAGCGAGCGGAGCTCGTTTTCGAGGTAGAGGCGGGCGAGCTGGTCGCCGCGGGTCGCCGGCGCGCGCCCCTCGAGGGCGTCGGAGGCGAGGAAGCGGACGGGCGCCTCGAGGGCTCCCTGGTGGATCGCCTGCGCCGCCGCCTCGGCCCCTGGCGGAAGCGCCGGGGCGGCCGGAGCGGCGGCACGGAGCGGAAGGGCGAGGGCGAGGACGGCGAGGCAAGAGGCCGCGAGGCCAAAAAGTCGGGTTGCGTGCATGGGAGGTCTCCTCGGAGGGGTCGGAAGCGCGAGGGAGCTGCGGACCGCGACGACTCTACCAGCCCGCCGCTCGGGAGCCCGGAGACCCGGGACGAACCGGGTCCCCGTTGCCGGGCCGCCCCTCGGCGCGCTAAGGTTCCCTCCGGTTTCCGCGGTCCTGCGGACATCCCTCGGAACAGCGAGCGCTCGCGGCATGAAGATCCGGTCCCTGGTGCGCGACTGCCTCTGTCTCAACTGGGCTCTCCCCCGCGCGGGATTGCCCGAGCTGCCGGCGGCCCTGCGCTACCAGACCCACGCCTGGGAAGGCGAGGACGTCGCCTTCGCCTCGGCCCTCCTGTTCCACCACGAGAGGGTGCACTGGCAGGCGCTCCCAGCCCTCAAGCTCTCGTATCCGCAAATGAACGTCCGCGTCTACGTCCTCGACGAGGAGGGGATCCCTTCGGTGCTCTTCCTGCGCATGCTGCTGCCGGCGTGGGTCTTCCCCGGCGCCCGGCTCCTCTCGGGCTCGCCGGCCGCCGTCGGCCAGCTCGACTTTCCGCGCCCGTCGCAGCACCCGGACGCGGACGCCTGGGTCTGGCGGGCGGCGCGCGGCCGGCGTCTCGAGGTCGCCGCGCGCACCGCGAGCCCGGATCTCGGCGCCGGCCCGCACTTCGGCTCCTGGGAGCGGACGATCGAGTTCTTCCACGCCCGGCCGCGCGGCTATTCGCTCGACTCCGACGGACCGCGCCGGATCGAGGCCTCGCATCCGCCGGTCGCCGTCTGGCCGGCGAGAGCGGAGATCGCCGAGGGGGCCCTCCTGGCCGACTGCCTCGGCCTGGCCGGCCGGGAGCTGCCGCCGCTCCACTCCTGCTGGATCTGCCCCGAGATCCCCTTCACCTTCGACCTCGTCCTGGCGCCGCGCCTGGCCGTGCCGCACGGCGTGCCGCATCCGGCGGCGAGCCGGGCGGCGATCCGCGACGGGCGGATGAACGGCTCCTCGGGGCTGGGCGCGAGCCTCGTCCTATGAGCTTCGAACGGGTTTCGAGCGGCGCGCCCTGGGAGGCGGAGGTCGGCTACTGCCGGGCCTTGCGCGCCGGCGCGCAGATCTTCGTCTCCGGCACCGCGCCCGTCGCCCCGGACGGCTCGACCTTCGCGCCCGGCGACGCCTACGCCCAGGCGAAGCGCTGCCTGGAGATCGCGCTCGCGGCCCTCGCCCAGTTCGGCGCCGGCGCTCCCGACGTCGTCCGCACGCGGATGTTCGTCACCGACATCTCCCGCTGGCAGGAGTTCGGCCGCGCCCACGGCGAGGTCTTCCGCGACCACCGGCCGGCGACCTCGATGGTCGAGGTGCGCGCCCTGATCGACCCGGAGATGCTGATCGAGATCGAGATGGAAGCGCTGGTCCCGCCGGCGCCGGGCTAGAAAAAAGCCGGGCGGCCGAGGCCGCCCGGGATCGTCCGACGTCAGGCACGGAAAGCAGCTCCAGGGCTCGAAACCGATCGGATCAGCAGTGGCAGCTCGCCTGCACGCACACCGACAGCTGGAGCGTGCAGGGGAATGCGCAGGTTCCGCCGCCCGAACAGCGAATACAGACCGAGACCTGCTGGGTCGGTCCGCCGATGCCGCCGCCGTCGACGCCGTCGACGGAATCGAGGTTGCGGAGGGTGTCGCGGTGGAGCTGGAGCTTGCGCTTCATGGGATTCTCCCGATTCGGCCCGGCGAGGCCATCCCGCCGGCCCTTCCAGCTCAGACGACGGCGAGGGCGGCCGGTATTAGATGGACGTCCGGCTTGATTCGTCTCCGGCCCTCGTCCGGGCGCCTTGCCGGCTTCCGCATAAGATCGCCGCTCACTTGGGGGGAGGAAGCTCGGATGGATCGGCAGCGCGAGAGGTCGGGGGCAGAGGGGCGCCGCGTTCCGGCCCGGTTCGCGGCCTGGGCGGCTCTCGGGGCGATTCTCCTCTTCGCTCCGGCGTCGCGCGCCGACCGGGTCGTGATCCTCGATACGGACCGCGAGGCGATCGAGGCGCGGGTCGAGCTGATGCTCCAGGCGCAGCGGGAGGTGCGCGCCTCCTACTTCATCATCGGCGACGACCCGTTCTCGCTGACCAGCCTGTCGCTCCTGCGCGACGCGGCCCGGCGCGGCCTGACCGTCCGGCTCCTCGTCGACGCGCAGTGGAACAAGATCCCGCCCGCCCTCGTCGGCCATCTCGAGAGCGAGGGGATCGAGATCCGCGAGTACCACCCGTTCCGCCTCGACAAGCTCGGCTGGATCTTCCGCCGCATGCACGACAAGCTCCTGATCGGGGACGACCGGGACCTGGTGGCGGGCGGGCGCAACATCGAGAGCACCTATTTCGGCTTCGGCCGCCAGATCAAGCAGCGCAACTACATCGATTGCGACCTGCGGGTCCAGGGCCAGGCGGCGACCGAAGCGCGCGACTACTTCGACCGGCTCTGGGCGAGCGGCGAGGTCCGTCCGGTGGTCTCCGGGGCGACCCCGGCGGAGCGTCTGGCGGCCGGACGGAAGCTCGCGCCGCACAAGGCCTGGCTCGACCGGCAGGTGGAGGAGGCGCGGCACGATCCCGAGCGGGCGCGCGAGGACCCGGTCGAGGTCGGACCGGTCCGCTTCCTCCACGATCCGGTCGGCCCGAAAGGGTCGGCGCGCGGGGTGAGCCACGAGCTGCTCTCGCTGCTCGATCAGGCGCGGGAGTCCGCCCTCATCGAATCCCCCTACCTGATTCCGTCCCACGCCTTCCGCCGGGGGCTCAAGCACGCGCTCGCGCGCGGCGTCCGCGTGCGCATCCTGACCAATTCGCTCGGCAGCACCGACAACCTCCTGGCCCAGGCCGGCTACGTCGGCAAGAAGGCGAGGCTGGTCAAAAGCGGCGTCGAGATCTGGGAGTACCAGGGCCCCGAGTGCCTGCACGCGAAAGCGGCGGTGATCGACGGCGAGACCGGCATCGTCGGCTCGTTCAACCTCGACCCGCGCTCGGAGTTCCTGAACACCGAGATCGCGCTCAGCTTCAAGGACCGCGCCCTCGCCGGCCAGCTCGCCGCGATCCTCGACTCCCACCTCGCCAACTCCGTCCGCATCGACGCCCG
>DATMZM010000254.1:0-10506 GCA_035607445.1 Thermoanaerobaculia bacterium | reverse complement strand
GGCGCGCCAGGGCGACCGCCTCGCTCCGGTCGCCTCCCGTCGCCCAGAGGGCGCGGGCGAGGGTCAGGCGGGCGAGCGCCGCGTTCGCGGAGAGGTCGTCAGCGGGAAAGACCGCGTTCGCGCGGCGCAGGGGACCGATCGCTTCGGCCGGGCGGCCCAGCGCGAAGAGGATGCGGCCCTGGCTCGCCTCCGCTGTCGCGGTCCAGGGATGCTTCGGGCCGACGGCCTTTTGGAGCTGCTCGCGCGCCGAGGCGTTCGTCGCCAGGGCTTCCCGGAAGCGGCCGAGGGCGAGCAGGTTGTCGGAAACGTTGAGCCACGAGATGCCGAGGTCGGCCGGATCGCCGCTCGCCTGGTCGATCTCGAGCGCGCGGCGCGCATGGACCAGCGCCTCCTCGGGGCGGTCCATGATCAGCAGCAGGCCCGAGAGGTTGCCGTGGGTCGCCGCGAGCCGCGGGTGGTCCGGGCCGAGGGCTGCCTCCTCGATCCGCAGCGCCCGGAGCTGGGTCGCGAGCGATTCCTGGGTGCGCCCCTGCGCTTCGAGCACGAGCGCGATGTTGCCGAGGCGAACCGCCACCGTCGGATGCCGCGGCCCGAGCGTCCGCAGGGTCAGCTCGAGCGCCTTGCGATAGGCGGCGAGCGCCTCCGTATAGTGCTCGCCTTGGAACCAGGCGTTGCCGAGGCGGTTGAGCGCCCGCGAGACGCTCGGATGGTCGGGGCCGAGCGCCTTCTCGTAGATCGCGAGCGCCCGGGTCTCGAGAGCGACGCCGGCCGCATGATCGCCCTTCAAATCGCGCGCGGCCCCGAGGTTGCTCGCGAGGTCGGCGTCGAGCTCCGGGTTCTCGGCGGCGCCCCCGAGGCGGTCGAGGCTCGCCGCGGCCATCCGCCCCCAGCGCTCCCCTTCGTCGAAGCGCGTCTGGTGAAAGCCCACCTCCCAGACGAGCTGCGTCCACGCCCGCGCGACGAGCGCGTCGTGATGCCCCTTCTGCGCCGCGGCGAGGGCCGCGAACAACGTCGCCTCGGCCTTCTCGTACGCGCCTTGCGCATCCTCGAGCTGGGCCCGCAGGTCGAGAGCCTCGGCTTCGACCGGGGCGTAGCCGAGCTTGGCCGCGGCCTGGGCGGTCGCCTCGGCGGCCTGCAATCCGTCCCCGTACTTGCCGGTCGTGTAGAGAGCGCGGGCCGCGGCGATCCGCCCTTCGAGATCGCCGACCGCCCGCCGGGCAGCAGGGCTCGCGGGGGGCGGCACCGGGGCGGTGAGCGCCGCGACGTCCGCGCACTGGGCGAGGCTCGGCAGGTCCTGGCTCGCGGAGACCGCCCGCTCGATCAGGCCGGAATCCTTCGCCGCCCCGGCCGCGAACAGTCCGGTCAAAGCGGTGACGTCGCGCAGTCTGCGGTCGAGGCAGCGCATGCGCAGGTCGAGCAGCCCGGCCGACTGCTCGCCGCGCCGGTGGGTGGCCTCGCAGGCCTCCCGGCGCATGTCGATCCAGCCCCGCGCATAGGCGTCGAGAGCGCGCTCGACGCCCTTCCAGGCGTCGGCGGCGAAGGGCCGGCCGGAGGCGAGGAACGCGCGGCGCAAGACGCCCTTGCGCGCGGGATCCCAGATGCCCGCGAGCCGGGCTTCCGAGCCCGCGCACGTCCGATCCTGCCGCCGCGCGGAGGAGGCGAGCGCCCAGACCGAGAACCCGACCAGGGCGGCCAGGGCGGCGGCCACGGCCCATCTCCGCCGCTCGGCGGCGCGGTCCCGGCCGAGATCGGCGAGCAGCGCGTCCATCGACGGATAGCGGGCGGCGGGGTCGATCGCGAGGCCGCGATCCAGGATGCGACGGAGGTAGGCCGGCACGCGGGAGCCGGCCGGCGGCTCGCGGCGGCGGCCGGCGCGCACCTCGCGCAGCAGGTCGGCCCTGCTGTGCCCGTCGTAGGGGAGGAGCCCGTAGAGCGCCTCGTGGAGCGCGGCGCAGAACGAGTACTGGTCGGCCTTCGCGTCGACCGGCCGGCCCTCGAGCCCCTCGGGCGCCATGTAGCGCGGCGTGCCGGGCACGAAGCCGGCGCGGGTGAGCTGCGAGTCGAGCCGGATGCCCGAGCCGCCCGTGGCGCCCCGCGCCGAGAGGAGGGCCGCGGCGCTCGCGGTGATCGCCGGGAGCGGAGAGCCCGAGGCGAGGCCCTGAGGCGGATCTCCCGCCGGCTCGAACGCGGTGTCGCCCGCAGGGCGCGCGATGCCGAAATCGAGCACGCGCACCCTGCCGTCGTCGCCCAGGAGGACGTTCGAGGGCTTGAAGTCGCGGTGGACGAGCCCTGCGGCGTGGGCCGCCGCAAGGCCGCGGCCGGCGGCCGAAAACGCCGCGAGCACCTCGCTCCGCGAGCGGGGCGCAAGGAGCCACCTGTCGAGCGTCATCCCCTCCGCGAGCTCCATCGCGACGAACACCTGCAGCTCCCCGCCGCCGACCGCCCCCGCGTCGTAGACCTGGATGACGTTCGGGTGCGACAGCCGGGCGAGCGCCTTCGCCTCGCGCAGGAGCCGCGCCTGGCCCTCGCCGTCGTCCCGGCCGACCCCGGAGTGGAGGATCTTGAGCGCGACCTTGCGGTCGAGCTCGGGATCGAACGCCGCGTAGACGACGCCCATCCCGCCGCGGCCGATCTCCTGGAGCACGTAGTAGCGGCCGAGCAGCTGGCCGGGGCCGAGGGCGATCCCGCCCGGAGGGCCGGTCGGTCCCCGGCCGCGCGGCCAGAGGAGTGAGGTGGGGTCGTCCGCCGGCATGGAGGAGTGTCTCTCGCGGCCTGATCCGGCCACCGCTTCTCGGGAGGTCTCGATTCTAGACCGTCGCCGGGCCGGCGGGTGCAGGACCCCCGGGCGACGGCCGGGCGACCTCGACCTTGGCGAGACTGCTACGATTCGGGGCGCGATGGGTCGGTTCGTCCTTGCCCGAGACCCCGGGAATGATCCTCCGGCCCGACGCGTTGCGCATGTGTTCAGCAGAAGGCACAGCCATTTGATCGATCTGATGATCCAGGAGCCCGCGATGAACCGACCCCGCCTGTTCACAGCGCCCGGCGCCGAGACCCGGCTGCCGCAGGGCGCTGTTCGCGCCTTTTGCGCCCCTCGAGCCCTTGCCACCGTCCTCGCGACGGCTTCCCTCCTCGCGCTCGGCGCCTGCGGGGGCGGCAAGGGGAAGGGCGGCCCGCCCGGAGCCGGCCCGGGAGGCGCGCCTCCCCCCGCCCAGGTGACCGCGGTCACGATCGCGCCCAAGACCGTGCCGGTGCCGTACGAATTCACCGGCCGCGTCGAGGGCTCGCGCGAGGTCGAGGTCCGCGCCCGCGTCTCGGGCATCCTGCTCCGCCGGACCTACGAGGAGGGGCGGCCGGTCCGGAAGGGCCAGATGCTGTTCCAGATCGATCCGGCGGAATACCGCGCCGAGGTGCAGGCCGCGGCGGCCAACCTCGAGGAGGAGAAGGCGAAGGTCTCGCGCGCCGAGCGCGACCGGAAGCGCCTGGAGCCGCTGGTCGCCGCCCACGCGACGAGCCGCAAGGACTACGACAACGCGGTGTCGGACGTGGAGCAGGCGCGCGCCGCCATGCTCGCGGTCCAGGCGCGCCTCGACCAGGCGAAGCTCGACCTCGCCTACACGCGGGTCGACGCGCCGATCGCGGGCCTGTCGAGCCGGGCCGAGCATTCGGACGGCAGCCTGGTCGGGCCGGGCGCGGATCCGAACGCGAGCCTGCTGACGAAGATCTGGCAGGTGCAGCCGATCTGGGTGCGCTTCAGCGTGCCCGACCAGACGATGCTCGCGCTGCGCCAGGGGATCGCCGAAAAGCGGGTCACGTCGCCGGGGACCGATCAGCTCGAGGTCGAGCTGGTGCTGCCCGACGGCACGGTCCATCCCGAGCGCGGCCGGGTCAACTTCTCCGACTCGTCGATCGATCCCGAGACCGGCGGCGTCGCGCTGCGGGCGCAGCTGCCGAACGCGGCGGGAGCGCTCGTCCCGGGGCAGTTCGTGCGCGTGCGTCTCCTCGGCATCGAGCGGCCGAACGCGATCCTGGTGCCGCAGCGCGCGGTGCAGCAGGGACCGCAGGGCAAGTTCGTCTTCGTGGTCGGCGCCGACAACAAGGCCGAGGTGCGGCCGGTGACCGTCGGCGACTGGCTCGGCCAGGACTGGCTCGTCGAATCGGGGCTCCAGGCGGGCGAGAGGGTGATCGTCGACGGCACGGTCAAGGTCGCGCCGGGCGCTCCGGTCCAGGTCGTCGAGCCGGCGGCCGCCGGTGCGGCTCCGGCCAAGCCTGCCGCGGGCGCGGGAAGCTGAGGCGGATCGCATGTTCTCGCACTTCTTCATCCGCCGCCCGATCTTCGCCAGCGTCCTCTCGATCGTCATCGTCCTCGCGGGCCTGGCGGCGATCGTCAACCTGCCGATCGCCCAGTATCCGGAGATCTCCCCGCCGCAGGTGACGGTGACCTCGATCTATCCCGGCGCCACGGCGGAAGCGCTCCAGAAGACCGTCGCCGCGCCGATCGAGGAGCAGATCAACGGTGTCGAGGGGATGCTCTACATCAACTCGGTCTCGACCTCCTCGGGCCTGGTCTCGACGACGGTGACGTTCGACATCGGCACCGACATCGACCTCGCGGCGAACAACGTCTCGAACCGGGTCCGCCTGGCCGAGCCCCGCCTGCCCGAAGAGGTGCGGCGCAACGGCGTCACGGTCCAGAAGCGGAGCAACAACTTCATCCAGATCGTGACCATGACCTCGCCGTCGGGCCGCTACGACTCGGTGTTCCTCTCGAACTACGCTTCGCTCAACGTCCTCGAGCCCTTGAAGCGCGTGCCCGGCGTCGGCGACGTGCAGATCTTCGGCGCCCGCGACTACTCGATGCGCATCTGGCTGCGTCCCGACCTCCTCGCCCAATACCGCCTGACCGCGACCGACGTCGCGGACGCCGTGCGCGAGCAGAACGCGCAGTTCGCGGTCGGCAAGGTCGGCCAGGAGCCGGTGAGCCAGGACCTGCAGCTCACCTACACGGTGACCGCCGAGGACCGCCTGAAGGCGCCCGAGCAGTTCGCCAACATCGTGCTGCGCGCGGACCCCGACGGCAAGATCCTGCGCCTGGGCGACGTCTCGCGGATCGAGCTCGGCGCCCGCGACTACGACCGCGAGGCGCGGCTCGACGGACAGGAGGCGATCTTCCTCGGCGTCTTCCTCCAGCCGGGCGCGAACGCTCTGAAGACCGGGGCCGGCGTCCAGGCGGAGATGGAGGCCCTCGCGCGGAGCTTCCCGGCCGGGATCGAGTACCAGCTGCCGTTCGACACCACGCGCTTCGTCAAGGTCTCGATCGAAGAGGTGATCAAGACGCTCCTCGAGGCGATGCTGCTCGTCTTCCTCGTCGTCTATCTCTTCCTCCAGAGCTTCCGCGCGACGCTGATCCCGATGCTCGCCGTGCCCGTCTCGCTCGTCGGCACGTTCGCCGGCATGTACGCGCTCGGCTTTTCGATCAACACGCTCACCCTCTTCGGCCTCGTGCTCGCGATCGGCATCGTGGTCGACGACGCGATCGTCGTGCTCGAGAACACCGAGCGCATCATGCGCACCGAGGGCAAGAGCGCGCGCGACGCCGCGTTCGAGTCGATGACCCAGGTCACCGGCCCGGTGGTCGCGATCGTCCTCGTCCTCGCCTCGGTGTTCCTGCCGGTCGCCTTCTTGGGCGGCCTCGCCGGCCAGCTCTATCGCCAGTTCGCGATCACCATCGCGATGTCGGTCTCGATCTCGGGGCTCGTCGCGCTCACCCTCTCGCCGGCGCTGTGCGCCCTCGTCCTGCGCGAGCACCGGGAGCCGAGAGGCTTCTTCCGCGCCTTCAACCACCGGTTCGAAAACGGCACCAACCGCTTCGTCCGCATCGTCCGCTTCCTGCTCGGCCGGCCGGGGTTGGGCGCCGTGCTCTTCCTGCTCGTGGTGCTCGCCGCCTTCGGGCTGTTCCGGATCGTGCCGGGCAGCCTGGTGCCGGCCGAAGACCAGGGCTATTTCATCGCCGCCGCGCTCCTGCCCGACGGCGCGGCCCTGGCGCGCACGCACGCCGTGGCGAAGCGGGTCGAGGACGTCCTGCTCAAAGATCCCGCGATCGAGCACGTGGCGACGATCAACGGCATCGATTTCGTGGGCGGCGGCAGCAACAGCTCGGTGTCGACGATGTTCGTCATCCTGAAGAAGTGGGACCAGAGAAAGAAGCCCGACCTCTCGCTCGACGCCACGATCGGCCGCTTCTTCGGCCAGACGGCCGGGATCCGCGAGGCGATCGTCGTCGGTTTCAACCCGCCGGCCATCCAGGGGCTCGGCACGACCGGCGGTTTCGAGGGCTACGTGCAGAGCCGCGGCGAGAGCGACACCGCCCACCTCGCCCAGGTGACCCGGGACTTCCTCGGCAAGCTCAACCAGGACAAGCGGCTGAAGGGCGTGTATACCCTCTTCCGCTCCGATTCGCCGCAGATCAACATCCGTCTCGATCGCGAGCGGGCGAAGGCGCTCGGGGTCTCGGTCGACGACGTCTTCTCGACCCTTCAGACCGGCTTCGGCACGCTCTACGTCAACGACTTCGACAAGGCCGGCCGGGTGTTCCGGGTCCAGCTCGAAAACGACGCGCAGTTCCGGTCGCGGCCCGAAGACCTGACCAAGCTCTTCGTCCGCTCGTCGAGCGGCGAGATGGTGCAGCTCGCCTCGCTCATCACCCTCCAGTACGGCTCGGGAGCGGAGACGCTCGAACGCTACAATCTCTATCCTTCGGTCAAGCTGCTCGGCTCTCCGGCCCCGGGCAAGAGCTCGGCCGAAGCGCTCGCCGCGGTCGAGGAGATCGCCGCCAAAGAGCTGCCGCCGGGCTTCGGGGTCGCCTGGACCGGCAGCGCCTTCCAGGAAAAGAAGAGCGGCAGCTCGTCCGCGCAGGTGATGCTGTTCGGCCTGGTCTTCGTCTTCCTGATCCTCTCCGCGCAATACGAGAAGTGGACGCTGCCGATCGCGGTCCTGCTTTCCGTGCCGTTCGCCTTCGCCGGCGCTCTGCTCGCCGTCAAGCTGCGCGGCCTGCCGAACGACGTCTACTTCCAGATCGGCCTCGTCACCCTGATCGGCCTGTCGGCGAAGAACGCGATCCTGATCGTCGAGTTCGCCGCCCAGCAGCGCGAGCAGGGCAAATCGGTCATCGAGGCCGCGGCGGAGGCGGCCCGCCTGCGCTTCCGGCCGATCCTGATGACCTCGCTCGCGTTCGTCCTCGGCGTGCTGCCGCTCGCGCTCTCGACCGGCGCGGGGGCGGCGGCCCGCCGCTCGATGGGCACGGGGGTCCTGGGCGGCATGCTCGCCGCGACGCTCATCGCCGTCGCCTTCATCCCGCTCTTCTTCCGCTGGGTGTCGGGCCGCGATCGCCGCCCGACTCGGGATCCGGATGCGACCGCGGCGGCAGAGGAAAGGAGCGCGTCATGAAGACTCTTGGTCTCCCGGGCTTCGCGGTCGCCGCGGCCGTCTCCCTTTCGGCCTGTACGACGCTCGGGCCGGAGTACAAGCGGCCGGAGGTCGCGCTCCCGTCCGGCTACTCGCAGCCGACGTTCGCGGGCGCGGTCCCCGACGCCTGGTGGACGGCCTTCGGCGATCCCGCGCTCGACCGGCTCGAGCGGGAGGCTCTCGCCGCGAACCAGGACGTGGCGGCCGCCGCGGCGCGGGTCGAAGAGGCGCGAGCGCTCCTGGGGATCGCCGACGCCGACCGCTATCCGGAGGTCTCCGTCAACGCCTCGGCCTCCCGCACGCGGCTGTCGCAGGACACCTCGCAGCTGCCGCCCGGCATCCCGCTCGAGCTCGATCGCTTCCGCGTCGGACCGAGCGTCTCCTACGAATTCGATTTCTGGGGCCGCTACCGGCGCGCCTCCGAAGCCGCCCGGGCGGACCTCCTGGCGACCGCGGAAGGGCAGCGGGACGTGGCCTTGACCCTGACCGCCGACGTCGCGACCGCCTGGTTCGACCTCGCCGCGCTCGACCGCCAGCTCGCGATCGCGCGCGGCACGCGCGGCACCCGGGGCGAGTCGGTCCGCCTCCAAGGGGAGAGGTACGACGCCGGGGCGATCTCGGAGCTCGACCTCGCCCAGGCGCAAGCGGAGCTCGCCTCGACCGAAGCGACGGTCCCCGCGCTCGAACGCCAGATCCGCCAGGAGGAGGATCGCCTCGCGGTTCTCCTCGGCCGGATCGGAGGCACGATCGAGCGCCCGGCGCCGAACCTGCCCGCTCCGATCGCCCCGGCGGCGACTCCCACCGAGCCCAACGCTCCCGTCGATTCCAATGCAACGAGCGCCTCGACCGGCCCGGGCAACGCGAGCGCGCCGCTCGATTCCTTCACGCTGCCGGACGTCCCGGCCGGCCTGCCCTCCGATCTGCTCGTGAGGCGACCCGATCTGGTCGCCGCCGAACAGCGCCTGATCGCCGCGAACGCCCGCATCGGCCTCGCGCGAGCGGCGTACTTTCCGGACATCTCGCTCACCGCCTCCGGAGGCACCGAGAGCCGCGAGCTGTCGAACCTCTTCGGAACCGGAACGGGAGTCTGGCAAGCCGCGCTCGCGCTCGTGCAGCCGATCTTCAACGCCCACCGCACCCGCCGCGAAGTGGAAGCCGCGACCGCGCGCCAGAAGCAGGCGCTCGCCGCCTACACCAAGGCGATCCAAACCGCATTCGCCGACATCGAAGACGCCCTCGCCGCCCGCCGCACCGGAATCGCCGAGCGCGAAGCCCTGGCGCGCCAAGTCGAAGCCCTCGAGCGAGCCAAGAAGCTCGCCGACCTCCGCTACGAAGCCGGGGAGTCCTCCTACCTGGAAGTCCTGGACGCCGAGCGCAGCCTCTTCGCGGCCCAGCTCAGCCTCTCCCAAGCCCGCAGCCGCGAGCTCGCCGCGGGAGTGACGCTGTTCAAGGCGTTGGGGGGTGGGTGGCAGGTGGGGGCTGGCGAGGGGGCGGGGGCGGGCGAAGGGAAGCCCTGACCGTAGTTTGGCCATGTCGATGTGGCTTGACGGCTCGCTCTACCCGGACACGGAGACTCCGAGCTCCCTCGACTCGCTCGCGGAGCGCATCGATTTCCTCGTCCGACTCTGCGGGGCTTGAGATTTCGGCATCCTCCCGAACCAGGAAACGGTCGTCGAGATCCGGACGCCCGGCTGGCAGGAAGCGGTGGATGCGACGGAGCTCCTCACCTCGTCGAGCTATCACCTGCTGCGCTCCTGGCACGGCCTGCCGAATCTTCCCTACCTGGGCCAACAGCTCGCCTATATTCGGGACGACCCTTTCTTGAAGTACGTCTGAGCGGCGGCTGGATTCGCTCGCCAGCGCAAACGGGTGCCCTCATCCGCCCCAAGGGTGCCTGCTATGATCTCGCCGATGGCAGCCGAAGTCACCGTCCTTCGATCGCCAGCCACCTACACCCTCGCCGAGCTGGCGCAGATCGCCGCGGAGCCGTTGCGGCGATCTGGTGCGGAGCGTGCCGTCGTTTTCGGTTCCTACGCACGAGGCACTGGGGACGGTTACTCTGATCTCGACGTGGTGGTCGTGCTCAGCACCGATCGGCCGCCGACCGAGCGCGGGTCTCTGCTTTGCGAGCTGCTCGATGCGCTGCCGGTTTCCGTCGACCTGTTGGTTTATACACCGGAAGAGTTCGCGCTCGGATTGGAGCGACGGATGGGCATTTTCGACGCGATCGCTCGAGAAGGAGTCCTCCTCTATGCGCGACCCGGAAGCTGAAGCCAGGCGCTGGTTGGCTGCGGCCGGCGAGGAGTTGGCCTGGGCCCGCCACGCAGCCGCCGGCGGCTTCCATGCGCCGGCCTGCTTTCACGCCCAGCAGGGAGCGGAAAAGGCCGTGAAGGCTGTGCACTACCACCGCGGTGCGCGGGTGGTCATCGGCCACAACGTTCGTGCCTTGATCGAGGGTCTGGAGCCGCGCGTTGCGGTTCTCGACGCCTTGGTCGATGCCGGGCGCGAGCTCGACCTCTTCTACATTCCGACCCGCTACCCGAACGGCCTCGATTCCGGTACACCGGGAGAGGCGTTTTCCGCCGGCCAATCTCAACGCGCCATCGAGCACGCCACAGCGATCGTCGAGGCGGCAGCGCAGGTTGTCGAGCTACCGAGCAAAGACGACCTCCTCGCTTAGATCACGAGCGAGAGGGGAGCAATCCCAGTCGACACCGGTCTACTTTTCGTCGAACACGTACTTGTGCTGTGCATCGCGCACGATGAGCGTCCTTTTCGCTCCCGAGCCGACGACGAGCTCGATCCCGCTGATGCCGGGCGCTGTCGTGAGGAAGGAGACCGAGCCGTCCGGGTTGTGGCGGGAAGCGACCTCGCTCTTCCACTCCCCGAAATCGAAGACGGTCGCGGCTCCGGTGTGGGAGATCGCGATCTCGCCGAGCGCGGCGTTCGCGTAGCGCGCCGCGAGCTTGGCCGAGTCTCCCGAATCGGCAGGCACCACGAGCAGCTTGCGATCGGCGGCCATCTGCTCGAAGAACGTCTTGC
>DATMZM010000371.1:0-5330 GCA_035607445.1 Thermoanaerobaculia bacterium | reverse complement strand
CCGGCGGTCTGCGACACCGCGGAGGAGAAGGAATGCTTCTGTAACTGCCGGCTTAGCGGCGGAACTCCGAGCTACATTGTCTGTATCGGCGAGTGCTGCAGCTAAAGGTGAACTCCCCGCCGGTTGGCAGCTCCCGGCTTAGGGCGGGCCTGAGGCACAAGGGAGGCGCATGCATCAAGGTGAGCCGGCGGGGTCCACGAGTGGATCGCAAGCCGGCGCCGGTGCTCGGGTTCCTGTCGTCGATTTTCTGGCGGCCCGCGGCGAGGTCGAGCCTCCGGCCACCAGTGATCGGCGGCCGAACACCCGTGTCGAGCGCGAGAACACTGGTGATCCGGACCTGACACCAGTGGCGAGCGCCAGAACAGTGGTGATCGGGAGCTGAACATCAGTGGCGAGCGTCAGAACACTGGTGATCCGGCCTGAACACCAGTGGCGAGCGCCAAAACAGTGGTGATCGGGAGCTGAACACCGGTGGCGAGCACCAGAACACTGGTGATCGGGAGCTGAACACCACTGGCGAGCACCAGAACAGTGGTGATCGGGAGCCGAACACCGGTGGCGAGCGCCGGAACACTGGTGATCGGGAGCTGAACACCGGTGGCGTCGCGTCTCGCCGGGCAGCGGCTTGGGGATGATCGCCTCGACCAACTCGGCGATCCCTCGCGGTCCTGCTCCCCCGCCTCTTGAGCGTCAAAGGGTGGGAGCAAACGGCCGGGAACCACGGCGCAAAAGCGAGGCTCGCGCGCGTTCGTGGCATAATCCACGCTCCTTTCCGGAGGCATTCCCATGCGCAAGATCACGACCATCCTGGCCGTTCTACTGCTCGCCGTCGGCACTGCGCAAGCCGCCGTATCAGGAAAGATCGGGCGGAAGGGGGTTACGGTCGATGTCGTCGACGCCGTGCTCTACGAGGGGAAGGACTACTTCGGCGACGATCCCGCGTTGATCCTGCGCCTTTCCGCGGCCAAGCTCGATCATGCCGCGATCGACGAGGCGATCGACCTCGAAGGAGAGGTCGACCGGCAGGTCGATGGCTCGCCGAACGCGACGCTCGAATTTCGCATGGACGGCTCGTGGTCGGGGGGCGGCGGCTTCTACATTCCAAATGCATCCTGCGGTTGGTGCATGGATGGCGCGCTCTCGGAGATGGCGAAAACCAAGTTCGAAAAAGATCTCCTCTCGGGGACGATCAAGGTCTCCTCGGCCACCTTGAAAGACGGCGACGGCCCCGACATCGACCTCACCCTCTCCGTCCCGATCTACCGTGTCACGGGTCTGACCGACCTCCCGAAGGGCGGCGGCGAGCCGGGGCGGTCGTATCTCGCCTGCACCGCGGCGATGACGGAGCAGGCCAAACCGGACAAGGCTGCGGTGATCTCCGCCTGTTTCGCCAAAGACGACGCGTGGGTGGTCAACTTGAATCTCGACTATTACCAGACGTTCGCCGACCTCGCGGTGCCCGTGCGCTACGAGCTCGGGAGGGGTTCCTTGCTCGAAGACGTGAAGATCCTTTCGGGGCGGATGAAGGGCAAGCGCGCCGAGCTCGAGGTCGAAGGGAAGATCGTCGACCGCTCGTCCGAACCGCCTTCGGTCGAGCGCCAACGGGGCAAGGTGTTCCTCGCCCTCACAGGCGACGGCTGGCGCCTCCGCAGCGCCCGCCTCGAACAGGTCTTCGACTGACTCCAGAGCGCACCGGGTGGAAACCGCCCTCGGAGCCTCGAGCGATCACTCCTTGTGATAGTTCGGGTAGGGCGGAGGAGGCGGAATCACCACCGGGTTTTTCTCGAGCGCCTCCAAGGTGACCTCGACCGCTTTTTCGAGCTGGCGGTCGTGTCCCGCGGCGACGGAGGCCGGATCGTTGGCCACTTCGATGTCCGGGGCGATGCCGTGGTTTTCGACCTCCCAGTCGCCGTGGAGGCCGTAGATGGCGGCCCGCGGTGCGGTGACGGCTCCGCCGTCGAGAAGCGTCGGATAGTTGTAGATCCCCACCAGGCCTCCCCACGTGCGGGTGCCCACCAGGGGGCCCACCTGGTCCTGCCGGAACATCCACGGCAACGCATCGCCCCCCGAGCCGGCCATCTCGTTGATGATCATCGTCTTGGGCCCGTAGATCTGCGCGAGCGGCGAGCAGAACGGCTCCCCCTCGCGGGAGATCACGCAGTTGCGCAGCGGCCGCTTGAGCTGATCGACGATGTAGTCCGCCACCTCGCCGCCGTGGTTGTAGCGCTCGTCGATCACGGCGCCGAGCTTGCCCACCTGGGCGAAGTAGAAGCGGTTGAAGTTGACGTAGCCGCCGACGTTCGTGTCCGGAACGTGAACGTAGGCGAGCTTGCCGCCGCTCAGGCGGTCCACCGTCCGGCGGTTGTCCTCTTCCCAGGCGCGGTTGCGGAGCTTCTGCTCGGTCGGCAAGGGCACCACGGTCACCTCGCGCGCCCCTTGGCCGTCCGGGTGGGGCCCCACCTTGATCTTGATCTGCTTGCCGGCGGTGTTCTCGAAGAAGCTGTAGACGTCGGCCGGCGGCCGGACCTCCCGCCCCTCGACGCTCAGGAGGTACTCGCCCCGCTTCACCTCGACGCCCGGCTGCGTGAGCGGCGCCAGGAGATCCGGGTTCCAGTTCTCGCCGTCATAAACCCTGGCGAACCGGTACCGGCCGCCGTCGATCTCGTAGTCCGCCCCGAGCAATCCGCCTTTCACCTCGGTCGGCGAACCCAAGTCGCCGCCGCCCACGAACATGTGGCCGACGGTGAGCTCGCCCAGCATCTCGTCGAACAGATAGTTCAAATCGGCGCGCCCGCCCAAACCCGCGAGATAGGGGGCGTACTTCTTCTGCGCGGCGGCGAGGTCGAGCCCGTGATGGTGCGGGTCGTAGAAGAAGTCCCGCTCGATGCGCCAGACCTCGCGGTACATCTGGTTCCATTCGGCGCGCGGATCGACGGAGACCTCCATCGCGTCGAGAGTCAACGTGCCGTCGCCCGGCTTCGGCGCCGCTTCGGTCGGCGCGATGAACCAACCCGGCCCTTGCCGGTAGAGCGCCTGGTCGCCGCCGGCCGACAGCACGAAGCTGCTCACCCCGGAGAGGTACGGCTCGGTCTTCTGCGTGGCGAAGTCGAATTTCGAGATCGAAAGCGCCGACGGCCCGTCGAGGCGAGGCACGTCGACGGTCTCGGAGAGGAACAGCGTTCCCGCCTTGCCGGCGTCCAGAGCGACGTAGTTCGCGGCCGGGATCGGCAGCGCCACGATGCGCTGGCCGATGCCGTCCAAATCGATCGTCACGTGGACCGGCTTCTCTTCCGCCTCGTCCGTCTTGTCGGCTTCCTTCCCGCCCTTCGTTTTGACCGAGTCGCCCTGGGCCGCGTCCTTCGCCGCTTTCTTTTCCTCCTTCTCCTCGTCGGAGAGCGGCGCCACGGGCGAGGGATCGCCTTTCTTGAGCACCGCGGCGTAAACGCTGCGCAAGACCGGATGCTGGTAGCTCGACAGGTCGAGCCAACCCGAGGAGAGCCCCAAGTCCGTGCTCACCGTGAAGACCAACGATTTTCCGTCCCGGTCGAACACGGGAGAGCGGGCGTCCCCCAGACCTTCGGTGATCTGCGTTTCCTTCTTGGCGGCGAGCGAGTAGACGAACACCGCCCGCAGGTGGCTTTCCAGGAGCTTCGTGTAGGCGAGCCACTGGCCGTCCGGCGACCACCTCGCGGAGAAGCCCGCGGTCGGATCTTCGTAGCGGTCGGTCGCCACCTTGACCGGCGTTCCTTTGGAGACCTCCACGTACCAAAGGTTCAGCCGCTTGTCGGTGTAGGCGATGCGCCGGCTGTCGGGCGACCAGATCGGCTCGTAGAAGAAGGAGGGTGGGCTCCCGAGGTCGATCTTCTTCGTCACCCCGCCCCCCGACGCATCGACGACGTGCAGGGCGTACTCTCCCGATTCGTCGGAGAAGAACGCGATCGATTTGCCGTCCGGCGACCAGGCCGGATCGCGCTCGGCCACCGCCGGGCTCCGCGTCAGGTTCCGGACGTCGCCTTTTTTCGCCGGGACCGTGAGGATCTCGCCGCGCGCCTCGAAGAGCGCGCGGGCGCCGTGCGGCGAGATCCGCCCGACCTGGATCTTCTCTCCCACCTTCTCGAAGTGCGGCCGCACGGCGGGCAGATCGCCGACGATCGAAAGGTCGAGCTTCTTCGAGGCGCCGCTCGCCGGATCGAACAGATAGATGCCGCCGAACTGCTCGTAGACGAGCGCGTCCGGACCGGCGGAGAGCGACTTGACGTCGAGGCCCTTGTTTTCGATCGCCTGCCGCACGGTCTTCGCGCGGGTGTCGTAGGCGAAGAGGCTCACCGGCCCGTTGCGATCGGAAAGGAAATACACCGTGTCGCCGAACCAGGCCGGGTGGCTGTCGTTCGAATTCTCGCGGGGCACCCTCTCCACGGCGAGGTCGGAGAGGCGGATCAGGTCGATGGGCGTCGTCTGCCCGCCGCGATAACGTTTCCAAGCGGTCTGCCAGATGAGGTTCGGCACGTAGGCGACGCGGGTTCCGTCGGGAGAAAACGACGCGGTTTCCCCCCGCCACATCGGCAGCACCTCGGCCGGGCCGCCGGTCGCGGGCACGGTATAGAGCCGGTGGAAATCGGCATACGCCTCGCGGTTCGAAGAGAACAGCACGCTTTTGCCGTCCGGCGTCCAGCCGACGGCCACGTCGGCGCCCGGGTGCCAGGTCAGCCTCTTGGGCTCTCCCCCGCCCGACGGCATGACATAGGCGTCGACGTTGCCGTCGTACTGCGCGGTGAAGGCGAGCCACCGGCCGTCGGGAGAGAAGATCGGCGAGCGCTCGTGACCGCCCGTGGTCAGCTGCCGCGCCGCGCCGCCTCCGCGCGGCACGGTCCAGAGGGTGCCGCCGTAGACGAAGACGACGTCCGTCCGACTGAGCGTCGGGGATTGGGCCAGGAGCGGCACGCCCTCCGCCGCCCGGGCGAGCCCCGTGACGAGGAGCGACAAGCCGATCCAGATCGCGATTCGATGGCGCATACCGATCCCTCTCGAGTTCGTCCCCTCCGGGCAAGGTCCGGCCGCTCCCGGAAGGCGCAACCGAAGGTCTGCCCGCATTCGATGACGACAGTACAACGCGGCGGGTGGCAAGGGTAGGGCGTCGCCGCCTCGGCCCCGGCTTCCCGGCCTTCCATCAGTTGTATCTCTTTGTTTCTTCGAGGTTTGGCGGGGCGGACCCGGGAAGACCGCAGGCTCGTCCCTTGTCACGACGCCGGACCGGTGGTGTAGTCTTGGCCTCATGCGAAACTTTGCATTCCTTCTGCTCGCCGCCGGCGTCTCCTCCTCCTCGGCCCATG
>DATMZM010000198.1:0-5477 GCA_035607445.1 Thermoanaerobaculia bacterium | reverse complement strand
GCCCGGCTTGGCGTCAGCCACGTGTCGTGCGCCCCGGCGCTCCCCGGCCAGGCCAGGCAGAGGAGAAGTAAGAGGATCAGTCGACAGGCCGAGCCGGCGGCTTGCGGTCTTTGTCTCATCGCGAAGGTCGTCGCTTTGGTGCGAATGGAGCCTACCACTCACTGTGAAGGAACCGGCTCCAGGCACCGTGGACTGGTCCTAGAACCCGACGTGCTTCGGATGAATCCTGGGCGCGCCGAGCTCCAGCTCGGCGCGCCCAGGATGTCGCTTTCGGGATTCCCGGAGCCTCCGACCGGGCGCTCAGCCGCCAGACCGCGCATAAAGGGCGAGGGAGCCTCCGGCCCAAGCCAAACCCAAGAGCCCCAGCGTCGCGAGAGCCCGCAGTGCGATGCGCAGCCCGTTCCATCGAGTGACCGGAACGGCCGGGGTGAGCCAGAGGAGCGCCGCGTAGAGGATGGAGGTGCCGGCGAGCCATTGGCCCCAGGCCATCAGGGAGGAGGCGGTGGTGGTCCCCGCGAGGCTGAGCTGGAAGCCGAGGAACGTGGCCGCCCAGGCCAGTCCGCATGGCGTTCGCAGCGGATGGGGGTGGACGAGCTGGCGAACGGATTGGAGGGCGGAGCTCGGACCCCGAGGGGCAGGGGAGTCCGGGTCCGGCGACGGTGAGGTTTCGGGCATGAGGGCCTCGAGTCTATCGTCGAGTCCGTTCTCGAACACGGGGTTCGGTGCGGGCTCGTCCTGATCAAGGGTGCCGGGCACGCGGCGGTTCAGTCCGCGGAGCTCTCCTTTTTCTCTCCCTCCCCCCGCAAGTTTTGGCGCTGCCGCGTGTTCTTGGACCACAGGATCGCTGGAATACGCGGGGCGACGCGAGGGGCGCGCCGGTCCGCGGATCGAAACCCTGCCGTTCGAGAAAGGAAAGCTCCGATGAGGAACAGGATCGCCTGGTTCCGTGGCACCGCTTCGTCCCTCGCGCTCTCGGCCGCCGCACTGTGTGCGCTCGGCCCGCTCCCCGCCGCGGCGGAGATCAAGCCGCCGACCCCCGAGGAGCGCCGGGCTCTGCTCGAGCCGCTCTACGATCAGGTCGTCGCGAGCGCGCGGCTCAAGGCGCTCGAGCCCGGCCGCTCGGGCAAGATGAACGATCCCGCGGCGGTCGACGCCTATCTGCGCGAGCTGCCGCTCTCGCCGCGCGAATTCATTTCGATCGACATGCGGCGGCGCCACTACGAGGTCGCGATCCCGCGCATCGCGGAGGAATGGCACACGCGCTGGATCCAGCTCCACGAGAAGACCGCGCGCGAGCTCTACGGCGACGTGGTCGTCGATGCGCGGATGGCGGGAGCGCCGGTCGACACCGGGCCGGCCGCGGTGACGCGGGTGTCGTCCGGCACCGACCGCAACCTCGCCGCGGCCTCGTCGCCGAGCCCGGAGGACTACCAGGGCGAGGTGCAGATCGCGGTCAACCCGAACGACACGAGCCAGATCGTCGCCGCGGCGAACACCTGGGACGACATGAGCGGCACGTGCGGCGGCGGCATCCAGGCGATCTTCTATTCGAGCGACAGCGGCACGACCTGGGACTACACCTGCGCGCCCGGCGCCTCGGCCTATGCCTCTTTGCCCGCTTGCAGCGGGACGGTCTATGGCAGCGACCCCGCGCTCTCCTGGAGCAGCGACTCGAACGCGGTCTACCTCGATTACATGCTGCTGTGCTACACCGGCGGCTCGTTCGCCTTTTCGATGGTCGTCGCCCGCTCGACCGACGGCGGCGCGACCTGGAGCGGCCAGGGCGTGGTCAAGAACAGCTGGTCGACGAGCGACGTCGAGGACAAGAACTTCTACCTGATCGACAACTCGGCGACGAGCACCTACCACGGTCGCCACTACACCTGCTGGGACCGCAACAACAACGAGAAGGTCGCCTATTCGACCGATTCCGGAGCGACCTGGACGGAGGTCGACCTGCCGACGCCGTCCGGCGGCGGCCTCGACCTCGGCTGCGACCTCGCGGTGCAGACCAACGGCAAGCTCCACGCCATCTTCGACACGCTCACCTGCGGCATCTCCTCGTGCACCAACGAGCGGATGTTCTACACCCAATCGACCAACGGCGGCGCCACCTGGTCAACGCCCGTCCTGATCGTCGACACCAACCTGACCAGCTTCTCGAGCGGCTCGTGCCCGAAGGCGCAGGACGACCGCTGCATCGGACCGTTGGGCGCGATCGACGTCGACCGTTCGGGGGGAGCGTGCAACGCCAACCTGTACGTCACCTACGCCGACTTCCCTTCGGGCGGGGCGGTCAAGGACACGGACATCTGGGTCAAGCGCTCGACCGACAGCGGCACGACCTGGGACGCGGCGGTGCGGGTCAACGACGCGGGGACGACCGACACCGTGCAGTTCAACCCGTTCCTCGCGGTCGACCAGTACGACGGCGAGCTCGTCGCCAACTGGCTCGACGCGCGCAACGTCGCCTCGAACAAGGAGGTCGACCTCTACTTCGGCACCTCGGGCGACTGCGGCGCCAGCTGGAGCAACTACAAGGTCACGAGCGCCTCGGCCGAGTTCAACAACAGCGCGGTCACGACGTCGGACGAGAACAGCACGGACAACGGCAACTACAACCCGAACCAGTACGGCGAGTACATCGGCCTCGATGTTCAGGACTCTCGCGCCTTCTTCGCCTGGACCGACACCCGGCACTTCTACCCGGGGAGCGCTTCGGAGAGCGAGAAGGAGAACATCGGCTTCGACAGCTTTCCGATCCTCAAAGCCGGGCACGTGGTGACCTTCAGCTCGCAGTCCGGCGACGACGGCTACGTGCTCGAATCGAGCGAGACCTCGAGCGCCGGCGGCTCGAACAACAGCACGTCGACGACGACGAGCGCGATCCGGGCCGGCGATTCCTCGTCGGACCAGGAGTACCGCGGCATCCTGTCGTTCGGCACGCTGTCGATTCCGGACGCCGTCACGATCGAGGTCGCGACCCTCCGGATCAAGCGCGGCACGCTCGTCGGCACGAGCCCGTTCACCACCCACGGCGACCTCGTGGCCGACGTCCAGACGGCGGGCTTCAACGGCAACACCGCGCTCGAGAACGCCGACTGGGAGGCGAGCGCGGCGGCGACCGCGGTCTGCACCCTCTCGGTCGCCGCGTCGAACGGCGACTGGTCCGAATGCAGCTTCAACGCCGCCGGGATCGCGGCGATCCACAAGGGGGGCAAGACCCAGGTGCGCATCCACTTCACGACCGGGGACAACGACGACTCAGGGAACGACTACGTCGGCTTCTACTCGGGCGAAGCCGGCTCGGCCGACCGGCCCCAGCTGGTCATCGCGTACGACTGAGCGGGGGCGACTCACGGCGCGGCTGTTGAGCGGCGAGTCGAAAGGGAGGAATCGGGCGATCGCGTCCGTCTCATCGATCCAAACGAAAGGCATCCGGATTCGATGCCTGAACAGGAGACGAGATGGCAACCGCGAAGAAGGCAGTGAAGAAAAGTCCCATCAAGGCGGCCGTCGACGCGGTCGCCGCGGCGCAGCCGCAGGCCCTTCCCACCCGTTGCGACGGTCCCGAGATCGACGTCGGCATCGTCCCTCTCCATCAAGGCGAGCCGGTCAACCTGCGCGTCGTGCTCTGCGAGTCCGCCTTCCGCGTGCGCGTCCATTTGGACGGCAAGGTGATCTTCGACCAGTCCGGCCTCAAGGATCAGGTCGACATCCTGCTGCCGCCCTTGAGCCCGGGATTCCACTCCCTCACCTGGAGCTTCCTCGCGGCGAGCGATCCCTGGCACACGCGGAGCGAGGTCCAGGTCAGCGACCTCGTGCGGTTCGCTCTCAACAAGGGCTCGGACAGCAGCGTGCCCTCGAACAACCTCGCCGTCATCCTGCAGGTGATCTGATGCGGCCCGTTCGCCACAGTCTCATCGGGCCGCTGGCCGTCCTTGGCGCTCTCCTGTTCTCGCCCGGAGCCGCTCGCGCGCAGAGCTGCTCGGGCGAGGACGACGTCAGTCTCAATCAGATCCTCGCGGAGGTCCGGGCCAAGGCCATCGCCGAATTGACCGGCAAGCAGCCGCTGGAGACTCCGGACAGCAAACAGATCACGGCGGCCTCGGACACCGGCGACGCGACCTCGCTGGTTTCGGGGGCCGACATTCCGACCCTGTTCGCGCTCGCCGCGGAGAGGGGGCTCGCGAGCACCTCGGACGGCAAGATCACCCTCAACCTGAGCCCCTTCGACGTCCTCGCGGCGCTCGATCCGCAGGTCCGCGACCGCCAATCGCTCTACGAGAAGCACGCGCTGGCCAGGCGCTTTGGCCTGTCGGCCACGCTCGGCGGGAAGGGCGATTCGTTCGACCGCGACGGGGACGGGGTGGCCGACCCGGCCCTCGAGGCCGTGGACCTTCAGGACATCGTCGCCTGGGAGGCCCGCGTCCGCCTCTCCAAGTCTTCCCGGGACCGCCGGGACGCGGACAACTACAAGACGTTCTTCACCTCCATCTCCTCGGCCTTCGAAGCCCAGGACGACCGGTTCGACCAAATCGTCGTGAGCATCACCAAGGCGTTGGGCACGACGAACCCGGAGTTGCGGTCGACGACCAATCCGAGTTGCCTCTCGCGATCCGAGCTCCAGAAATTCCTCGACCGGCCGGCGCTCCGGGAACAAATCCTGGCGCTCGCCCAGGCCGACGTCGCGCTCGCGGCGAAGGCGGAAGCTGCGGCGAAGGAGGTCGACAAGAAGCCGATCTGGACGCTGGTGGCCGGCGTTCTCAGCCGCAAGGACGACTTCGGCCCCGACAAGAGGATGGCGGCAATCCGCGGCGCGATGGGCGGTCAGGACCGCAACTTCAATCTCAACCTCGAGTGGAACGAGACGGACAACCCCGGCGGCACGAAGCCGACGATGTGGAAGGCCGGGCTCGAGTACTCGGTCCTGGTCCTCAAGGGGAGCGCGTTGAGCGCCGATGGGATCAAGGTCGCGGGCAGCGGCGCGTACGAGATCTACGACAACGTCCCGAGCGCCAAGTTCGACACCGTCGCCCGGCTCAACGCCAAGCTGGAGCTGCCGGTGGCCAAGGGCGTCAAGATCCCGATCTCCGTGACCTGGGCCAACCACCACGACCTGATCGAAGGGGAATCGGACATCCGCGGGCACATCGGCTTCACCATCGACCTCTCGGAGGCGAGAAAGCACTTCCTGCCGAACTGACGGGCGATCCCGCCGCGGGCACGGAGTCCGCGGCGGGAGCCCCTTCCCGTTCAGCCCATCACCCCCCGAAACTCCGTCAGGAACCGCTCCATCTGCGGCGCGGTCCCCACCGTGACGCGCAGGTGGGTGGGCAGCGCGGGGAAGAAGCGGCCGACCTCGACGCCACGTTTCTTCAGGCCCTCGATCACCGGCCGGACGTCGCGCTTCAGATCCACCATGAAGAAGTTGGTCGAGGAGGGGACCGCGGGATGACCGGCGGCTTCCAAGGCGG
>DATMZM010000149.1:0-14151 GCA_035607445.1 Thermoanaerobaculia bacterium | reverse complement strand
TACGACTGCGCCTGCTTCGACAGGTCGTCGTAGATGACGAGCGTCGCGCGCCCTTCCTGGTACATGAAGTATTCGGCCATCGCGGCGCCCGCGTAGGCCGCGACGTACTGGAGCGGCGAGGGGTCGGCGGCCGAGGCCGAGACGACGATCGTGTAGTCGAGAGCGCCGTTTTCGCGCAGCTTGTCGACCACGCCGACGACGGTCGACTCCTTCTGGCCGATCGCGACGTAGACGCAGATCACGTCGCCGCCCTTCTGGTTGATGATCGCGTCGACGGCGATCGCGGTCTTGCCGGTCTTCCGGTCGCCGATGATCAGCTCGCGCTGGCCGCGGCCGATCGGGATCATCGAGTCGATCGCCTTGACGCCGGTCTGGAGCGGCTCGGTGACCGGCTGGCGCTCGGCGATGCCGGGCGCTTTCCATTCGAGCGGCCGGCGCTCGGTGGTCACGATGTCGCCTTTGCCGTCGAGCGGGCGGCCGAGCGGATCGACGACGCGGCCGATCAGCTTCTCGCCCACCGGCACGGAGAGCAGCTCGCCCGTGCGCCGGACCTCGTCGCCCTCGCGGATGCCCTTGTAGTCGCCGAGGATGACGACGCCGACGGAGCTCTCCTCGAGGTTGAAGACCTGGCCCGACGCACCGTTGGAAAACGTCACCTGCTCGCTCGCCATGGCGTTCGACAGGCCGTAGACGCGGGCGATGCCGTCGCCCACCTCGAGCACCTTGCCGGTCTCCGCGAGATCGGCGGCGCTCCGGTACTGGCGGATCTCTTCGGTGATGACCGATGCAATCTCGTCGACTTTGAATCTCATCGTATCTTCCTAGAACCCGCGCAGGCCGGTTCGGTCGGTCGCAAGGACGTTAGGCTTCCACATAGGACGGTCCGCTCACGATTTCGCGCGCCGCGCGCACGCCCAAACGGGCCGAGACGGCGGCGAGCGCCGCTAGAGCGGAGCCGTCGATCCGCTCGTCGCCGGCGCGGACCACGACGCCGCCCAGGAGCTTCGGGTCGACCTGTTCGGTCAGCTCGATCCGCTTGCCGGTGTACTGCGCGATCGCGGCCTCGAGCGCCGCGAGCTGCGCGGGTTCGAGCGGCCGGGCGGTCTCGACGGTCGCCGCGAGGATGCCGCGCGCCTCGCGGTGCTCGGCCTCGAACCCGGCGACGATCGCGCGCAGGGCGCTCAAGCGGCCCTTCCTCCCGATCACCTGGAGCGCGTCGGTCAAGAGGTCGCTCGCCCGGCCACGGAACGTCTTTTCGATCGCGGCGGTCTTCGCTTCCGCGTCGACGGTCGGGCTCGCGAGGAACGTCTCGAGGTCCGGCGCGCGATCGAGGAGGGCGGCGACCTCCGCGAGCTCGCCGCCGAGCGCCTCGGCATCGTCGAGCCCCGCCGCGTCGAGCAGAGCCCGGCCATAGAGCCGGCCGAGGGCGAATGTCTTGTGATCGATTCCCTTCATGTCGTCGTCTCGCTCGGGAGTCTCGGCATCGTCTCGGTCAGTTCGCGGCCGTCCGCGGCGGGGCCGAAGAGAGGCGCGCGATCGTCTCGGCGATCATCTTGTCGTGGTCCTCGGCCTTGATCTCGCGGCCCAGGATGCCGCTCGCGATCGCGGTCGCGAGCTCGCCGCTCTTGGCGTACAGCTCCTTGACGGCGGTGTCGGTCGCGATCCCGATCTCGCGCTTGCCGCGCTCGACGATCGCCGCCGATTCGGCCTTCGCGGTCTCTTCGAGCCGCCGCTTCAAAGCATCCGCGTCGCGCTTGCCCTCCTCGACGATCGCCGAGGCTTCGGCGCGGGCGGCGTTGATCTTGTCGAGGTACTCCTGCAGCCTCGCCTCCGCCTCGCGGCGGTCCCGGTCGGCCTTCTCGAGCGCTTCGCGGATGAACGCCTCGCGCGACTGCAGGCCCGAGAGGATCGGCTTCCAGGCGTACTTGCCGAGGATGAACAGGAGGAGGAAGAAGATCAGGAGCGTCCAGATGACGTTGCCGAGGTCGCCCGCGAACGGCGAGACGGCTCCCCCCTCGTGGGCCTCCTGGGCGAGCGCGGGCAGGCCCCCGAGCCCCAGCGTCACGAGACCGGGCAGGGCGATCTTCAGGGTCCGGGTCATTCCAGCCAGTCGAGTCGTTCGAGCCAGTCGAGCCATCGGTTGCGTCCTCGGTCGATGTCCTGTCTTCGGGTGAGGCGGCGCGCGGAGAGCCCCGCCGGAGCGAGGCTCTCGAGACGAAGAAGACCCGGGCGCCCTTAGAGGACGGCGAGCAGGCCGACGATGACCGCGAAGAGGAGCGCGCCTTCGATCATGGCCGCGGTGATGATCATCGCGGTCGAGATCTGGCCGGTCGCTTGCGGCTGCCGCGCGATCGCCTCGACCGCGCTGCCGCCGATCCGGCCGATGCCGAGGCCGCCGCCCAGCAGAGCGAGGCCGGCGCCGATCGCGCCGCCGAGCTTGCGCGCGCCGTCGGTGGTGATGGAGCTGCCCGCCGGGGCCGGCGCGGCGTTCACGCCGTCCTGCGCGGCGGCAGGGACCGAGGTGAACATCAGCAGCATGCCGGTGACCATCAGGGCCAGGGCGAGGGTTGCCGTCTTCTTGCTCATGTTGGATCCGTCCTTTGTCGTACGTGGGTGCGGGAAAGCTAGTGAGCCGCGGCGGCTTCGGAGTGGCCGTGGTGGAAGACGACCGACTGGCCGAGGAACAACGCGGTCAGGAAGGTGAAGATGAAAGCGTGGAGGAACGCGACGAACAGCTCGAGCATCATGATCGCGACGCTGCCGAGCACGGTCGGAACGGCGATGCCCAGGCCGAGCGCTCCCTTGGTCGCCATGGCGCCGGTGATGAAGGAGAGCAGCACGGCGAGGAGAACGTGCCCCGACAGCATGTTGGCGAAGAGTCGCACGCAGAGCGCGAAGGCCTTGGAAAACAGGCCGATGATCTCGAGCGGCACGAGGAGCGGCGCCAGCCAGAGCGGCCCGGGCGAGAAGTGCGCGAGGTAGTGCCGGCCGCCCAGGCGCAGCCCGTTGATCACCATCATCAGGAGGGTGCAGGCCGCGAGAGTGCCGGTGACCCAGATGTTGCCGGTCGCGGTGCCGCCGGCGTGCGTGCCGAACAGCTTGCCGAGCGGCGCGATCGGCAAGAGGCCGAGCAGGTTGATCGTCAGGATGAAGAAGAACAGCGTCCAGAGGTACTTGACGAAGCGGTCGGTGTGCTCGCCCAGGTTCGGCCGCGCGACCTCGTCGCGCAGGTAGGTGCAGACCGCTTCGACGAAGTTGCCGAAGCCGAACGGCACCAGCGAGCCGACCGGGTCGGTGCCCTTCCGCTTCCGGACCATCGCGGGGACGATCAGGATCAGCAGCAGGGCCGCGACGATCATCATCACGATCTGGTCCGAAAGGAGGGTGATCGCGCCGCCCGGAGCCCAGGGCGCGGCCTTCTGGACCAGCGGATGCTGGACGATGTGCTCGAGCGGATTCTCCGGCGCCGCGGCGGCCAACAGCATCATTCCGATCTCTCCGGTCCCTCTGCATTCGTCGCGCGAGCGCCTCGCGAGGCGCCGAGCGCGAACCCGATGTCGACCCCGAGCAGGGGCAGATAGCTCAAAGCGATCCAAACCAGCAGCGGCCGCGCCGGCCAGGGCCCGCGCAAGGCCGCCACCGCGCCGAGCAGGACGACCGCGGCGAACCGCAGTCCCATGCTCGCGAGGGGTGCCAAAACCACCACCGGGCTCGCCGCGCCCAACCCTCCCGGCGACCGAAGGCGGGCGAGCGGCAGCGCTCCGAAGAGCGAGGCGGCCCAGCTGATCGCGCATCCGGCGACGAGCGCGCCCGTCGCCTCCTCGCCCGCGAACCTTGCCGTCGGCCACCAGCCGGCGGCGACGCAGGCCGCCGCCACGGCGGCCGAGACGGCGACGAACCGGGCGAACCCGCTCACGGCTCTCTCCGACAGCCGGTCAGCGCTCGCCGTCGCGATCTTCGCGATCGGCGCGCTCGGCATCTTTGGTGGCGACCAGCGATTCGCGGACCAGGTTGTACGTTCCGCCGATCAGGCCGAGGGCCAGGCCGATCAAGAGGCCCCAAGGACCGCTGCCGTAGTGGCGGTCCACCCAATAGCCGGCGAGCGAAAGACCTGCGACCGCCGCCGCGAGCTCGATGCCGATCCCCGAGGCGCGACCGAGCAGTCTCTTCTGTTCGTCGTCCTTGGACATCGGCGTCACGAAGGGCGTTCGGCGTGGCCCGCGCACTGGGCGCGAGCGGAATCAGCGACCCCTCTCCTCCGCGGCGCGCGGAGTGTAGCAACTCGGGCGGAGGGGTTCAAGCGCGCCCGCCTAGCAGTTGCCGGACTGGTGGGCGCAGAGCTGGTTCAGAAGCGTCGTGAAGCGGACATCGAGGATCGCGGCCCCTTGCCGGAGCGGGGTCGTCTCGACGTAACCGTACGAGGTGACGCCAAGGATCCGGTTCTCGGCGGGGTTGGTGCCTCCTTCCGTGCCGGAGGAGACGACGCCGAAGTTCTGCACCCACGGGCCGCCCGAGGAACCGCCGCGCATGTCGGAGCCGTACTCGACGTTGTTCGGAGCGGACCTCTGGAAGCTCTGCGCCGTCACCTCGTGCATCCGCTCGCCGGAATCGAGGTTGGCCGGATAGCCGAGCAGGTGGGCGTGATTGGGAAACAGCTTGAGCGTCTGGAAGCCGAGGAAACCGCAGACGTCGCCGATCTTGTGCCCGTTGCGGTCGCGGGTCTCGATCATCGCGTAGTCCGCGGCGTTCGGGAACACCGCGCCGCCGGAGAACCAGGTCGGCGTGGTCAGGACGAACGCCCAATTCCACATCCCGAACGGCGCGGTGCCGTTGCGGTACGCCGGCACGAACATGAAGTTCGTGTAGTAGCCGCCCTGGCTGCCGTTGCCGTTGTGCACGCAGTGACCGGCGGTCAGGACGACGCGCTTGTTGATCACGCTGCCCGAGCAGATGAAATTGCCCTGGCCCGGGATGGTGAAGAAGAGCTTGCCGACGGCCAGGTAGGGATAGGTCGTCGTCGCGGCGTCCGGGAAGACCCGGGTGCTCGAGAACTGGCCGCCCGACGTGCCGACGTCGTCGCCCTCGAGCGCGTCGTAGGCGTCGAGCTCGGCCTTGGCCGCGGCCAGCTCGTCGGGATCGACGTCGAACAGCTTCCGGGCCAGCTCGTTGCCCACCTGGATCGACGGCCGGGCGCCGTTCGCGCCCTGCGGCGCGCCCTGTGGCTGAACGGCGTCCGCCTCGGTGCCGTTCGCGGCGATCGCCTCCGCGGAGACCTTCGGCAAGGGCAGCGGGCGCGCCGAGCGCATCCGCTCCGGGGTCCAGTAGTCGGCGCCGGTCTTGACCTGGGTGTTCTCCTTGCCGACCCAGGCCGCACCGCCGGCGGCATCGGCGGGAGTCGCAACGGCGAGGGTCGCGGCGAGGATCAGGCCGGCCGCGACCGCGGTGGGACGCGCCTTGGAAGTGAAGCTGGAGATGAAGCGGAAGCGCATGGAAGGTCTCCTTCGCAAGAGCGCCGAGCGCTCGGTCGTCCTCTGGGTCGGTCCTCCGGGAGAGGATCCCGAGACGTTTACGGCGAAGCCGTCGAATGGTACTACGCAAAGCGGGCCCGGCCTCCAACGCCAAGACCCGGCCCGGGCTCCGCGGCCCAACGCTCCGTCCCCCACTCCCGTATGCTTCGGCACCGAGGTGAAAGCCGGCCGCCTCCCCCGTGTGCCATGTCCGACTTCCTGCGCGATCCCGACCTCGACCGCATCGTCACCGAGCTCAACCTGGGGCCGTCGGACCGGGAGGAGGCGCCGTCGCGCGACCGCGATCCGGACGCCGAGGACTCCGCGGCCCCGCGGCTCGCCCCGGCCCGCCTGTCGCGGGTCGACGAAGGGGAGCCTCTCGAGGCGTATCTCTCCGAGATGGCCCGGCGCGGCGCGAGCGACCTCCTGCTCGTGCCCGACCGGCCGCCGGTCTTCCGCATCGACGGCCGCCTCGTCCCCGCCGAGCGGGCCGCCCTCGACGATTCCGAGATCCGCGAGCTGTTCCGGGCGTTTTCGAGCGAGAGGATCCGCCAGCAGCTCGAGACCGAAGGCTCGGCCGACTTCTCGCTCCGGCTCGGCGGCGGCGCGAGCGCCGGCTGGCGCTTCCGGGTCAACCTCCATCGCCAGCGCGGCCTCCTGGCCGGCGCGGTGCGCGCCCTGCCGCGCTCGATCCCGACCCTCCAGAGCCTGAACCTCCCGGCGTCGCTCGGCCGGCTCGTCCTGCCGACCCGCGGCCTGGTCCTCGTCTGCGGCCCGACCGGCGCCGGCAAGTCCTCCACCCTCGCCGCCCTCTTGGGCGAGGTCGAGCGCACCCGCCCGGGGCACGTCCTCACGATCGAGGATCCGGTCGAATACGAGCATCCGCCGGGGCGCTCGATCATCGAGCAGATCGAGGTCGGGGTCGATTCCCCCTCGTTCGAGGCGGCGCTCCGCGCCGGGCTGCGCCAGGATCCGGACGTCGTCCTGGTCGGCGAGATGCGCGACCTGCCGACCGTCGCGACGGCGCTCACCGCCGCCGAGACCGGCCATCTGATCCTCTCGACGCTCCACTCGACCGACGTCGTCCAGGCGATCCACCGCATCGTCGACGTCTTCCCCGCCGACCAGCAGAGCCAGATCCGCCACCAGCTCGCCCTTTCGCTCCACGCCATCGTCTGCCAGCAGCTCCTGCCGCGGGCGGACGGCTTCGGCCGCGTCCCCGCGGTCGAGGTGATGATGGCGACCTACCCGGTCCGCCACCACATCCGCAGCCAGGCGCTCCAGAAGCTCTACACCGAGATCACCCTCGGCAAGGCCCACGGCATGATCTCTTTCGAAGAGTCGCTCGCGGCGCTGGTGAAGAGCGGCACCGTCACGCTCGACGAGGCCCGCGTGCGCAGCTCCCGGCCGGACGAGCTCGCCAGCCTGCTGCGGGCGTAGCCCGGCCGGTCGACCGAGGGGTCGATTTCCCGTCAGTGCGTCCGCTGCTCGGGCTCGCGGAGGCGGTAGAGGATGACCTCGACGGCCTCTTTGGTGACCAGGCCTTCGGCCACCATCTCGTCCAGGCTCGGCAGGAAGGCGTCGATCTTCACCCTCTGGTCGACGATCTCGACGGTCACCGGCAGGTCCTGGGCGACCGAGGCCGAGTGAACGCCGTGGATCCGGTTGCGGACGCCGAACCCCTCGAGCCCGCGGACGACGGTCGCCCCCGCGAGGCCGAACAGGCGGGCGCGCTCGACGATCGCGTCGTAGAGCGGCACGCCGTCGAAGCGGTCGTCCTCCCGGATGTAGATGCGGAGGCGGATCCCCTCGCTCTCGAGCCTCATCGCGATCTCGGGCGGCGCGAGTGCGGCGGGCTTCCTAGTCGAGGAGGATCGGCAGGAGCGACGGCGCCTTGGTGTCGTGCGGCACCGTGATCCGGCAGCGCAGGATCTCTTCCTGGCGCGACATCAGCTCCTCGAGCGAGGTGCGGGCGAGGATGCGCTCGACGGCGTCTTTGACTTCCAGGAAGACCTCGCGGATCACGCAGTGCTCGGTGCCGACGTCGATCGTGCAGGGCAGAGCGAGGATCTGATCGACGCCCGTGGTCTGCCCTTCGAGGGTGACCAGGACGTCGCGCAGCGAGATCGCGCTCGCCGGCCGGCCGAGGATGTGGCCGCCTTGCGGGCCGCGGTTCGAGAGGATCAGCCGGTCCTTGGAGAGGAGAGCCAGGATCTGCCGCAGGTAGGGCTCCGGAATGCCCTGGTGCGCCGCGATCTCGCGGCTCGTCACGGGACCTTCCTGCGCGTGCGTGGCGATGTAGAGCATCGCCCGGATGCCGTATTCGCCTTTGGTCGAGATTTTCATGGCCGCGTTCGAGCCGCCTTTGCGTGGGATCGACGGCAGTGTAACACGCGAGATCAGGCCGGGGATCCCCCGCGGTCGGCCCGCCGCCGCGTGATAATTTCGCCGCCCATGCGCTCCCCGACCCTCCGCGCCGCCCTCGCCTTTCTCGCCTTTTCGGGCTGGCTCGCCGGCCTCTTCTGGGGAGCCGTGTTCGGCGGCGCGCTCTACCTGCTGCTGCCCCTCGCCGCCTTCCTCTTCCCCTGGCGCGCGCTGCGGGCGAACGGCGAAGCCGATCTGAACGGCTCGTAAAGCCGCTTCCTGAGCCGTAAAGCCGCTTCCTGGGACGCATTCCCCCGGCCGTCGAGCCCGCTTCAGAGCCGGGACGTCGCTTCTTCGAGCAGGAGATCTCTTCGCGTAGCGTCAGCGTCAGGAGCTGCCCCGGCTCCCCCGCCAGCCCTCGACCGGATTCTCGAGCACTCCGACGCCCGGGATCTCCACCTCGACCACGTCCCCGTCCGCGAGCGGGCCGACGCCCGCGGGCGTTCCGGTGAGGAGGACGTCGCCGGCTTCGAGGGTCATCATCCGCGAGGCGTAGACCAGGAGGTCGACGATCCCGAAGGCCAACTCGCGGGTGTGGCCGCGCTGGCGCTCGACGCCGTTGACGCGGGTGATGACCGTCAGGTCGTCCAGATCCGGGCCCATTCCGATCGCCGGCCCGAGCGGGCAGAAGGTGTCGAAGCTCTTGGCGCGCGCGAAGGTGGCGTCCCGTTTCTGGAGGTCGCGCGCGGTGACGTCGCAGGCGGGCACGACGCCGAGGATGGCCGATTGTGCCTCTTCGGGCGTCGCCCGCCGCAGGCGGTCGCGCAGGACGACCGCGATCTCGCCCTCGAACTCCACCTGGCCGCTCTCGGGCGGCAGGACGATCGGCCGCCGCGGACCGATCACCGCCGAGGGCGCCTTCAGGAAGATGAGCGGCTCCGCCGGCATCTCGTTGCCCAGCTCCTGCGCGTGCTCGCGGTAGTTGCGCCCGATGCCGATGATCTTCGACGGAGCGACCGGCGCCAGGTACGCCGCCGACCCGGGATCGACCGTCCGGCCGTACTCCCAGCCGCCGGGCAGCGTCTCGAACGGATCCGAATAGAGAACGCGGAGCTCGTTCGACTCCGGCTCGGTCGCGGCGTAGAAACCCTCGGGGGCGATGCGGAAGAGGCGGATCATGGCGGGCCGGATTCTAGCCGACCGCGGAGGGGGCGTGGGGCCGCCAAATCCTGACCAAATGCAAAGTGCTTTTTACTCCTGGTCTGACCAGGTGTAAAGTCCACCTGCCATGTGGTCAGATGAATCGATCTCCGCCATTACGCGTCCGTTCTGGCTCGACCAACTCGATCGCGCCTGGAAACGCGCTCCGATCGTCTGGTTGTCGGGGGTCCGGAGAGTCGGCAAAACGACCCTGGCGCGAGAGCTTCGCGACGCGCTGTTCCTCAACTGCGACCTGCCGAGCACCGCGCGCCGGCTGGAGGACCCCGAGCGCTTTCTGGCCGCCGTCGAGGCTCCGGTGATCGTCTTCGACGAGATCCATCAGCTCCCCGATCCGAGCCGCCTGCTCAAGATCGCGGCCGACGAGTTTCCCCATCTCAAGGTCCTCGCCACGGGCTCCTCGACGCTCGCGGCGACCCAGAAATTCCGCGACACCCTGACCGGACGCAAGCGGCAGATCCACCTCCTGCCCGTGCTCTGCCGCGAGCTCGAGGCGTTCGGAATCTCCTCGATCGAGCAGCGCCTCCTGCGCGGCGGGCTGCCCGAGTCTCTCCTCGCGTCCGAGAGAATCCCGGACTTCTTCGCCGAATGGCTGGATTCGTATTTCGCGCGCGACATCCAGGAGCTGTTCCGCGTCGCCAAGCGCTTCGAGTTCCTGAAGCTCGTCGAGCTGATGCTCCGGCAGAGCGGCGGCCAGCTGGAGGTGTCGAGCCTCGCCAAGCACGTGGGCCTGAGCCGGCAGACCGTCGCAAATTATCTCGAGATCCTCGAGATCACCCACGTCCTCACTCTTCTCCGTCCGTATCACGCCGGGCTCCGCGGAGAGATCCTCCAGCAGCCGAAAGCGTACGGCTTCGACACCGGATTCATCAGCTACTGCAAGGGCTGGCGCGCGCTCCGGCCGGAGGATGCGGGGCTCCTCTGGGAGCACCTCGTGCTCGAGACCCTGCTCTCGCGGGTCGGCGAGCGCGGCGTCTTCTGCTGGCGCGACAAGCAGAAGCGGGAGGTCGATTTCGTGCTCTCCGGAGCCGAGGGCCGGTGCGACGCCATCGAGTGCAAATGGGACGCCGCGAGCTTCTCGCCCCGGAATCTGGTCGCCTTCCGTGCTGCTCATCCGAAGGGGCGCAACTTCGTGCTGAGCCCCCAGGTGGAGCCCCCCTACACCCGCCGGATGGGCGACGCCGAGGTCGTCTTCTCGAATCTCCAGGACTGGGAGCCGGACGTCGAGGACGGCTGAGCGATCTGCCGTCCGGCCGGCTACGCCCGCCGGCGCCGCAGCACCAGGAGCAGCAGGAACACCGGGCCGCCCAAGAGCGCGGTGAGGACTCCGACGGGCAGGTCGGCCGGGGCCATGACGGTGCGGGCCGCTAAATCGGCGAGGGCCAGGAAGGCGCCTCCTCCGAGGAGGCAGGCGGGGGCGAGGACGAGGTGGTCGTGGCCGACCAGGCGGCGGAGGGCGTGCGGCACCATCAAGCCGACGAATCCGATCGGTCCGGCCACGGCGACCAGGGCTCCGATCATCAGGGAGACGGCGAGCAGGACGCGAAAGCGCAGGCGCGGCACGTCGACTCCCCGGCTGGCCGCGATCTCCTCGCCGGCGAGCAGCAGGTTCAGCTCCCAGCGGCCAGCGAGGAGGACGGCGAGGCCGAAGAGGGTCCAGGGCAGCACCCAGAGCACCTCGCGGTAGCCGACCACGGCGAGCCCGCCCATCATCCAGCGCACCATCTGGAAGGTCTGCGTCGCGTTGGCGAGATACTGGACGAAGAGGATGAGAGCCGAAGTCGAGAGCGAGACGCCGATGCCCGCGAGCAGAAGAGTGGCGGTCTCGGTCTCCTTCCGGCGGATCGCGACGCCGGCCACGAGCGCCGTCGCGCCGAGCGCACCGGCGAAGCTCGCGAGCGCGACGAGAGGCAGCCCCCAGGCTCCAGCGCCTTCCGCGAAACGGACAGCGAGCACCGCGCCGAGCGCCGCGCCGCCGGCCACGCCGAGCGTGTAGGGCTCGGCGAGCGGGTTGCGGAAGAGCGTCTGGAAGCCGAGGCCCGCCGTCGAGAGGGCGCCCCCCGCCAGCAATGCGAGCAGCACGCGCGGCAGGCGGAGCTGCCAGAAGATGGTGGCCGCCGTGCCGTCCCGGAAGACCTCGCCCAGCGCCACCTTTTGGCTGCCGAGGAGCGGCGCGCCGAACGCCACAGCGAGCCAGAGGAGGCCGAGGAGCCCGAGGGCGAGGCGCGGATCGAGGGGGCGGCGCACGGACGGTCCCTTAAGGCGCGAGCCGCAGCCGCGCGGCGGGCGCCGAGATCTCGGCGTCGAACGGCGCGTCGAAAAGGACGGCGAGCGGCCCGGCGGCGAGCACCTCGCCGGGCGCTCCGAGCGCGAACGCCCGGCCGGCCGAGAGCGCGAGCACGCGGTTCCCGAGCAGGCCCGCCAGCTCGAGGTCATGCGTCGCCAGGACGATCGTCGCGCCGCTCTCGCGATGGAGGCGGAGGAGGAGACCCGCGACGTCCCTCTGGTGGCGCGGATCGAGGTGGGTGGTCGGCTCGTCGAGGATCAGGACCTCCGATTCCTGGGCGAGCGCGGCGGCGATCCAGGCCATCTGGCGTTCGCCGCCCGACAGCTCGTCGAGCGGCCGCTCCGCGAGGGCCTCGATACCGACCGCGGCGAGAGCGTTCTCGACCGCCCGATGGTCGAGAGCGCTCGGCGCGAGCTGGAGCCGGGCGAGGTATGGAAAGCGGCCGAGGAGGACGACCTCGCGCACGGTGAGCGGCACCTCCGCCGGGCGCACCTGCGGCACGTAGGCGATCCGGCGCGCCAGCTCGCGGCGGGAGAGCGCGGAGTAGGGCCGCCCGCGGTGGAAGAGGGCCCCCCGGGTCGCGGCGCGCAGGCCCGAAAGGCAGCGCAGGAGGGTCGTCTTGCCGGCGCCGTTCGGCCCGACGACGGCCAGGCATTCCCTCTCGGCGATCTCGAGATCGAGCGGCCCGAGGACGGTGCGACGCCCCTCGTCGCGGACCAGGCCGCGGGCGGCGAGCACGGGCTCGGCAGGGCGCTCCGTCATGGGTTGGCGGCGGCCGGAGGCGGGGCTTCCCGGCGAGCCGGGAGGAGGGCCGGCGAAGCGGGGGCGAGCGCCGCGGCGAGCGCTCGGTAGAGCTCGGGCAGGCGCGGCCCCGGCACCAGCGCGAAGCTGCCCGCGACGATGCGGACGCGGTTCTGGGAGACGGCCGGCACGGTGGCGAGCGGTCGCCAGTCGGCGAGGAGCGCCCGCTCCTCCGCCGGGGTGGGCACGGTGGAGCGCAGCTCGACGATCACGTCCGGGCGGCGCGCCACGATCTCTTCGAGGCTCGCCGGCGGGTAGAGGCTGCCGGCGTCCGCGAACACGTTCTCGCCGCCCAGGCGGCGGAGCAGCTCGTCGAGGAACGTGCCGGGGCCCACCGCGTAGAGCTCGCCGAGCCGGCCTGCCGTGCGCTCGACGACGAGGAGGACCCGGGGCCGGGGGGTGCCCGCCGGGAGCGCGCGGGGCCGCAGCCCGTTCCGGAGGCGGGCGACGAGGCGGGCGCCGGCCTCCGGCACGCCGCATCGATCGGCGATCGTCCGGATCGAGGCTTCGACCTCGGCGAGGCTCTCGTCATGGACGACGAGGCTTTCGACCCCGAGGGCCGCGAGCTTCGTCGCCACGTCCTTTTCGCTCGGCAAGAGGACCGCGAGGTCGGGATGGAGCGTCGCGATCCGCTCGAGATTGGGGTCGATCAGGCCGCCGACCCGCGGCTTCGCGAGCGCCGCGGGCGGCCAGAAGGTGTAGGTGCCGACGCCGACCACCCGCTCGCCGAGGCCGAGCGCGAAGAGGATCTCCGTGACGTTCGGCGCCAGCGAGATGAGGCGCCGCGGAACGGCCGGCACGGCCGAGCGTTCGCGCGGGCAGGCGGCGAACGCGAGGCCGAGGAGGGCGAGGATTCCCCCGATCAGCAGTCTCCGCTTTCTCGGCAATCTCCGCATCCAGGGCATGACGCTCGCCTCCCGCACTCTCGAAACCGCCTAGAAGCTCACCGCCAGCCCGGCGATCCAGGTCCGGCCGGGAGCGGGAAAGCCGAGCGCCTCCTCGTACTCGCGGTCGGCCAGGTTCTCGACGCGCGCGTAGGGCTCGAAGCGGCCGAACCCCTGAGAACGCGCGGCGAGATCGAAGCGCAGGTAGGACGGGTTGATCGCCCGGCCGAAGCTCACCGGATCGAGATCGGCCCGCTCGCCGACGTAGCGGCCGGTCAGCGTCGTGCTCCACGACTTGGGCGCCAGGGTGAGGAGGAGCGAAGCCGACCGGCGCGGCCGGCGCAGCAGCGGAAGGCCCGTCGTCCGATCCTCCGTCTCGAGATAGGTCGCGGTCAGGCGGGCCGAGGCGATGCCGCGGCGCGCGTCGACCTCCCCTTCGAGCCCCTGCGATTTCGCCCGCAGGACGTTGACGTTTCGGAACGTCACGGGATCGAAATCGATCAGGTTCTTCTGGCGGTTCGAAAAACCGACGATCGAAAAGCCCGCCGAGCCGAGCCGGCGCTCGAGGCCGACCTCGACGCTCTGACCCTCCTCCGGCTCGAGCGCCGAGTTGCCGCTGCCGGGGAAGAAGAGCTCGCCGAGCGAGGGGGCGCGGAACGACTCGCCGTAGCTCGCGCGCAGGACGAAGCCTCCGAGCGGCACGACGGTCCCCGCGCGCAGGCTCGTCTTTTGGCCGTAGACGTCGTTGTCGTCGCGCCGCAAGCCCGCCTCCAAACGCGCCTTCTTGAGCGGGCCGACCGGAGCGCTCGCCTGGGCGAAGGCCGCCCAGGTCCGCTGGTGGTCGCCTCTCAGGTTGCTGCCGAAGCTCGAGCTGTTGCTGACCTCGAGCCGCTCGAAGTCGCCGCCCCACGAGATCTTGAGATCCCGCGCGCTCTGCCAGCTCGCGACCGCTCGCGCGCGCCGCCCTTCCGATGCGGTGTCCGAGCGCGTGAAGCCGAAGGGATCGCTCGGCGCGCGGAAGGCGGCGTCGAACCGGGTCCGCGAGAGCTGCCCTTCGAGCTCGAAGGTGCTGCCGAAGAGCGCGTGGAGC
>DATMZM010000319.1:0-7565 GCA_035607445.1 Thermoanaerobaculia bacterium | reverse complement strand
CGTGCTGGAGATTGACTTAGTCCATGCCTTAGTCCAGCATGTGGATATGACAGAGGTCAACGTCCATGAAGCCAAGACGCACCTGTCCCGCCTGCTGCTGCGGGTAGCTGGCGGCGAGGAGATCGTCATTGCCAAGGCTGGCAAACCGGTCGCCCGGCTGGTTCCGATCGCGCCCAAGCCCCAGCGGGTCATTGGTCAGGACGACGGGCTCTTTGAAGTACCCGATGACTTTGACGCACCTCTGCCGGCCGAGGTATTGGCCCTTTTCCAGTCTTGAGAATCCTCCTCGACACGCACTGTTGGCTGTGGATGCAGGCCGATTCGAAGCGGCTGTCTCAGCCGACTCGTGCCTTGCTTCAAGACCCGGACAATCAGCTCTTCCTGTCTGCCGCGAGCTCCTGGGAGATCGCGATCAAATATGCGCTCGGGAAACTTCCCCTTCCCTTGCCGCCGGTGGAGTATGTTCTCTCTCGGATGGAAACGAGCGGCACCACGCCTCTGCCGGTTCAGCACAGCCATGCGCTGCACGTCGGCAGCCTCCCGCATCATCATGCGGACCCATTCGACCGCCTTCTCATTGCACAGGCTCAACTGGAAAATCTGGAGCTCCTCACCGTCGACCGACAGTTCGAGGCCTACGAGGTTGGCCTGCTCTGGGCGTAGGAACCGGACGCCGATCCACCCGCCGATTGACGCCCGTCGAAGGCCCGTGATAGCTTCCGCGCTCCACGCGCGTCCTCTAGGGACGCCTCGGGAGTGCCTTCTATGTACGCAGTGATCGAAAGCGGTGGCAAGCAATACCGCGTCGCCCCGGGCGACGTGGTCGAAGTGGAATTGACGGGCGCGGAGGGGAACACCCTCGAGCTCGACCGCGTCCTGATGGTCTCCGGCGACGCCGGCGTTCAGGTCGGACAGCCGACCGTCGAGGGCGCCAAGGTTCGCGCCTCGCTCCTCGGCCAGGTCCGCGGCCCGAAGATCCGGGTCTTCAAGATGAAGAAGCGCAAGGGGTATCGCCGCACCCAAGGGCACCGGCAGAACCTGCTCCGGATCCGGATCGACGGCATCGACCTCCCCGCCTAGGGCAGACCGGATTCGGAAGAGAGCAGAAGGAGAGCAGCTCATGGCGCACAAAAAGGGACAGGGCTCGAGCCGCAACGGCCGCGATTCGAACCCCCAGCACCTCGGGGTCAAGCGGTACGGCGGCCAGGCGGTCACGGGCGGATCGATCCTCGTCCGCCAGCGCGGGACGAAGTTCTTCCCGGGCACGAACGTCGGCCGCGGCAAGGACGACACCCTCTTCGCCAAGGTCGACGGCGTGGTCAAGTTCCAGGACCGCGGCCGGCACGGCAAGTTCATCCACGTCCTTCCCGCCCAGACCCCGACCCCCGTCGAGTAAGGCGGCCGGGCTCGGTCTCCCCGGGCCCTCTCTCACCTTCCTGCCTTGATCTTCGTCGACGAGTGCACGATCCACGTCCTCGGCGGACGTGGCGGCAATGGCTGCATGGCCTTCCGCCGGGAGGCCTACGTGCCCAAGGGCGGACCCTCGGGTGGCGACGGCGGCCACGGCGGATCGGTCGTTCTGGTCGGCGACGAGGCGAAGAACACCCTCTATCACCTGAACTTCGCCTCGCGCTACGCCGCCGAGAGGGGCCGCCACGGCGAAGGCTCGAACTGCACCGGCCGGACCGGCAGCGACCTCGAAATCGAGGTGCCGCTCGGGACGCAGGTCTACGACCGCGACAGCGGCGACTTCGTGGGCGAGATCGTCAACCATCGCGAGCGGCTCCTGATCGCCGCCGGGGGCCGGGGCGGCCGCGGCAACGCGCGCTTCGCGACGGCGACGGACCAGGCGCCGCGCCGCGCGGATCCGGGAACCGAAGGCGAGGAGCGCCGCCTCCGTCTCGAGCTCAGGCTCCTGGCCGACGTCGGATTGGTGGGCCTGCCGAACGCCGGCAAGTCGACCCTGGTCAGCACGATCTCCGCGGCGCGGCCCAAGATCGCCGACTACCCGTTCACGACGCTCGCGCCCCAGCTCGGCGTGGTCGCCCCGGGGGGATACGCGAATCCGTTCGTCATCGCCGATCTGCCCGGCCTGATCGCCGGCGCGTCCGAGGGCGCCGGGCTCGGCATCCAGTTCCTCCGTCACGTCGACCGTTGCCGGGCGCTCGTCCAGCTCGTCGACCTGTCGGCCGAGGGGAACGCGGTCGACGATCTGGCGGCGGTCGAGAGCGAGCTGGCCGCTTTCAAGCCCGAGCTGATGGACCGGCCGCGCTGGATCGTCGGCAGCAAGCTCGACGCCGCCCGCGACGAGCGCCGCCTCGAGCTCGAAAGCGCCGCGGCCGAACGGAAGCTGCCGTACCTGGAAATCAGCGCCGCGACCGGGGAAGGGATCCAGACCTTCGTGCGCGCGCTCGCCGGCCATCTCGCGACCGCTCGCATGGCGAGCTGAGGCCCGGCGATGAGCGCGACGAAGATCGGCCTGTTCGGAGGGAGCTTCGACCCGATCCACGCCGGGCACGTCGAGACCGTGCAGGCTGCCCGCCGCGAGATCGGGCTCGACCGCGTGCTCTATCTGCCGACCGCCCGGCCGCCGCACAAGCCGGGGCACGAGCTGGCGCCTGCCCTCGCCCGCTACGCGATGGTCGAGATCGCTCTGCTCGAAGAGGAAGGGCTCTACGCCGACCCGTTCGAGCTCACCCTCGGCCGCCCCGCGTTCACGATCGATTCGATCGAGCACTTCCGGCACGCCGAGCCGGAGGCCGAGCTCCACCTCCTGATCGGCGGCGATTCGTTCCTCGAGCTCGAATCCTGGTGGCGCTGGCGGGAGATCGCGGCCGGCGCCGTGCTCGACGTCCTCGCCCGCCCGGGCGCGGAGCTCGACACCGCGGCGCTCGGCCCCGCGCTTGAAGAGCTGCTCGAAACCGGCCGCGCGCGCCTCCTGTCGCAGCGGATTCTCGACCTCTCCTCGACCGGGCTGCGGGAGATTCTCGGCCGCGGCGAGGAGCCGCCTTCCGGTGCGCTCCACCCCAAGGTGCTAGACTACATTCACAAGTACCGCCTCTATCGATGACCGAGCCGCAGACCTCTCCTCGTCCCGTTCTCGACTCCGCCGCGCGCGTTCGCGCGGCCTTCGTCGCGGCCGACGGACGGCAGGCGACGGACTTGAAGGTCCTCCACCTGACCCCCGTCTCGGGCTTCGCCGATTACTTCCTGATCGCGAGCGGCGGCAACGAGCGCCAGGTCCAGGCGATCGGCGACGCGGTCGAGGAGACCTTGAGGAGCCTCGGCGTCCGGCCGCTCCACGTCGAAGGCTACACCCGGGGCCAGTGGGTGCTGCTCGACTACGGCGACCTCGTCGTCCACGTCTTTCTCGACGAGCCGCGCCGTTTCTACGCGCTCGAGCGCCTCTGGTCCGACGCCCCGGACCTGACCGCCCAGTTCCGCCCCGAAGCGCCGTGAACGCCGCGGCGTCGCCGCTTTCCCTCCCGCGTCTCTCTCGATATCCCGCTCTCGGCAGCGCCCTCGCGGCCGCCGAGCGCGCCGCTCGGAGCGACGCGCCGATCCTGATCCTCGGCGAGGCCGGGACCGGGCGCACGACGCTGGCCCGCGCTCTCCACGCCGCGAGCTCCCGGGCTCGGGCGCCGCTCGTCGAGGTCGACGCCGGAGGCATTCCCGCGACGCTCTTCGAAAGCGAGCTGTTCGGCCACCGGCGGGGCGCTTTCACCGGGGCGGAGCGCACGGTCAAGGGGAGGGTCGAGCTCGCCGAGCGCGGCAGCCTCCTGCTCGATCGCGTGGAGGAGCTGCCGATCGCCGTCCAGGGCAAGCTCCTGCGGCTGCTCGCCGAGCACCGCTACGCGCCGCTCGGAGGCGGTGAGACCGAGGCCGACGTGCGCTTTCTCGCGACCGCCGCGCCGGATCTCGCCGAGCGGGCCGAGGCGGGCCGCTTCCGGCCCGATCTCTACTATCGCCTCGAGGTCCTCTGCCTGCGCCTGCCGCCGCTGCGCGAACGGCGGGCCGACCTGCCCGAGCTGATCGCGGAGCTGCTCGCCGATCTCGCCGCACGCTTCGGCCGGCCGGCGCCCGATCTCGCCGAGCGCGCCCGCGAATGGATGCTCGCCCACCCCTGGCCGGGCAACCTCCGCGAGCTGCGCAACGTCCTCGAGCGCGGCCTCGTCGCCTGGCAGAGCGGGCCGCTCGATCCTCCCCCTCCCACCGGCAGCCCGGGAGCCCGCCCGCGGCGGCTCGAGGAGGTCGAAGAGGAGGAGATCCGGCGCGCGCTCGCCTACGCCCGAGGTCGCCAGGGGCGAGCCGCCGAGCTGCTCGGCATCTCCCGGAAGTCGCTCTGGGAGAAGCGGCGGAAGTTCGGGATCCCGTAGCGGCCGCGTCGGCCGGTCGCCTTGCGGGCGGTGCTCAAACTCGCCCTTCGGGCTCAAACAGTTGCGCTCCGTCCTCAGGCGACTCGACCGCCGCTCCGGAAGTGCGGTCAAACACCGGGTCGCAAGAAGTCCTACGCGAGCGCCTCCGGGTCAACCAGCTCGAGGGTCGGTACTTTGGGTTCCGGAGCGGGGCGGCCGGCGGCGAGCCAGGCCTCGCGCTCGGCGACGGCCTGATCGAGCGTCAGGAGATCGAGCCCGAGCGCGCGAGGCAGATAGGGGGAGATGCGCAGGCGTCCGCGCGCGAGAACTCGGCGTGCCGCCTCCGGGCGACCGAGATCGCGCTCCAGATGGAGACCGGCGGCGATCTGGATCAACCCCTGGAGCAGGTCGCGCGGCTCGGGCGCCGTCGATCGCCAGACCTCCTCCCAGGCCTCGTGGGCGGCGAAGAACCGGCCGGCGCGGAAGTCTTCGAGACCTTCGACGAGCAGGCGACGGCGCGCTTCGGGGGAGAGATCGGGATGGAGCTCGGGCATCCGCCCGAGAGGCTACCGCGAATCGCGGGCGCCGGCCGCGGCGCGCAGCTCCCAATCGCCGATGAGCAGCTCGGGCGGCAGCGTGAGGCCGTTGTGGAACCGCTCGCAGTGGTCGCGCAGGCGGCGCAGCTCGAGCTCCGGGATCTGGCGGAAGGCGAGGACCATCTCCGGATCGAGCTGGCGTCCCGCCACCCGTTCGAGCTCGACGATCGCCGCCTGGTGGCTGCACGCGCGCCGGTAGGGCCGGTCGGAGGTCATCGCATCGTAGGTGTCCGCGACCGCGAAGATCCGGGCGGCGAACGGGATCTCCTCGCCGGCGAGGAAGCGCGGATAGCCCTCGCCGTCCCAGCGCTCGTGGTGGCTATAGACGATCTCGAGCGCCGTGCCCTGGAGGAAGCGGATGTCGGCCAGCATCTCGTAGCCCCAACCCGGGTGCTGGCGCATGATCAGCCACTCGTCCTCGGTGAGCGGGCTCGCCTTGCGCAGGATCTCGTCCGGGACCGCCAGCTTGCCGACGTCGTGGAGCAGGCCGCCCCGTTCGATCGCCTTGAGCTGTTCGCGATCGAGCCCGAGGGCCTGGCCGAGCGCCACCGCGTAGTGGGCGACGCGGAACGAGTGCCCCGCGGTCTCGTGATCGCGGGCGTCGGCCGCCGCGACGACGACGCCGAGCGCCTCGACGTACGAGCGCTCGCGCTCCGCCTGCGATTCTTCGAGGATGGTCAAGAGGCGGCGAAGGGTCCGCTCGATGCCCTGGACTTCGGGGTCGCCGCCGGACGAGAGAAAATCGCTCTGCAGCCGTCCGTGCTCGGCCATCGAGGACATCGTTTCGGCAAGCCGGCGCAACGGCCCGTTCTGGCGCCTGACGCCGGACGTGACGGTCGCGCCGCCCAAAAGGCCCGCGCCGGCCACGATTCCCGCGAAGAGCCACGGCGAGCGGGCGGCCGGCAGCGCGCGGAGGGCCCAACCGGCGAGCGCGACGGCGGCGGCGATCGTCGTCGCCGAGAGAAGGAAGATCTTCGTCTTCGAGGTCAAACCGGCCTGCCCCGCATTGCGTGTCGCCGCTCCCTCGTTCTCGTTCGAGGCGACGCGAACCTCCAGAAAACCTCGATGGTTTCAGGGTTTTCTCGCGATCGAGTCGAAAGATTGGGGGAAGTATACGCAGAATGTCCGGCGCCACAAGACGGCGTCTCGTCACGCCCTCGTGGTACGGCGCGAGGCGATTCGCCGGTGAAAACCGAAGTATGCGATCTGGTCCGCTCTCGCTCCTTACCGCCCGGTCCAAACCGCCGGGCGCTTCTCGAGGAAGGCCGCAACGCCCTCCTTCTTGTCCTCGGTCGAAAAGCAGAGGCAGAACAGGTCGCGCTCGTAGGTGAGGCCGTCCTCGAGCGGCAGCCGCTCGCTCGCGCGCACCGATTCCTTGGCGATCTTGAGCGTCAGGGGCGAGAACGAGGCGATCTTGGCCGCCAGCTCCAACGTCTTCGCGCGCAGCTCTTCGTGCGGGTGGACCAGCTCGACGAGGCCGATCCGCAACGCTTCCGCGGCGTCGATCATCTCGCCCGAGAGGATCAGGCGCATCGTCTGGCCGGTGCCGATCAGGCGCGGCAGGCGCTGGCTGCCGCCGCCGCCGGGGATCAGGCCGAGCTTGATCTCCGGCTGGCCGAAGCGCGCCTTGTCCGAAGCGATCCGGAGGTCGCACGAGGCCGCGAGCTCGCAGCCGCCGCCTAAGCAGAAACCGTTGATCATCGCGATCACCGGTTTCGGGAAGGTCGCCATGGCGTCGAAGATGCGCGGGCTCCGCATGGCATGGCGCTGGTCGAGCGGCGAGCGGCCGGCGAACTCCGAGATGTCGGCGCCCGCGATGAACGACTTCTCGCCCGCGCCGGTCAGCACGACGGCGCCGGCCGAGTCGTCGCCCTCGATCTCGGCGAGCGCTTCGAGCACCTCGTCGCGCACCTGCTGCGACAGGGCGTTCAGCTTGTCCGGGCGGTTGACGGTGATGATCGCGACGCGGCCTTCGCGCTCGACCAGGATGGTTTCGGCCATGGGGATCTCCTCGGGAGGGACGACAGGTTTCGAGCTTCGGAAGCGGCAAGCTCCGAGCGGAGCCCGGCCGGGGAATGCTACAACGAGCGGTGCGGCGATTATCGGTGCTTCCAGACCGGAGGGCGCTTGTCGAGGAAGGCCTGAATCCCCTCGCCCATGTCCTCCGTCCGGCACAGCTCGTCGAGGTAGAGCCGCTCGGCCGCGTCGAGAGCCGCGTGGAACGGCAGGTCGCGTCCGGCGCGCGCGGCGCGCTTGGCCAGGCGGGCGACCGGGCAGCTGCCGGCGAGGAGAGGCTCGAGCAGCGCGGCGAGCTTGCTGTCGAGATCGGCTGCCGGGACGCGCCAGTGGACGAGCCCGAGCCGCTCGGCCTCTTCGCAATCGAGGTTGCGGCCGGTGAGGAGGAGATCGAGCGTCCGGCCGAGGCCGAGACGCTGCGGATAGAGCGCCGCAGCGACCGGCGGGTAGCAGCCGAGCTTGATCTCCGGCAGGCCGAAGCGGGCGTCGTCCGCGGCGAGCACGAGGTCGCAGGCCGTGGCGACCTCCATGCCGCCGCCCAGGCAGTGGCCGGAGACGACGGCGATCGTCAGGGCGTCGAGATCGATCAATCGGTGGA
>DATMZM010000325.1:0-3283 GCA_035607445.1 Thermoanaerobaculia bacterium | reverse complement strand
CCTCTCCTCCGCGGCGGATTCGCGAGCCGCTTCTCCGGACGCCCCGAACGCCGGGGAGGTCCCGGCCTGCCTCGCGGCGGCCGAGAGGGCCCCGTCCGAAGCGGCGGATGAGAGGGCCTCGCCCGAGGCGGCGGGTTCGGTGGAGGGCTCCGCGAGATCGCCCGCCGGACCCTCCTCCTTACCCAGACGCTTTTTTTCGCTTTCGATTTCGACCTCCGCCGCCCGCCGGGCTCGCGGCCGGCCCGACGCCAGGAGCGACCCGGCGAGGCGGAGCGCTTCGCCCGTCGCGTCGTCCGCCGCGCGCAGCAGCCCCGGATCGGCGTCGAGGAGCGCGAGAGCGGCGAGGGCGCGCGCCGGATCCTGCTGCCGGAGGACCGGAATCGTCCGGGCCAGGTCGGCGAAGGAAGAACGGTCGAGCGCCGCGGCCAAGCGGGCCGGCGAGATGGGAAGCCCCGAGCCGTCTCGGGTCGGTCTCGCGTTCTCGATGGGGCGAGCCAGGGCGGCCGGCAGGCCAGCGCTTGCGAGCGCTCGTTCCGCCAGCTCCGGCCACCAGGTCGGGTCGAAGCGCCGGGCCAGCTTGCGCAGGTCGAGGCCGAGGTCGGCGAGGACGGGCACGATCGCCCGGGGCTCGCGGGCGAGAGCTTCGGCGAGGGCGCGGGGGGCTGTGGAGTCAGTGATGCCGGTTGCGGTCAGGCCGAGCTGGAGCCAGGCCCAGGCTCGCCTCAGGTCGCCGCGGGCGACGCCTCGCGCGAAATCGGCGAGCGCTTGGCGCCGGTTGCGGAAGTGAACGACTTGATCGCTCTCTCCGGTCCGGAGCGCGCTCGCGAGCGCGCCGGCGAAGGCGTCGCTCCAGGCGAGCGCGAGAGCCGAGTCGCTGCCCGAGAGGCGGAGGCGGGCCGGGACGTGGATCTCGCGCAGGCAGAGGTCGCCCTCGGCCGGGAAGCCGCAGCGGGAGAGGGCGTCCGCCAGCAGGTCCTCCGCGGTCGCCTCGAACGCCTGGGGCAGGAGGGCGTCGAGCCGATTCTTTGCCCCGGCTGCCGCGGGCGGCAGGTGGTAGCGGGCGACGACGGTCTCGATGCGGAGGTCCATGGCGTCACCCGACCACGCTGTCGAAGCCTGCCCGGCTCGCCAAGGGGCGCGTGCCGGCGGCGGGGCGCCCGAGGACCGCCGTCCGGCCGAGCGCCGAGCCGCCGACTTCGAGGCGGGTGAAGCCGCCGCCGCGGCCGACGACCGACGACAGCTCGACGTAGAGGCCGATGCCGACGCGCATGCCGGCGTCGACGGCGCAGAGGTCGAAGAGGGTGTGCGCGGGGCGGTGCTCTTCGAGCACGAAGAGGACGACGTCGCGCTGCTCGGCGCTGAGCAGCATCGGCACGACGACGGTGAAGCGGTGGGCGTGGACGTCCGGCCCGCCCGGCGTCGCGGCGCCGAAGACCGCCACCTCGCCGGGCCGGCCGAGCTGGCCGCCGATGCGGAAGCCGGCGCCGAGGACGGCCTGCGACGTCAGGTCGCCGCCCTCGCCCACCCCTCCAACAATGGCGCCGCCGAGGCCGCGCACCCGGAAGTGCTCGACCAGGATCGGCGCGCGGTCGAGGTAGATCTCGAGGAAGCGGGTGAGGCCTGCCACGGTGCCGCGGAAGCGGAACAGCCAGGGAGCCTCGTCGATCAAGAGGCGCCGCGCCGCGACCGGCCAGCGCTCGTCGAGAATGAGCCCCAAGAACGAGGCGAGCCAGGGCAGGATCTCGGCCGGCGCGCTCCAGGGGTCGAGGAGAGCGCGGCGCAGGGCGGCCTTCGCGTCGAGGTCGCCGAGGGCGCCGTCGAGAGGCGAGAGGAAGCGGCGCAGGAAGTCGGCGGACGGCTCGTCGCGCGAGTAGGTCTTCGGGATGCGGCGGAGGAGATCGTGCCCCGGCATCTCGACGCGCAGGCTCGACACCCGCGGCGTCGTCCTGCCGTTGCCGGTCAGCTCGAGCGTCACCCAGAGGAAGCGCCCGGGAGCGGCCACCGCCGGCGCCTCCCAGGTCTCGAAGCGCGCGAGGGCGCCGTCCGCGCGCGGCGCCCAGGGCAGCTCGCGGCCGGTCTCCCGCTCGTGGAGCGGCCGGAGCTCGTCCTCGCTCGCGGGCGGGAACGCCGGGACGAGCGCGACCGGCGGCATCGGCGGCGACTCGCCGAGCAGGCGCTCGGCCGGGATCGGGAAGCCGCCGACCGGCGGCGTGCGGGCGAGGATCGGCTCCGGGCTCAGCTCGTCGGGCGGCTCGTCCGCGGTCGCGCAGTGGACGCGCACCGCCGTCTCCTTCGGGATGCAGGCATCCAGGAAGAGCCGGCCCCACCGGGTCTGGTAGGCGCCCGAGTCGAGCCGGTAGGTGACGACGCGGCCCCGGGTCTCGTAGAGGATCCGCGCCGGCACGGCGAGGCGGAAGCCGGCTTCCGACCAAAAGCCGATCCGGCCGTCGGGAGTGCGCACGATCCCGCGCCCGTCGTAGCCCCGGGCCTTCAAGCGCGGCGGCTCGGCCGGATGGCCGGGCGTCGCGGGGTCGAAGCGCAGCAGGTCGCGCCCGGGCTCGCGGGCGACGACGAGGGCGGGCGTGCCCGGCGCCTCCGGGCGATCGAATTCGAGGTCGGACGCGCCGGGGACGACCCAGGCGTCGCCCGGCCGGGCGAGCGGCACGATCCGCGCTCCCGCGGTGCCGGCGGCTTCGAGCAGGAAGACCTCCCCCGCGGGCGAGACCGCGAGGCGATCGACCGGGCCGACGCCCGCGGGCAGCGGCGGCAGCTCGCGCGGACCCGTCCGCGCTTCGAGCGTCGCGAGAGCGGGCGCGCCCTCGAGCGCCGCCCAGACCCTCTCGCCGTCGGTCGCGAGGTCGAGCGGCCGGTAGAAGCCGCCTCCCGGCCTCGGGAAGCGGACGCTGCGGAGCAGCCGGCGGTCGAGGAGGTCGACGACGAGCACGCGCCCGCCGTGGCTGGCGTCTCCGGTCTCGGCGACGAACAGGCGGCCGTCGCCGTCGATCGCGAGGCCGCGCGGCGAGGCGAGCGGCGGCGGCGTACCCTGCGTGGTGCCAATCGGCGCGAAGTCGCCCTCGGTCCCCGCGGCGGCCGGCGCCGGCGAGGCGAAGACGTCGACCGGCTCGGGCGGGCTCGCGACCGTCGCGAGCGGGTCGCGCGCGGCCCAGAGCAGGCGCTCGATCCGCCCCTCGTCGGGCAGGCTGTGGAACAGCCGGCACCAGGGATCGAAGGCGAGCCCGCCGGGAATCGGCAGCGGCAGCTCGGCTCCACCGGTCTCGGCCTC
>DATMZM010000437.1:0-6529 GCA_035607445.1 Thermoanaerobaculia bacterium | reverse complement strand
CGTCACCGGCAACCTGCCCATCGATCTCGAGAGCTTCTCGATCGATTGACCGGTCTGCCGAGCCGCCGAGCCGCATGACCCGACCGCTCGGCCTCGCTCTCGCCTGCCTGGCGCTGTGCGGGCCGCTCCCTCCCGGGGCGGCCCGCGCCGCTTCCGGGCCTCCGCCCGCGTCCTCCCCCGCCCTCGTCTTCGAACAACCCCAAGCCGAATTCGGCGACGTCCACCAGCGCTCGACGGTCGAGCACCGCTTCGCGTTCGTCAACCGGAGCGCGCGCCCGGTTTCGATCGCGGGCGTCCTGCCGCGTGCTGAGGGGGGCACGGGCGAGGCGGTCCCGAGCGTCGTGCCGCCGGGTGGGAGGGGCGAGATCCGGGTGCGGGTGCCCGTCGGCGACCGGCTCGGGCGGACCGGCATCCGGATCGCGGTCGACAGCGACGACCCGGTCGCACCGCGCCTCCGGGTCGGGCTCTCGGGCTTCGTCGAATCGGCCTACGAGCCGGTGGCGCCCCGGCTCGACTTCGGCGTCGTCTTCCGCGAGAGCGGACGGAACCTGGCCCTCGACCTCGCCAGCCGCGAGATCGAGCGCCTCGAAGTCCGGGGGATCGAAATCCAAGGCCTCGGAACCCAGCCGCCGTTCGTCACCGCGCGCGCGGACGAGCGGAGCGGCGACGCGGGGGAGGGGGTCAAGCTGCGCGCCGAGATCCGGCCGGGCGCGCCGGCCGGGATCTTCCACGGCACCCTCCTCGTCCGCACCAACGTTCCGAGCCAGCCGGAGCTCGCGATCCCGTTCGCGGCGGCGGTCTACGAGGACGTCGTGCCCGAGCCGAACCCGGTACCGCTCGGCCTCGCGCGGGTCGGCGAAGGCTTCTCGGGCGAGACCCGCCTGCGCAGCCGTTCGGGCCAGCCGTTCGATCTCGGGAAAGCCGTCGACCCGGCGGGCCGGATCACCGCCGAGGGCCTCCCCTGCCCGGACGCCGCGACCGACGCCTCCTGTCTCCTGCTCCGCCTGCGTGGCACGGCGACCGCTCCGGGCACCCTCGAAGGGGAGATCGCCGTCTCGCTCAAGGGGATCGCGACCCCCGTGCCGGTCCGCTACTTCGGGGTCGCGGCGTCGCAGTCGACGGAGATCCGGACGCTCGACCTGACCGGCGTGCGGACCGAGCTCGAGGCGCCGGCCGCTCCCTTGCCCGTTCCGCTCGTTCCCGCGCCTCCGGCCCAGGCTCCGGAGGCCGGTCCCGCCGGAGGGTCGGCCCCGCCCGAGGTCGTGCTGCGCTGGCAGGCCTCGAAAGAGGAGGGCGTCTACGGCTACCACGTGCTGCGCTCGCGCGGGCGTCTCGGGCCGTACGTGCGCGTCGATCGCGGGATCATCCGCGTGCCGGAGGGCGCCGGAGGCTCGCACAGCTACGTTTTTCGCGATCGGGAGGTCGCGCCGGGCGCGACTTACGATTACTATCTCGACCTCGTGACGACGAGCGGCGAAGTGCGGCGGTTCTCCGGTGTGCTCGCGAAAACGGTGCCGTCGCCGAGCAACGATGGGAAGCGCTGAGATCGAAGACGCAAAGACTCCGCCCCGGCCCGCCCGCTTTCGATCCGCCGACCCTCGAACCGACGCGCGAGCCTTCCGCGGCGCACCCCTGCTCGCCGCCTTCGCGCTCGCCGTCGGCCTCTCGGCGCCGCTCCTGCGCGCGACGCTCGGGACGGCTCCGGTCCGGCCTCCCGCGCCGCGTGCGGCTCCCGACCGCCGGCCGAACTTCCTCCTGATCACGATCGACACCCTGCGGCCGGACGCTCTCGGCTGGGTGGCGGGCAAGAACGAGACGCCGGCGATCGACCGGCTCGCGAGCGAGGGGGCGCGCTTTCCGGGCGCGGTCTCCCCCGTGCCGCTGACGCTTCCGGCCCACGTCTCGATCCTGACCGGCCTCCTGCCCCGGCGGCACGGCGTGCGCGACAACGGCCAGACGCTCCCGGCCGGCATCGAGACCCTCGCGGGCCGGCTCAAGGGCAAGGGCTATACGACGGCGGCGTTCGTCTCGGGCTATCCGCTCGCCGCGACGTTCGGGCTCGACCGCGGCTTCGCGCTCTACGACGACCGGCTGCCCGAGGGGAGCGAGGGCTGGCTCGAGCGCAAGGCGTTCGACACCACGACCGCGGCGGTCGCCTGGCTCGCCAAGGCGCGCTCGCCCTGGTTCCTCTGGGTGCACTACTACGACCCGCACGACCCCTACGAGCCGCCGCGCAGCTTCTGGCGGCCGGGACCGCGCGGCGCCTACGACGGCGAGGTGGCGTACGTCGACGCCTGGATCGCCAAGCTGCGCGAGGGGATCCCGCCGGCCGCCGCCCAGAACCTGCTCACGATCCTCTCCGGCGACCACGGCGAGGCGCTCGGCGAGCACCGGGAGCGGACGCACGGCTATTTCCTCTACGACGCGACGGTGCGCGTGCCGCTCGTGGTCCATTTCCCCGGCCGCTTGAAGCCTGCGGAGAGCCGCGCGCCGGTGCGCCTGATCGACTTGGCGCCGACCGCGCTCGACCTGCTCGGCCAGGGCGCGCTCCCGGGGACCGACGGCGCCAGCTTCCGGGCTCTCCTCGAAGGCAAGCCCTGGACCGCGCCGCCGGCCTATCTCGAGACCCGGCTGCCCTGGGTCTACTTCGGCTGGGCGCCGCTCTCGGCCCTCCGCACGGCGGACGCGAAGCTGATCGCGGCGCCCCGCCCCGAGCTCTACGACCTGGCCAAGGACCCGGGCGAGGCGGCGAACCGGATCGACGACGATCGCAAGACCGCGCGCTCGCTGATCGAGGCGACGCGCGCGATCGAGAAGCGGCCAGCCGCGGGCGCTTCGGCCGCCGCGGATCCCGAGGCGGCGGCGCGCCTGCGCGCCCTGGGCTACCTCGGCGCCGGAGGGGCTCCGGGCGAGCCGCCGGCCGGGCTGCCGGATCCGAAGGACCGCGTCGAGCTGCGCGACCGGCTCCAGGACGCCGAGGCCGCCCTCCGCGAAGGCAACCTCGCCGAGGCTCTCCGCGGCTTCGACGCCGTGCTCGCGACGGAGCCCTCGAACCGCTTCGCCACGCTCCGCTCCGGGACGGCTCTGCTCAAGGCCGGACGGGCGGAGGAGGCCGCGGCGCGCCTGGCCAAGGCGGTCGCCCTCGACCCGGGCCGGGCGGAGGCCCGCTACGCCCTCGGCGACGCCCTGATGCGGCTCGGGCGCTTCCGCGAGGCGGTGCCGCACTGGTTCGAGCTCGTCCGCCTCCAGCCGCGCCGGGCGGACGGCTGGTCGAACCTCGGGCTCGCCCTGCTGCGCAACGGCGAGCCCGCCCGCGCCGCGGCGGCGCTCGCCGAGGCGGTCCGCTGGGCGCCCGCCGATCCGCGCCGCCGAGTGGACTTGGCCGATGCCCAACTCGAGCTCGCCCGCCGCGCCCTGGCGCGGGGAGACGCGGCCGGCGCCAAGAAGTCGCTCGCCGCGGCGCTCGCCGCCGACCCCCAGGCGCGAGCCCGCGCCGCCGCCGACCCGAAGCTCGCGCCCCTCCTGCCCTGAGCTTGCCGCCCGGCCATGCCGCTCGCCTCGACGGAACGCTTGTCCCCGCGCTGGCTCCTCGCCCTGGCGCTCCTCGCCCTCGCGCCGCGCGTCGCCAACCTCGGCAGCTTCTCGATGTGGCTCGACGAGATCATCGAGACCGGCCAGGCGAGCGGCTCGCTCGCGCGGACCTGGAGCGAGCTGAAAAGCGACGCCGTCCACCCGCCGCTCGAAGGGTTCTTGAGCTGGTCTCTGCTCCATCTCGGCGCCGGCGAGGTCGCGCGCCGGCTGGTGGCGGTGGGGCTCGGGGTCGCCGCGATCCTGCTCCTCGCCGCTTGGGTCGCCCGCCGCTTCGGCCGGCTCGAAGGCATCTTGACCGGGGTCTTCGTCGCGCTCGCGCCGCTCCACGTCCACTATTCGCAGGAGCTGCGGCCCTACTCGCTCGCGATGTTCTTCGTCGCCCTCGCCCTCGTCGCGGGCGACCGTCTGCTCGACCGGCTCGATCCGCCCCGGATCGCGCTCTTCGCGCTCGCCGTGCTCGGCTGTTTCTACTCGCTCTACTTCGCGGTCCTCGTGCTCGTGCCGGTCGGCTGGCTCGTCCTCGAAGCGGCGTTCGGACCTCCCGCTGTCGAGGGCGAGGGTGAGGGATCAGAGGGCGAGGCGCGCGCCCGGGCCCGGCTCCTGCTGCGCTTCTCTCCTCTGTTCGCCCTCGGCTGGGCGCTCGCGTTCCTGCCCTGGCTCGCGGTGCTCGCGGCGGCGCGCGGCCAGCGCCCGCAAAGGCCGGCGACGCGCTGGCACCTCGCGGTGCTCGCAAAGCGCTTCCTCGACTGGACCGTCGGGGGCGGGCTCGGCTCTCCGGTTGCGCGATGGGGGGGCGTCCTCGCTCTCGCTCTGCTCGCGATCGGCCTCGTCCGGGCCGCTCGCCGGCCGGCCGGCCGCGCGGCGCTCGCGGGAGCTCTCGCGGCCATCCTCGGCGTCGAGCTGCTGCTCCACCTGCACAACCACTGGAGCGAGCCGCGCTACGACCTCGTCGGCTGGCTCTTCCTCGCCGTGCCGTTCGGCCTCGGCCTCGCGGCCCTCTTTCGCGTGCCGAGGGCGGGCTGGGCGCTCGGCTCGCTGGCGCTCGGCGCTCTCGCGTTCGCCCAGGGGAGCGGCCTCTGGCGGGACTACTGCGCCCGCCCCGACTGGCGGTGGGTGGGCGAGATCGCGCACCGGCTGCACGGGCCGGACGAGCCGGTCTTCGCGCTCAACCAGTCGACCCGGATGTGCCTGGCCTACTACCTCGACGAGGTCAGCGGCGGCCCGGCCGATCCACCCTGGCTGATCACGATCGACGGCGACGCGGGCCGCCTCGCCAGGGCGTGGCCGCCCGATCGCTCGGCTCTCCTCGTCGGCAGGGTGCGCACGAAGGGTGGCGCTCTGCTCCATGCGGCGACCCCTTTTCCGCTCGCCGGCAAGGACGAGGCGACGGGGGTGGTGATCCGCCGCCTGACGCCCGAGGTCCGCCGCCGCCTCGATCGCCGCGGGCTCCCCGAGTTCGGGCCGGCGGCGCCCGGGGCCGCGTCCCCCCCTCCGCCCTCGACCGCGGATTTGAGGCCCCGCCCGGAGCGCCCTTTGGCGCCGCTCCTCTCGGCCTTCGGCCTGCCGAGCCCCCACCGCGGCAGATCCGCGCCCGTTCCCCTCGGCCGCGGCGGGCGGCGCGCCCCTCGCCCGCCCGGGTAGGCACCGGGGTCCTCGCGGGATCCTCGCTTTTCAGGGCCGCTGCCAGGTGGTCCCCGCGAGCAGGTCGGTGAAATCGAAGGAGACCTCGGCCGGGCCGCAGGCGAAGTGCTCGTCCGGGTGCAGGCAGAGCGTCGGATTGACCGTCGGCCGGCAGACGCCGGCCGCGACCGGAGGGATCGCCTGGAGGGTGATGTCGTTGTCGCCGATCCGGCTGCAATCGCGGTCGCTCGGGTGCGCGCACGGTGGCAGAAGGCGCAGCGTGGCCCGACCCATCGTTCCGTCCGCCGCCAGGGAGATTTCGATCTCGGCCGAGAGGCGCGCCTGGTAGTTGTAGCTCACGGCGTCGAGCCGGTACGAGGTGCGCGCGCCGCCCGGGATCGGCGCCGACGCGGCGCCCCGGTAGAGGATCGCGAACTGGGCCGCCTCCGCAAATTCCGCGCCCGAGCCGAAGGCACCGAACGAGAGCGTCCGGAGCACCCGGGCGAGGACGCGGAGGACGTGGAGGTCGACCCTCGAGAGCGGCTCGCCGCACGGGGCGAGCGCCGCCGAGAGCGCGGGATCGCGCTTGGCGTCCGCCCCCTTGCCGGCGCGCACGTTCTCGACCCAGAGGAACGATCCGAGCGGCGGCCGGGGCTGGGTGGTCGCCGCGCCGATCGCGACGGCGAGGGTTTCGGCGTCCCCTGCAAGGCGCAGGTCGGTCGAGAGCGGATTGCGCGCGAGCCCCAGGGCGGCCGGCCGGGGCGCCGCCGGATCGCGCGCGAGCGGCGAGGCGTTCGGATCGATCGCGACCCAGAGCTGCTTCTCGGTGCCGAACGCATCGCAGAGGTCCCCTTGCTCCGAGAGCGCGAGCCCCGCCGGATCGCCGTCGGGCGAGCCGAGGGTCCAGAGGATGGCGACCGGCTTGATCGGCCGCGCGCCCTGGCGGATCGAGCCGTGCTCCGGTCCCACCCAGAGGTCGGTGCGGTCGAGCAACGCCATCAGACGATCGGCCTGGCAGTGGACCTGCTCGATCGGGAGCGGTGACGGCACCTGGGCGATGCCGGGCGTGGCCGGGAGAGCCGCCAGGGCGAGGGGCAGGACGAACAGGGCGCGCGGCAAGGTCGGACGCATGGGGGTCTCCTCGATCGGGCTTCCCGGCCGCTCGCGGTTACGGCGCGCCCGCGAGGGCGGGAGCCGCTTCGAGCCGGCACGAAAGGCGTGGGACAGGTCGGAGTTCAAGCTACCACCTGCCTTCCGAGGAGACGCGGGCGCTGGGATCGAACCGCCTCCGGATGCCACCCGGGGAGGGCCCGGTGGG
>DATMZM010000401.1:0-7360 GCA_035607445.1 Thermoanaerobaculia bacterium | reverse complement strand
TACGACGTCGCGAGCCTGACGCCGGAGATCGTCCTCGCCGGGGCGGGGATCCTGCTGCTGCTGCTCGAGGCCTTCCTGCCGGGCCTCCGCCGCGGCTTCACGGGCATCGCCCTCGCCGCGACCGCGGCGGCGGCCTGGGGCCTGCGCTTCGTGCCGATGGGAGCGAGCTGGGACGGCGCTCTCGACTGGAGCGCCGCGACCCGAGCGTTCACGGTCGCCGTTCTCCTCTCGACCGGCATCTGCCTGCTCGCCTCGCAGAGCTACCTGCGGCGCGAGCGCATCCTCGCGGGCGAGTACCACGCGCTTCTCCTGTGGAGCGCCTGCGGTGCCGTCCTCCTCTTGCGTGCCACGGAGCTGCTGACGGTCTTCCTCGCTCTCGAGCTGCTCTCGATCTGCCTCTACGCGCTCGCCGCCTTCCACCGCCGGATCCAGATCGGCACCGAGGCGGCGATCAAGTACTTCCTGATGGGGGCCTTCGTCTCGGCCTTCGTGCTCTTCGGCATCGCTCTGCTCTACGGCGAGACCGGCAGCACGCGGCTCGACCAGATCGGCGCCGCCTTCTCGCTCGCGGAAAGCTTCCCGGTGGTGCCGAGCCTGGGGATCCTGCTGCTCCTCGCCGGCTTCGGCTTCAAGCTCAGCCTGGTGCCTTTCCACGCCTGGTCGCCCGACGCCTACCAGGGGGCGCCGACGCCGTTCGTCGCCTTCCTTTCCGTGGCGCCCAAGGTGGCGAGCGCGATGGTCTTCCTGCGCGTGCTCGAGGCCGCGTCGCTCAACCCGAGCCACGCCGGCCGCTGGTCGGACGTGGTGGCCGCCCTCGCCGTCGCCTCGATGATCGCCGGCAACCTGCTCGCGCTCGTGCAGCGCGACATCAAGCGGATGCTCGCCTACTCGGGCATCGCGCACATGGGCTACCTGATGCTCGCCCTCGTCGTGCCCGGGGCGGATTCGGTCGGGCCGGTCGCGATCTACCTGATCTCCTACGTCCTGATGACGGCCGGCGCCTTCGCCGTGGTCTCGCAGCTCTACGCCAAGCCGGGCGAGCAGCACATCATCTCGGACCTCGCCGGCTGGGGCTACCGCTATCCCCTCCTCGGCGCCTGCCTCTCGATCTCGATGCTGTCGCTCGCCGGCATCCCGCCGACGCTCGGCTTCTTCGGCAAGTACCTGGTGTTTCTCAACGCGGTCGGCGACGGGCGCTGGGGGCTCGCGGTCGTCGGCGTCCTCGCGAGCCTGGTGGGCGTCGCCTACTACCTGCGGGTCATCTACACGCTCTACATGCGGCCGGCCGCCCGGCCCGACGCCCCGGTCGCTGCCGACGGCCTGCTGATCGACGTCTGGGGGCGCGCCGCGGCTCTCCTCGCCGCGCTCTTGACCCTCGCCCTCGGTCTCTGGCCCGCGCGCCTGCTCGACTGGGTGCTCGGCGTGCCCTGGACGCGCTGAGCGAGACGAGGTAGCACGCCGCGATGCCCGAGCGCGAGGACGTCTCCCCGCTCACCCTCAATCGCCTCTCGATCTACCTCCGCGCCCTGCGCCAGGTGCAGGAGTCGGGCCTGCGCCGGATCTCGTCGCAGGAGCTGGCGCGCCGCTACCACCTCTCGGCGGCCCAGATCCGGAAGGACCTGGCGCAGTTCGGAGAGTTCGGCATCCGCGGCGTCGGCTACGAGGTGGACACGCTGTGCGACCGGCTGATCGAGCTTCTGGGTCTCAACCGCGCGCACTCGATCGTCATCGTCGGCATGGGAAACCTCGGCAGCGCGCTCGCCCGCTATCTCGGCTTCAACTCGGGCCCGTTCCGGGTCGTCGCCGGGGTGGACACCGATCCCGAGAAAATCGGCCACCGGGTCGGCGAGATCACCGTGCGCGCCGCCGCGGAGCTGCCCGAGGTCGTCCGGGCTTCGCGCGCCGAGATCGGCATCCTCACCGTCCCCCCGGGCGTCGCGCAAGCGAACTACGAAGCCCTGGCCGACGCCGGAGTCCGCGGAGTCCTCAACTTCACGCCCGACCGCATCAAGGGGCGCCCCGACGTCTCGGTCAAGAACGTCGACCTGCGGATCCATCTCGAGGAGCTGGCGTTCTTCCTGCGGGAAGGGTGAAGGCCGAGAGCTGAAACCTTGCCCGCCCTCCGTCCGTAGGGTCATTATTACCCTATTCGGACGGAGACGACGGTGCCCGAGAAGCCTTCCGCGTTCCAGCCCCTCAAGCCGATCGACCTGATCCTCCTGCTCTCGCTCGCCGAGGGCGACCGGCACGGCTACGCGCTCTCGCAGGAGGTCGAGCGGCGGACCGACGGCGCCGTTCGCCTGGAGGCCGGCAACCTCTACCGGACGCTCCGCCGGCTGCTCGGCGAGGGGCTCGTCGCCACGTCCGGCCACCGACCGGCGAGCGAGCTCGACGACGAGCGGCGGCGGTATTTCCGGATCACGCCGCTCGGCCTGCGGGCGGTCGAGGCCGAAGTCCGGCGTCTGCGCTCGCTCCTCGCCTCGCCGTCGGTCAAGGCCCTCGGCCGGCGGCAGGAGCCGACGTGAGCGGTGGGCCGGAACGTTCCTGCTCAGAGCGGGTCTACGCGCTTCTCCTGGCGCTCTATCCGCGCGCCTTCCGCTGCGCATTCGGCGACGACCTCCGCGACTTCTTCCGCGACCGGCTCCGCGCCGAACGCCGCCGGCCGTTCGGCCTCGCGCGGATCTGGCTGCGCGCTCTCCCCGACCTCCTGGCCTCGGCATCCCTCGAACGCTGGCAGGCGCTCCGGGAGCGCTCCCGCACCCCGCGCTCCCGCCGCACGTCCCGCTCCGGAGATTCGCTCGTGCAGACGCTCCTCTCGGACCTCAAGTACTCCCTCCGCCTCCTCCGGCTCTCGCCCCTCTTCACCCTCATCGCGGCGCTCGTGATCGCGCTCGGCACGGGGGCGGTGACGACGATCTTCAGCGCCGCGAACGGCATTGCGCTCCGCCCTCTCCCCGGCGCGGCCGAGCCGAACGAATTGGTCGAGATCCGCCGCGCGGAGCGCGACGGCAGCAGCTCGCACTCGGCGTCCTACCCCTACTACCGGCACCTGCGCGACGGTGCGCATTCCCTTTCCGGGATCGCGGCCTGGTCGATGCTCTCGCTGACCGTCACGACGGGCGGCGAGGGGACGCGGGCGCTCGGCAACATCGTCTCCGGCAATTACTTCACGGTGCTCGGCGTCCGGCCCGCCGCCGGCCGGTTCTTCCTCCCCGACGAGGATCGCGTCCCCGGCGCCCGCCCGGTCGTCGTCCTGAGCCACGGCTTCTGGACGCGCCGCTTCGGCGGCGACCCGGGCGTCGTCGGCCGCTCGATCACGCTCAACGGCCATCCCTTCACCGTCGTCGGCATCTCTCCGCGCGGGTTCCACGGCGTGTTCGCCGCCCTCGCGACGGACGTCTGGGTGCCGATGATGATGCAGGCGGAGGTGCGCGGCACGGGCGATCTCCTCTCCTCGGCCGGCAGCGCCTGGCTCGAGCTGTTCGGCCGCCGCCGGGAAGGGACCGGTCTCGACAGCGTCCGCGCCGAGCTCGGGACCGCGACCGCCGCCTTCGCGGGACGCGACGAGCCGCGCGACCTCGCCCGCCTCTCCGGGATCGACGTCCATCCGCTCGGCGCCTTGCCGGACGACGCGAACGGTCCGCTCCTCGGTTTCCTGGCGCTGCTCCTCGCCGCCTCGGGCCTGGTCCTCGCGATCGCGAGCGTGAACGTGGCCGGCATGCTGCTCGCCCGCGCCACCGCGCGCCGCCGCGAGGTCCTCGTCCGCATCGCCCTCGGGGCGCCCCGCGCGCGGATCGTGCGCCAACTGCTGACCGAGAGCGCGCTGCTCTTCGTCTTCGGCTCGGCCGGCGGGATCCTCCTGGCCGAGTGGGGCACGCGCGCTCTCGAGCGGATCCCGATCCCCGTCGAGGTGCCGATCTCGCTCGAGCTGACACCCGACCTCCGGGTCCTCGCGTTCGCGCTCGGGACCGCGCTTCTCTCGGGCCTCCTCTTCGGCCTGGTTCCGGCGCTCCAGGGCTCGCGCCTGGACATTTCGTCGCCGCTGCGCGCCGAGACGCCGGGCGCGGGGAGAGAGCGGTCCCGGACGCGCAACGCTCTCGTCGTCGGCCAGCTCGCGCTCTCGCTCCTGCTGCTCGTCGCCGCCGGCCTCTTCCTGCGCGCTCTCGATCGCGGCCAGCGGGTCGATCCCGGTTTCGACGCCGCGCAGGTCGCGACGGCCTCGTTCGATACCCGGACCTACGGCTACAGCGAAGCGCGCGGCCGGCAGTTCTATCGCGACTTGAAATCGCGGCTCGCGACCCACCCCGGAGTCGTCGCCGTGTCGTCTGCGCGCCTGCTGCCGCTGTCGGGAAACACCACCGGCGACGAGTTCCGCATCGATGGAGCCTCGCCCTCGGCGGATCGCGCAGGCGACGTCATCCCGATGAATTTCGCGCAGGTCGATCCCGGGTATTTCGAGGTCCTCCGGATTCCGTTGCTCCGCGGGCGGAGCTTCGCGGCGACCGACGCGCCCGAGGCGGCTGGCGTCGCGATCGTCAACGAGACTTTCGTCCGCCGCTATGTTCCGCATGGCGAGGCGGTCGGCCGTTCGTTCCATCGCGGCGACGACACGCTCACGATCGTCGGCGTGGCGAAAGACGCCAGGGTCTCGAGCCTCTCCGAAGAGCCGAAGCCGTTCGTCTACCTGCCGCTCGCGCAGAGCTTCAGCCCGGACCAGAACCTGATGGTCCGGTCGGCGGCCGATCCAGGCCAGGTCGCGGCGATGATCCGCGACGAGGCGCGAGCGCTCGACCCCGGCCTGCCGAGAGCCGAGGTGACGCCGCTCGCGGTGGTTGCGAGCCTCGCCCTCCTGCCGCAGCGGGTGGCCGCCCTGATCACCGGCCTCCTCGGGCTCGCCGGGCTCCTCCTCGCCGCTGTCGGGCTCTACGGCGTGATCGCCTACTCCGTGAGCCAGAGGGGCCGCGAGATCGGCGTCCGCATGGCGCTCGGCGCGACCGGCCGCGACGTCGTGGCGATGGTCCTCCGGGAAGGGATCCGCTTCGTCGCGATCGGCCTTTCGATCGGAATGGCGCTCGCGATCGCCGCCACCTGGCTGATGAAGCCGTTCCTGTTCGGGGTCAGCGCCACGGACGGCGCGACCTTCCTCGCGGTCTCCGCCGTGCTCGCGGGCGTCGCGATGCTCGCGAGCTACCTCCCGGCGCGGCGGGCCGCGGCGGCCGATCCGATGGCGATCCTGCGCACCGAGTGAGCGAGGGCGGCGGCGACAAATAGCCTCTTGCAAATATCACGGAAGATGCCACAATCGGCCCTGCTGTCCCGATCGCCATCCTCGACTCCGCGGCTCGCGCAGGGAGACCCGCATGCAGAAGGCTCAACTCCGTTCGGCCGGCTTCTTCGGATCGAGGCGGCGCTTCGCCTCGGACGAGATGCGCCGCCGGGCTGCCCATCCGAGCCTCGAGGCTCTCGCCCGCTCCCGGGCGGTGAGGCCCTTGGCGCCGCTCGCCGAAGCGGCCTTCGAGGGCGACTTCGAAGCGCAGACCGCTCCGGCGATCACCCCGGAGCAGCGCCTGCTCCAGCGGATCTCGTTCGGCCCCACGGCGGCCGACTTCGCGCGCCTGCGGCAGATCGGCTACACCGCCTATCTCGAGGAGCAGCTGAACGATCAGGCGCTCGACGACGGCGATCTCGAGGACGCTCTCGCCGAGGCGCTGCCGACGCTTCGGATGACGCCCGGCGAGCTCTACTTCAACGACAACTTCGACTTGACCTACGAGCTGCCGCTCGCCGCGATCTTCCGCGCGATCTACAGCAAGCGCCAGCTGTTCGAGACGATGGTCCACTTCTGGACCGACCACTTCAACATCGACATGGGCGACGATACCGCCTACTACTTGAAGCAGGTCGACGAGCGCGAGGTGATCAGGAAGCACGCGCTCGGCAAATTCCCCGACCTGCTCAAGGCGAGCTCGAAGAGCCCGGCGATGCTCACCTACCTCTCGAACGACTCGAACTACGCCGATCATCCGAACGAGAACTACGGCCGCGAGGTCATGGAGCTGCACTCGCTCGGCGCCGACCAGGGGTACACCCAGGAGGACGTGAGGCAGCTCGCCCGCTGCCTGACCGGCTGGTTCACGGTCTGGGACGACGACCCGCCGAACTTCGGCAAGTTCAAGTTCGACGCGGACGCCCACGACGACGGCAGCAAGCGGGTGCTCGGTCTCGCGATCCCGGCCCGGGGAGGCGTCACCGACGCCGAGAAGGTGATCGCCCTCCTCGGCCGCCACGCGAACACCGCGAAGCTCATCGCCCGGAAGCTCCTCGTCTACTTCTGGGGCTACGAGCCGCCGCAGACCTACGTCAACCAGGTCGCGACGGTGTTCAGAAACACCGGCGGCGACATCAAGGCGATGCTGCGCGCGATCCTGAAAAGGACCTGGATCCAGGCGGCGACGCCGAAGCTCAAGCGGCCGTTCCACTACGCGGTCTCGGCGGTGCGCGCGACGGCCGGAGCGGTCGAGGATCCGGGACCGCTGTTCGACGCCCTGGCCGACGCCGGCCATCTCCCTTATTACTGGTCGCCGCCGAACGGCTATCCGGACAACCGGGTCTATTGGACCGGGTTCCTGCGCAACCGGTGGAACTTCGCGATCGATCTCGCGGCAGGGGATTCGACCGGCATCCGGCTCGAGCTCAACGGCGTGCTGCCGACGGCCCTCAGCCCCCAGGCGCTCGCCAACCGGATCAACGCCCTGGTCGCGAACGGCACCCTCCGGCCGTCGAGCGCCAACGCGGTCCGCGATTTCCTGCGCGCGGGGCCGCGCACGCGCCGACGCGTCGACGAAGGGCTCGGCCTCGCCCTCGCCTCCCCGGATTTCCAAGAGTTCTAACGGCAGAGCGCCCCGGGAGACGAACGGTCATGAGCTCGCACGACTGCAAGGGCTGCTCCGAATTCAACCGGATGTCGCGCCGGCGCTTCCTCGGCCTCTCGGCAGGCGCCCTCGCCGCGTCCGCGATCCCCGCTTGGCTGCCGAAGGTCGCCTTCGCCGCGGACGGCGCCTCCGGACGCGACGTCCTGGTCGCGATCTTCCTGCGCGGCGGCGCGGACGGCCTGACCCTCGTCGTGCCGCACGGCGAGGACGCCTACTACGACCTGCGTCCGGGGCTCGCGATCCCGCGCCCGGGCGACGGCCCGAACGCCGCGATCGATCTGGACGGCTTCTTCGGCCTGCCGCCCGCGCTCGGCGCGCTCAAGGAGGCGTACGACGACGGCGTCCTCCTGCCGGTCCACGCGACCGGGCTGACCGACCCGACCCGCTCGCACTTTTCCGCCATGTATTTCATGGAGGTCGGCCAGGCG
>DATMZM010000007.1:0-3811 GCA_035607445.1 Thermoanaerobaculia bacterium | reverse complement strand
TCGAGGTTCGAGACGAGCAGCTCGAGCGCGGCGATCGCGACGCGCGCCGAGACGCCCGAGGACTGGTCGACGAGGTCGCTTTCGCGCGCCGCGATCGAGATCTCCTCGACCAGCATGCGCACTTCGTCCGGGATCTCGACGCCCGCGACCTCGCGGTCGGTCCACGCCTCCTGGTGGGTGATCTCGAGCGAGGTCACGGCGTCCGGCGGATAGTGGGTCAGGATCTGCGACGCGATGCGGTCCTTGAGCGGCGTGATGATCGAGCCGCGGTTCGTGTAGTCCTCCGGGTTGGCCGAGAAGGTCATCAGCAGGTCGAGCGGGATGCGCACCGGGAAGCCGCGGATCTGGAGGTCGCGCTCCTCGAGCAGGTTGAACAGGCCCACCTGGATACGCGGCGCCAGGTCGGGCAGCTCGTTGATCGCGAAGATCCCGCGGTTGGTGCGCGGGATGATGCCGAAATGGATGACCTCCGGGTCGGCGAAGGTGAGCCTGCGGGTCGCCGCCTTGATCGGGTCGATGTCGCCGAGCAGGTCCGCGATCGAGACGTCCGGCGTCGCGAGCTTCTCGTTGTAGCGCGCCTCGCGCGGCAGCCACTCGACCGGCGTGTCGTCGCCGCCTTCCAAGACCATGCGCTCGCCCGGCACCGAGATCGGCGCGAGCGGATCGTCGTTCAGCTCCGAGCCGGGCAGCACCGGCACCTCGGGCTCGAGGAAGTCGACGAGCGCGCGCAGGATCCGCGTCTTCGCCTGGCCGCGCAGGCCGAGCAGGATGAAGTCGTGGCCGGCGAGGATCGCGTTGACGACCCCCGGAATCACCGTCCGGTCGTAGCCGAGGATGCCGGGAAACAGGGTCTTGCCGTCCGCGATCCGCGCGCGCAGGTTGTCGCGCAGCTCGCGTTTGACCGAACGGGGGCGGTAACCGGACGCCTTCAAGGCGCCCAACGTCGCGGGCTTCTTCGCCATCAGTCGTGGTGCTCCGGTCCGTGCTCAGAGAGGAAACGCTCGGCGTCGATCGCCGCCTTGCAGCCGCTGCCCGCCGAGGTCACCGCCTGGCGATAGCTCGGGTCGTGGATGTCTCCGGCGGCGAAGACGCCCGGGACGTTGGTCAGGGTCGTCGGCTCCTGGACGATCAGGTAGCCGTTGACGTTCATGTCGAGCTGGCCCTGGAAGAGCTGGGTGTTCGGCACGTGGCCGATGGCGTAGAAGAGGCCCTGCGCCGGGTGCTCGCGCTCGACACCCGTTTCCACGTCGCGGACGCGGATGCCGGTCACGCCGCTCTCCCGCGTGCCGAGGACGTGGGTCAGCTCCGAGTTCCAGAGCCAGGCGATCTTCGGGTTCTGGAACGCCCGCTCCTGCATGATCTTCGAGGCGCGCAGCTCGCGGCGCCGGTGGACGACGGTGACCTTGGCGGCGTACTTGGTGAGGAAGTTCGCCTCCTCCATCGCCGAGTCCCCGCCCCCGACCACGATGACCTCCTTGTCGCGGAAGAAGAAGCCGTCGCAGGTCGCGCAGGCCGAGATGCCGTAGCCCATCAGCTCGTCGTCGGCTTCGAGGCCGCCGAGCTTGGCCGAGGCTCCGGTCGCGACGATCAGCGCCTGGGCGGTGTAGGTGGCCTCGTCGGTCTTGATCGTGAACGGGCGCTCGGAGAGATCGACCTCGAGCGCGGCCTCGAACTTGACCGTGGCGCCGAAGCGCCGCGCCTGCTCGCGCATCTTGTCCATCAGCTCGGGGCCGAGGATCCCCTCCGGGAAGCCGGGGTAGTTCTCGACCTCGGTCGTGATCGTCAGCTGGCCGCCCGGCTGGTTCCCCTCGAGGACCAGCGGCGCGAGGTCGGCGCGCGCGGCGTAGAGCGCGGCGGTCAGGCCGGCCGGGCCGGAGCCGAGGATGATCAGGCGGTGCTCGTTCGAGTGTTCCGTCGGGGCCGTGGACATGGCGAGTCGAGCTCTCCTTGGATGATCCTCGCTCTTGCGGGAGGGGATTCCGGAAGGGACCGGTCGAGGCGGCGGGAAGTATACCGTCCGCCCGAGCGGCGGTCGTACAGCTCCATGGAACGCCGGGGGCCGGGTGGGGGATTCCCGGGGGGACGGCCCTTAGGGGACCTTCCGCTCCCGAGCGCGCCGGAGGCCGGCGAGATCTGCGAGGTCCTGAGGCCGGCCGGCGCTCTCTTTCTCGCGGATCAAATCGTCCAAATCGAGAAAGAACGCCGGCACCCGGCCGAACTTCGCGTTGCGACGCCGCTCCCAGGCGTCCTCGAAATCGACTCGGCTCGCCAGGCGCGTCATGAGATCGATGCGGTGGGGGGAGATCCCGAGCTGGACGATCCGGCCGGGCTCGAGCAGATCCTCGGCGCGGATCGCCATCTCGAATCCGCCGAAGAACTCGCGGATCGCGTCGAGGATCGCTTCGACGTTCGCGGAGGTCGGATCGATGAAGAGGTCGAGGTCCTTCGTCGCCCTCGGGATCGCATGAAACGAGTACGCGAACCCGCCGACGACGAGGTACCTAACCCCCCTCGCGTTGCAAGACTCGAGAAATTCCTCGTAATCGGGGTAATTCATCGATCCCCTGCGCCTTGAGACAATCGGCGAGGCAGTCCATGGTGGTCACGACCCGTTGCTCGGGCGTCAGCTCGTCGTGCCAGAACCGGAAATCCTCCTCCTCGGACTCCTCGAAGGTCAGTACCCGCACTTCCCAGATGCGGCCGTGGCGATCGGGGGCTTGGCCCAGGATCTTCATGAGAGGGAGTCTATCGCGCGGACATGTCTCCTCGGGATCTATCGTCAAGGAGCTGAGAGACCCGCCGGCCCCGCCTCCCCGCGTCGCGTACAATCCGCCCCGACCAGGAGAGCACTCCCCGCAATGGCCATCAGCATTTTCGACCTCTTCACGATCGGCATCGGGCCGTCGAGCTCGCACACGGTGGGCCCGATGCGGGCGGCCAAGAGGTTTGCCGAGCGGTTGGAGCGCGAGGGGTTGCTCGGGGAGACGGCGCGGGTCGAGGCCACGCTCTACGGCTCGCTCGCGATGACCGGCAAGGGGCACGGCACCGACAAGGCGGTGCTGATGGGACTCGAAGGGGAGACGCCGGAGGAGGTCGATCCCGGCCGCGTCGGCCCGCGGGTCGCGGAGATCCGCGCGACCGGGCGCCTTCGCCTGCTCGGCCGGCGCGAGGTCGCCTTCGAGGAGAAGGGGGATCTCGTCTTCAACCGGCGCGAGATCCTGCCTCTGCACTCGAACGGCATGCGCTATCGCGCGTTCGACGCGGCGGGAGCGGCGCTTCACGAGCGGATCTACTACTCGGTCGGCGGCGGGTTCGTGGTCGACGAGCAGGTGGCCGGCGCCGATCGGCTGGTCAAGGACGAGACGCCGCAGCCCTATCCTTTCTGGTCGGGGGCCGACCTACTCCGCCTGTCGCGCGAGACCGGCCTCGCAATCTGGCAGCTGATGCTCGAAAACGAGAAGGTCTGGCGCACCGAAGAGGAGATCCGCGCCCGCCTGTGGAAGATCTGGGAGGCCATGCAGCAGTGCGTCGTCCGCGGCTGCTCGCAGGAGGGGGTGCTGCCCGGGAGCCTCAAGGTGACCCGCAGAGCGCCGCGGCTCTACCGTGAGCTGACCGCCTCGCCGGAGAAGGCGCTCCACGATCCGCTCACGCTCCTCGATTGGGTCAACCTCTACGCCCTCGCGGTCAACGAGGAGAACGCGGCGGGAGGGCGCGTCGTCACGGCGCCGACCAACGGCGCGGCGGGGATCATCCCGGCCGTGCTCCACTACTACCGCAAGCTCACCCCCGGGGCGGACGACGAGGGGGTGCT
>DATMZM010000405.1:0-9327 GCA_035607445.1 Thermoanaerobaculia bacterium | reverse complement strand
ATGCCAGAGGGCGAGCGCGAGGAGGCCGGGAAGGGCGGCGGCGAGGCCTCCGAGCCCCAAGACTCCCAGCTTGACCGCGAGCCGCGCGGGGAGCGAGGCGCGGGCCTGCGCGAGGAGGAGGGCGGCCCCGCTCTCGCGCTCGGCCGCCACCAGGCGGATCGCCACGAACGGCAGCAGGAAGGTGACCGCGAGGTCGTAGGCTCCCCAGGTGGGGACTACGAGGCCGTCGAGCGGCGAGAGACCCTGCGCGAGCGCGGCCGGCCCTCCCCCCGCGCCGCTCGCTTCGGCGTAGGACGCCACCGCCGTCAGGAATGCCTGGCCGGCGAGCGGGCCGATCATCGCGAGCAGCAGCCAGAACGAGCGCGCGGCGAGAAGCTCGCCGAGCTCGAGGCGGAAGAGGACCCTCATCGCGCCCCCCGCTTCAGGTGAGCGCAAGGAAGACCTCTTCGAGGCTGCCGCCGGTGAGACCCGCGCGCTCCTGAAGCTCGGGGAGCGTCCCCTCGCCCGCCACGCGGCCGGCCGAGAGCATGACGAAACGGTCGCAGACGCGGCCGGCATCCACCAATTGGTGGATCGAGAGGAAGAGCGTTCGTCCGCTCTTCGCCTCTTCGCGCAGGAGGGTCGCGACGTCCCGGGTCTGGCGGAGATCGAGCCCGTCGAAGGGCTCGTCGAGCAGGAGCAGTGGCTGCGGCGTGAGCAGGCCGAGCGCCAGGAGAAATCTCTTTCTCTCGCCTTTCGAGAGCGCGCTGGCGAGCGAGGTGCCCAGGCTTTCGAGGCCGAGCCGTTCGACGAGCGCTCTCGCGCGTGTTTTCTCCGCGCGCCAGAGATCGCGCCAGCCGGCGAGCGCGCAATCGACGGTCTGATCCTCCCAGGGGAGGATGCCGTCGGGGAGATAGAAGAGGAGAGCGCGGCGGGCCTTGGGGGGAAGCGCCCGGCCGCTCCCTTCCGCCACCTCTCCGGCGTCCGCGGGGAGGACGCCGGAGAGGCAGCCGAAGAGGGTGGTCTTGCCCGCCCCGTTCGGTCCGACCAGGCCGAGCAGCTCGCCCGGCCGGACCTTGAAGCGGACGGCGTCGAGCACGCGGCGGCGGCCGTAGCTCTTGGCGAGCCCGGTGACGGCGAGGAGAGCGCCGGCCGGGTCGCTGCCGGCGGACACCGGGGTCGCCGCGGTCACGACCCTAGAAGCGCACGCGCGCCCCGAGCTGGAACTGGCGGCCCGGATCGACGTTCGAGATCCCTCCGAGCGGCAGCCCGAAGGTCGCGAGCGCCGCGCCGTTGGTCGCATTGCCGTAGACGCCGTTGTAGCCCACTACGTTCTCGTGGTTGGTGACGTTGAACGCCTCGGCCCGCAGCGTCAGGGTCGTCGCGGCCGAGATCCGGAAGCCGCGTTCGACGAAGAGCGTCAGGTCGTACAGCGAGCCGCCGCGGAAGGCGTTCCTGCCGATCACGTGGCCATCGATCACCGGCCGGTCGGCGTTCGAGCCGTCGCCGTTGTTGTCGGCGCCGGTCGTCGCGTTGAACGGCCGGCCGGTCGCCCAGGTGCCGACCCCTCCCGCGACGAGCCCCCAGGGCAGATGGGCCGCGCCCGAGAGCACCGCCCGGTGGCGCTGGTCGAGCAGGCTGTCGCCGAATTCCGAGCCGAGGAGATGCACGTCGCTCGGGTCGCCGCCCGGCGCGTCCGACTCGAAGTTGTTGCGGGTGTGCGACCAGGTGTAAGAGAGGCGGAGCGAGCCCCGGCCCGACCACTCGCGGTGGACGTCGAGCTGGAGCGCGTCGTAGCGGTTCTCGCCCTGGTTGACGGTGACGAGGATGCGCCGGTAGCCGCCGGCCACGGGCACGATCGGCCGGGTCAGGTCGGCCGCCGCGGCCGAGCGGGTCTGGCCGGGAGCCGTGCGGACGAAGACCGACGGGGCGTTCAGATCGAGCGTGCGGTCGACGTCGGTGGTCACCGCGTGGACCACGTCGGCGCTCGCGAACCAGCCGCCGCCGAGGTTGCGCTCGACGCCGAGCGTCGCCTGCTGGGTCTTCGGGTTCTTGAGCTCGTCGGGGTAGCCGGCGAGGCGGCTGACGTCGAAGAACTGGTTGTAGAAGCCGGCGCGGCCGGGGCGGACCATGATGTCCCGAGGTGGCAGGACGGCGCCCGCCGGGAAGCCGGGGAGGGGCGAGAACGAGGTCGGGAAGCCGAGCTGGCCGGGCGCGGCGCTGAAGTTGAAGAAGCCGTTCGGGCCGCCGAGCTCCCAGCCGGCGACGATGTTGGCGCGGATCTCGGAGTAGTAGATGCCGTAGCCGCCGCGGAAGGTGGTCCTGGCCGAGGTGCCCGGGGTCCAGGCGAAGCCGAGCCGGGGCGAGATGTTGTCCGTGGCGTCGGTCAGGCTCTGCCGGTCGTAGCGCAGGCCGAGGTTCAGGACCAGGTCGGGGCGGATGCGATAGTCGTCCTGCGCGAAGAGCGACCAGAGCGACTCGCTGACCCGGTAATCGACGTTGCCGAACCCCTGGGTGAAGCGTTGGACGTCCGAGAGGTGGAGCTGCGAGGTCGGAATCGCGGGCGAGATCCCCGGCTTGAAGGTGAACTGGCCGAGCACGAACGGCGAGCCGAACTCCTGGCCGTTGCCGCCCGAGCGCGAGCGGACGTAGTCGCCGCCCACCTTGAACAGGTGGTCGCCCGCGACGAGCGCGAGCGTGTCGGCGAGCTGGACCTGCCGGTTGGTCAGCCGGGCCGCGCGCGATTCGCCCTCGGTCGAGACGCCCGGGCGGACGAACTGGGTCGAGGGATGCGCCGGCTCGAACTCGGTGATCGGGTCGCCGTTCTGCCAGACCAGGCGCGCGTCGTTCGACGTCGAGTCGTTGATCACCCAGCTCTCGGCGAGCTGCGCGGCCTCGGCCCCGCGCTTGAAATTGCGGGCCGCGCTCGGCAGCGCGACGCCGCCCACGGCGTCGGCGGGGTTCGAGTCGGTGAAGCGGTCGAGGTTGGCGCGCCCGACGAGATGATGGGCGGGGGAGAGGTCGGCGTCGATCCGGCCGAAGAGGAGAGTCTGCCGGAACTCGCCGGTGAAGACGCCGGGCGCGAGCGCCGAGGTGATCACCGAGTCGCGATCCTGCCGGTTGTATTCCGCGCCGAGCGAGAAGTAGGCGCGGTCGGAAACCAAGGGACCGCCCAGGAAGACGCTCCCTTGCCACAGCTTGTCCTCCGCGTCCTGCTGGGTGACGGGGGTCTTCGCCTGGAGGCCCCCGGGCCGGGCGTTGAGCGCGAAGTCGCCGCGCAGTTGGCGGGTGCCCGCGCGGGTGACCAGGTTGATCGCGCCGCCAGTCGTCCGCCCGTACTCGGCGGAGAAGGCGTTGGTCAGGACGGTGAATTCCTGGATCGAGGCGAGCGGCACGTTGGTGAAGATCGTCTGGCGTCCCCAGGAGTCGTCCGCGCCGCTGCCGTCGATGACGAAGGTCGGCTGCCGGCGCCCGCCGCCGTCGACCACGAAGAGCGTGTTGTTGAGGAACAGGTCGCCGGTGCCGCGCGCGGAGCGGACGGCCGACGACAGGAGCGGCAGCGAGGTCACCTTGCCGCCGAGGATCGGCGTTTCCTCGATGCGCTCGGAGTCGAGCCGCAGGCCGAGCTGGGGCGAGTCGGCGCGCACGCCCTCGGTCGTGCCGTAGACGGTGATCGCGTCCTCGACCGGCAGCGGATGGAGCGCGGCGTCGACGGTGGCCGTGCCGCCCGCCCGGAGCTCGAGGCCGGAGCGCTTCTCGGCGGCCAGCCCCTCGTGGGCGAAGGAGACCTCGTAGCGGCCGGTGAGCGGCAGATCGGCGAACCCGTAGGCGCCCGCGGCGTCGGTCGAGACGGTGCGCGTGAAGCCGGTGTCCGTGTTGACGACGGTGACCTGGGCGCCGGCGATCGGCGCGCCCGAGGAATCGACCACCCGGCCGCGGAGAGCGCCGATGCCAGGCGCCTGCGCCAGGAGGGCCGTCGAGGCGACGAGAGCGGAGACGAGGAGGAAGAGGAGGGCGAGGGCAGGGCGCGGGAGGCGCGCGGGGCCGGGAATGGGCAGAATCCGCATGATGGCGTCCTTGTCTGCGGCGCCGCCGTGGCGGGCAGCCGCTCGAAGAAAAAGCTCTGCGGCCTCGGGGGTCCGAGGCTGCGCTTCAGTCCGTCTTAGGAAGCGACGGCGCCGTCAAATGCGGAGCGGAGCGATGCGGGGGGTGCGCCGAGGGGTCCGCGTCGAATCGAGGCCGGAGGAAGCCGGCACGAGGAGCGGACCGAGCGCCGGGGAGACCGCGGGCCGCGGGGCGCCGCCCGGAGATTGCAGATCGGCGAGCATCGGCTCGTCCGCCGCGGGCAGGAAGCGCGTCTCGACGGGCGGATCGAGCCCCGCGGGAACGGGATCGTCGCCCTCGCCGCCGGCCTCCGCGCGCTCGAGCCACCAGAGCTCGCCGCGGATCGATCGCAGCGATCCCGAGAACGCGGCGGGCTCCCCGGCGGCGGCGATTCCGAACGGCGCGCTCCGGCCGACCACGATCTCGCGCCCGCCGGCGTTCACCCGCAGCGCGAGCTGAGCGGCTTCCGCCGGCAGGCCCGGCACCCGCCAGAGGTAGGTCGTCGCGTCCCCGGGAAGGTCGCGGGTCAACCGCACCGGAAAGCTCTGGCCGCCGTCGAGCGACAGCAGCAGCTCCATCTCCGCCGCCTCGCCCGGCGCGCCCGACCACCGGACCTCGATCTCGTCCCCCGCCGCGAGCGTCGTTCCCGCCGCGGGCCGGACGAACTCGACGCCCTGCCCGAGCGCGGGGAGCGCGGCGAGCCAGAGACAGGCGGCGAGGAGCGATCGAGGAGCCACGGAAAGGGGAGCCTAGGAAAACCAGGCCGGAGCGTCAAATCAGCAAAGGCTCGAACCGGAGCGGAGAGGAGGAGACGAGGGTCGAGAGGAGGTGAGGGTCTCGCGACCCTCACCTCGGCCGGACGGGACTCGACTAGTAGGTGTTGTCGCCGCAGCAGATCCGCTGCGAGCCACCGACCGTCGACGCGCTGCTGTTGCAGGAGCCACCCAGGACGTCCGCGAGGTTCTCCGCGGGGGTGATCAGGTTCCCGATCGTTTCCTTCGACAGGTTGAAGCGCTTTTCTCTCTTTTTCACGGTCTTCCTCAAGGCGCGGGCGCCTTCGCGCTCCTCTCTCCTCTAGCTTAGCGCACTCGACGGGGTTCTCGAGCACCCGCCGCTATACTTCCGCGCCGTGTCGGCCCCGACGAGCCCGCCCCCGATCTCCACCCACCTGACGCCGATGCTGCGCCAGTACCTGGAGGTCAAGGCCGCGCATCCGGACGCGATCCTGCTCTACCGGATGGGCGACTTCTTCGAGCTGTTCTACGACGACGCGGTCACCGCCGCGCCGATCCTCGAAGTGCAGCTGACCGCGCGCAACAAGGGCTCCGAGAACGAGGCGCCGATGTGCGGCGTGCCGCACCACGCGATCGAGGGCTACATCGCGAAGCTCATCGCGGCCGGCTACAGGGTCGCGATCTGCGATCAGGTCGAGGATCCGGCGCAGGCGAAGGGGCTCGTCCGCCGCGAGGTGACGCGGGTCGTCACCCCCGGCACGGTCAGCTCGCCGGAGCTGCTCCACGGCAACCGAGAGAACCTCCTCGCATCGATCGTCTGGGAGGGCGAGCGGGGCGCGGCGGCGTTTCTCGACGTCTCGACCGGCAGTTTCTTCGTCCGCCGCTTCGCGACGGTCGCCGAAGCCGTCGAGGATCTCGCGATCCTGGCGCCGCGGGAGGCGCTGTTCGAAGAGGGGACGCTGCCCGCCGCCGTGATCGACCAGCTCGAGCGCGAATGCCCCTGCCGCACTCCCCTCGGCGGCGACCGCCGCTTCGATCCCCGGCGAGCGGACGAGCTCCTGCTCCGCCATTTCGGGACCGGCACCCTGCGCGGATTCGGCCTGGAAGAGGGCGAGCCCGCCGTCCGGGCGGCGGCGGCGGCCCTCGCCTACGCGCGCGAAACGCAACGGAGCGACCTCTCCCACATTCGCCGGCTCGCGGTGCGCGAGCCGGGAGATCGACTGGTGGTCGACGCGACGACGCTCGCGAACCTCGAGATCTTCCGCAGTCAGCGGCCGGCTCCCGCCGGGTCGGGGCGGCGGCAGGCGACGCTCCTCGCCGTGCTCGATCGGACCGTGACGCCTCCCGGCGGCCGGACGCTCCGCGATTGGCTCGCGCGCCCTCTCGCCGCGGTCGACGGCATCGCCGCCCGCCACGAGGCGGTGGCAGCGCTCCTCTCGGATCGCGAGCGCCGCGAGGCCATCCGCGAAGCGCTCGCCCGGGCCGGAGACCCCGAGCGCCTCCTCGCCCGCGCCGTGCTCGGCACCATGACGCCGCGGGAGGCGGCGGCCCTGCGCGATGGGCTCGGGGCCGCGGCGGCTGCCCTCTCGGCGCTCGGGGCGCCCGGACCTCTCGAGACCGCGGCGACGCCCTCCTCGCCCTTGCTCACCGCGCTCGCCGCGGTCGATCCCCTGCCGGCCCTCCGCGAGGAGCTGGTCCGAAGGCTCGAGGAGGCGCCGGCCTCCTCGCCGGCTGACGGCGCGGTGATCGCCGCGGGCGTCGATCCCGAGCTCGACCGCTTCCGCTCGCTCGCGCGCGGCAGCAAAGAGCACATCCTGGCGCTCGAGCTGCGCGAGCGGGAGCGCACCGGCATCCCCTCGCTCAAGATCCGCTACAACCGGGTCTTCGGCTATTACCTGGAGATCACGAACGCGAACGCGGGACGGGTGCCCGCGGACTACATCCGCAAGCAGACCCTGGTCAACGCCGAGCGCTACGTGACGCCCGAGATCAAGGAGCTCGAGGAGCAGATCCTCTCGGCGGACGAGCGGCGGATCGCGCTCGAAGAGGCGCGCTTCCGCGAGATCCTGGCCGACGTCGTGGCGGCGGGCGAAGGGCTGTCGGCGCTCGCCCAGGCCCTCGGCACCCTCGATGCGCTCGCCGCGTTCGCCGAGGTCGCCGAACGGCATCGCTACGTGCGGCCGGCGATGACGCCTGCGGGAGGGCCGCTCACCGTCCGCGAGGGGCGCCATCCGGTGGTCGAGCAGGCGAGCCGCGAGGCGTTCGTGCCGAACGACGCGGCGCTCGATCCCGAGCGCGAGCAGATCGTCATCCTGACCGGCCCGAACATGGGCGGCAAGTCGACTTATCTGCGCCAGGTGGCCCTCCTCGTCCTGATGGCGCAGGCGGGCTCGTTCGTGCCCGCGGAGGCGGCGGAGATCTCGGTCTGCGACCGGATTTTCTCGCGGGTCGGCGCCTCGGACGACCTCGCGCGCGGCGAGTCGACCTTCATGGTCGAGATGATCGAAACCGCGAATATTCTCCGCCACGCGACCGGCGACAGCCTGCTGATCCTCGACGAGGTCGGGCGCGGCACCGCGACCTTCGACGGCCTCTCGCTCGCCTGGGCGATCGTCGAGCACCTGCACGCTCGCGGCCGCGCGAAGGTGCTGTTCGCGACCCACTACCACGAGCTGACGGAGCTCGCGGTGCTCCTGCCCAGGGTCGTCAACCGGACGATGGCGGTGCGCGAATGGGAGGAGCGGATCGTCTTCCTCCGCCGCGTCATCCAAGGCAGCGCCGACAAGTCCTACGGCATCCACGTCGCGCGCCTGGCCGGCCTGCCCGCCGAGGTGGTCGACCGCGCCGCCGAGATTTTGAAGAACCTCGAAGCCAAGGAATACGACGTCACGGGGCAGCCGACCCTCGCGCGAGGGGGCAAGGCGCCCGCGCGCCGGGAGGCGCCGGATCAATTGGCGCTCTTCGCGCCGCCCGAGGAGATCGTGGCGAACATCCTGCGCGAAGCCGACGTCGAGCGGCTGACCCCGCTCGCCGCGCTCAACCTGCTCCACAGCTTGAAATCGAGGCTCGGATGAACCGCATCGATCGTCCCGCCGAGCCGCTCTGGGTGGGCCTGCCGGGCGTGGATCTCGATCCCGAGAGCGAGAGCCTCCTCGCCGATCATCGCCCGGGCGGGATCGTCCTCTTCGGCCGCAACTGCGAGAGCCCGGAACAGCTCGGCGCGCTCGTCCGCGCCATCCGCCGCGCGCTGCCCGGAGCGATCCTCGCGATCGACGCCGAAGGGGGGAGGGTCGACCGCCTGCGCGGGATCGTCGGGCCCGCGCCGAGCGCCGCGCGCCTGGCCGCCGAGCCGCCCTGTCACGCGTTCGAAGCGGGCCGGGCGATCGGGCGCTCGCTCCGCCTCTTCGATCTCGACGTCGACTTCGCGCCGGTCGTCGATCTCGATCGCGGCAAAAGCGGCAACGCGCTCGACGACCGCACGCTCGGCTCTCACCCGGGCGCTGTCGTCGAGAGAGCGCGGGCCTTCCTCGCCGGCCTCCACGCGGGCGGCGCGGGCGGCTGCTTGAAGCACTTCCCGGGGCTGGGCGGAGCCGGCGAGGACACCCACCTCGAGGGCTCGGTCGTCGCCGCCGGGGCCGATCAGATCGAAGAGGATCTCGCCCCTTTCATCGCCCTCGCGGCCACCGCCGGGGCGGTCATGATCGCGCACGCCGCCTACCCCGCGCTCGACGCCGATCTCCGCCCCGCGACCCTCTCGCCGCCGGCCCACGCCCTCCTGCGCCACCGCCTCGGCCGCGAGGTGCTCGCTATCTCCGACGACCTCGAGATGAAAGCCCTCGACGTCTGGGGCGATCTCCCCGCGCGCACCGCCGCCTGCTTCGCCGCGGGCTGCGACGTCCTCCCGGTCTGCAAGACCCTCGAAGCGCTCCCCGAGATCGCGGCCCGCCTGGCCGATCCGGCGCTCGCCCCCCGCCACGCCGAAGCCCGCCTGAGGACCCTGCGCTACCGCCGCCGCTTGGAGATCCTCCGCTCGACCCAGGAGCACGCCGCCCCGTGGGCCGGCCTCGAGCCCGAGGAACGCCTCGCCGCCGTGCGCCGGGAGCTGGCGGAGCTGGCTTAGGGGGTCCGAGGTGTCGAAGTCGGCACCCGCGTTGCCGCCGTCCCGGATTCGACTCTTCGCGCACTCTCTTCAGTGAGATCCGGCGACATCCGAGGGAGGTAGGGCATGCGTGACATCCACTTGAGCCGCGAGATCCTGAGCGCCGTGGCCAAAGGCGAGCTCCCGCCTCGGACGATCGTCCAGATCGGGATCGATCATCTGCGGTGCCTTTGCCCCACCTGCAACAGCGAGTGGAGCGCCTGGGAAAAAGAGCGGCGCGGCGAGGGGGCAGGCTCTTTCGCCGAGCGATCGCCGCTCTCCCCGGAGGCGGAACAGCCGGAGGTCGCCGCGGAGCGGGAAGCCGCCCGCGACTTCCGCCGGCTCGGCCGGCTCGCCCCCAGGGAGCGCCGC
>DATMZM010000497.1:0-5725 GCA_035607445.1 Thermoanaerobaculia bacterium | reverse complement strand
CGGCCGAGCTCGAATACCTGGGGCGCCTCGACAGCCAGGTCAAGGTGCGCGGCTACCGCGTGGAGCCGGGGGAGATCGAGGCGGCGCTGCTCGCCGCGGAGGGCGTCCGCGAGGCGGCCGTCGCCGTGCTCGGCGAGGGTGCGGAGCGGCGCCTGGTCGGCTACTTCGCCGGTGCGGCCGAGCCGGCCGCGGTGCTCGCCGAGCTGCGCCGCCGGTTGCCGGGGTATCTCGTGCCGAGCGCTCTCGTCGCGCTGCCGGCGATCCCGCGGCTGCCCAACGGCAAGGTCGATCGTCGGTCGCTGCCGGCTCCGGACCGCTCGACGGCGGAGAATGCCGTCGCGCCGTCCGGGCCCATCGAGGAGATCGTCGCGCAGATCTATTGCCGCGTGCTCGGGCGGGAACGGGTGGGCGCTCGCGAGGGCTTCTTCGATCTCGGCGGCCACTCGCTGCTCGCGACCCGGGCGGTCTCGCGCCTGCGCGCGGCGTTCGGCGTCGAGCTGCCGGTCCGCAGGTTGTTCGAAGGGCCGACGGTCGCCGAGGTGGCGGCGGCGATCGAGGAGCTGCGAGGCGGCGATTCAGGGCCCCAAGCTCCCCCTCTCGAGCCGCTGCCGGAAGGCGCGGAGCGGCCGCTCTCCTTCGCCCAGGAACGGCTCTGGTTCCTGGACCACCTCGGTGCCGGCGCGACGTACAACCTGTCGGCCGCGGTGCGCCTGCGCGGACCGCTCCGGGCGCCTTCTCTCGCCGCGGCGCTGTCGGCGACCGCGGCCCGCCACGAGGTGCTCCGCACGGTCTTCCCGGAGCGAGACGGCCTGCCGGAAGTGGCGATCCTGCCGGCGGCGGACGTCCAGGTGCCGGTCATCGATCTGGCCGCACTCGCCAGGGAGCCCAGGGACTTCGAGACGCGCCGCATCGCGCGCGCCGACGCCGCGCGAACGTTGGACCTCGCGCACGGGCCGCTCCTGCGGGCGGCCCTGCTGCGCCTGGCCGCGGACGAGCACGAGGCCCTCTTCTGCCAGCACCACATCGCCTCCGACGGCTGGTCGATCGGCGTGCTGCTCGGCGAGCTCTCGGAGCGGTTGTCCGCGGCGGCCTCGGGACGGTCCGCGGAGCTGCCCGCTCTGCCGATTCAGTATGCCGACTACGCCGCCTGGCAACGCCGGTTCCTTTCCGGCGAGGAGCTGGCGCGGCAGGTCGACCACTGGCGCGATGCGCTCGCGGGCGTGCCGACGGAACTGGAGCTGCCGCTCGACCGCCCGCGCCCGGCGGTGCTCTCCTCGCGCGGCGTGAGCGCGCCGATCGCCTTTGGCGCCGACCTCGCGTCGCGGCTCGATGCGCTCGGCGGGGCCGAAGGCGCGACGTCCTTCCTGTTGCTGGCCGCCGGCTTCGGCGCGGTCCTGGGCCGGCTCTCCGGGGCGCCGGCTCTGCTGCTCGGATCGCCCGTCGCCGGCCGCACCCGCACCGAGACCGAGGGCTTGATCGGCTTCTTCGTCAACACCCTGCCGCTGCGGATCGATCTCTCCTCTCCAAGGAGCGATCGGGAGAGCGATTTCGGTTCTCTCGTCGCCCGCGTTCGCGAGCGGGCGCTCGACGCCTTCGCGCACCAGGACCTGCCCTTCGAGCGGCTGGTCGAGGAGCTGGGCGCGCGCCACGATCCGGGCCGCACGCCGCTCGTCCAGGCGGTGCTCTCGTTTCAGGCCGAGAGCCTCTGGCGCGGCGCGCGGCTGCCGGGCCTCGAGATCGAGGCGAGCGATCCGTTCGCGGATCCGGGCGGCTCGAAGTTCGAGCTGACGCTCCTGCTCGAGCGCACCGCGGCGGGTTTCTCGGGCGTGCTCCAGGGGCATGCGGATCTCTTCGATCGCACCACGGTCGTGCGCATCGGAGAGCAGCTTGGCCGCCTGCTCGAAGCGGCGGCGAACTCTCCGTCGACGCCGCTCGGCGACCTGCCCGTCGTGGCGGCGGCGGAGCGCCACCAGATGCTGGTCGAGTGGGGTGGCAGGATGGACGCGGGCGAGCCGCTCCTCTGGCCGCTGCGCGTCGCGGCCTGGGCGCTGCGCGAGCCGGGACGCCCGGCCCTGGTCGAGAGCGGAGAGATCACGACCTACGGCGATCTCGACGCCCGAGCGCGGCGGCTCGCGCGCCGCCTGCGCGCGATCGGAGTCGGCGCGGAGGCTCGGGCCGCCCTGGTCTTCGATCCCTCGCCCGCGGCGCTCGTCGCGATCCTCGGCATCCACTATGCCGGCGGCGCCTACGTGCCGATCGATCCCGCCTATCCGCCGGAACGGTTCGCGTTCCTGCTCGCGGACAGCGCGGCGGTCTGCGCGGTCACCGCCGCCTCGCTTCGCGAGCGCGTCGCGGACGCGGCTCCCTCCGGCGTGCCGGTCCTGACGGTCGAGGACGAGGACGACCTCGCGCCGTCTCTCGGAGCCGACCCCTCGGCCGCGGAGCTGCCGCGGATCCTGCCGGAGCAGCTCGCCTTCGTGATCTACACCTCGGGCTCGACCGGCGTGCCGAAAGGGGTGGCGATCAGCCACCGCGCGCTGGCCGCCTACGTCGGCGCCGCGGCCGACAACCACTCTCTGGTCCCCGAGGATCGGTCCCTCCAGTTCTCTTCCTTGAGCTTCGACGCCAGCATCGAAGAGATCTGCGTCCCCCTCTCCGGCGGCGCGACGGCGGTCCTGCGCGGCCGCGGGCTGCTGACCGCGCGCGAGTACTTCCGCTTGTGCGAGGACGAGCGGATCACGATCGCTTTCGTCTCGACCGCCTACTGGCACCAGCTCGGCGCGGCGCTCGGCGCCGAGGACCTCGCCGTGCCGGCGAGCCTGCGGACGTTCGGTTTCGGCGGCGAGCGGGCGCTCCGCGAGCCGCTCGCCGCGTTCCGGCGGCGCGCGCCCTGGTTGCGGATCGAGCACGACTACGGGCCGACCGAGGCGACCGTGATCGCGACGCGTTGGGTCGTCCCCGCCACGGGAGAGATCCCGGCCGACGCCCCGATCGGCCGGCCGATGCGGCAGGCGCGGGTCTATCTGGTGGACGCCGAGCTGCGGCCGGTGCCGCGCGGCGCGGTCGGCGCTCTCGCGCTCGGAGGCGCGAGCCTCGCGCGTGGCTACCTGCACGGTCCGGAGCGGACCGCGGAGCGCTTCGTCCCCGACCCCTTCGCCGGCCTGGCCGCGGGTGCCGGCGAGCGGCTCTACTTGACCGGCGACCTCGCCCGCTTCCTGCCCGGGGGCGACGTCCAGTTCCTCGGCCGCGCCGACGGCCAGGTCAAGGTGCGCGGCTTCCGTGTCGAGCTCGGGGAGATCGAATCCGTGCTCGGCCGGCACGAGGCGGTGGCCATGGCGGCGGTGGCGCCGATCGGTCCGTCGGGCGCTCTCGCCTTCGACGGCGCGGAGGGGACGCCGAGCCTGGGCGCCTGGGTGGTGGCGCACGGCGCGGCGCCCGATCCGGCGGATCTCGCCGCCTTCGTCGCCCGGAGCCTGCCGGGACACATGGTACCGTCCGCCTTCGCGTTCCTGCCGGCGCTGCCGCTCACGGTGAACGGCAAGGTCGACCGGCGCGCGCTGCCGAGGATCGCGGTCGGTACCGAGTCCGGCGCGGCTCCTCCCGAGACCGCGCTCGAGGCGACGATCGCCGCCGTCTGGTGCGATCTCTTCGGCGTCGAGCGCGTCTCGGTGCGGGACAACTTCTTTGTGCTCGGCGGCAATTCGCTCGCGCTCGTGCGCTTCCATCGCCGGCTCGAGAGCGATCTGGGCCGCGAGTTTCCGCTCGTCCGCCTGTTCGAGCACCCGACGATCCGCGCGCTCGCGCGGAGCTTCGAGGACGACGGCGAGGCGAAGGGCGAACGGGCGGCCGCCGCGCTCTCGACCGCGCGGGAGCGCAGCACCGCCCGCCGCGCCGGGCTCGCCGATCTCGAACGCCGGCGCCAGCGCGCCCGTTCGCGCTGACCCGATTGAGGAGCGCCATGGATCGACCGCAACCCGACATCGCCTTGACCGGCTCCGCGCCCGGCTCCGGCTTCGCGCTCGATCCCGAGAGCCCGCCGGGGATCGCGCTCCTGAGCCTGGCTCTCCGCGTTCCCGGCGCCGCGGGCGTCGAGGAGATCTGGGCCTGCCACGAGGGCGCGCGGGAGACGATCTCGGCGCTCTCGGAAGGGGAGCTGATCGCGGCCGGCGTCGACCCGGCGCGGCTCGCCGATCCCCGCTACGTCCGGGCGCGCGGCGTGCTCGAGGGCGCGGACCTGTTCGATCCGGCGTTCTTCGGCTTCACTCCGCGCGAGGCCGAGCTGCTCGATCCGCAGCACCGGCTGCTGCTCGAGGCCGCCTGGGAGGCTCTCGAATCGGCGGGGATCGACGCCGCCCGCTACGGCGCCGCGGGCCACCGGATCGGCGTCTTCGCCGGCTCGGGCGCGAGCAGCTATCTGCTCTCGAACCTGCTGCCGAACGCCGAGCTGCTCTCGGCCTCCGGCTGGCTGCAGGCGGCGCTGCTCAACGACCGCGACTTCCTCGCCTCCCGCCTGGCCTACGCCCTCGACCTGCGCGGGCCGGCGGTCGTCGTGCAATCCGCCTGCTCGACCTCGCTCCTCGCCGTCCATCTCGCCTGCCAGAGCCTGCTCGCGGGCGAATGCGATCTCGCGATCGCGGGCGGCTCCTCGATCAGCGTGCCGCAGATCGAGGGCTACCTGTTCGAGGCCGGCGGCATTTCGTCCTCCGATGGCCATTGCCGGCCGTTCGACGCGCGCGCCGACGGCACCGTCCTCGGCTCCGGCGTCGGCGTCGCGGTGCTCGCCCGCGCCGAGCGCGCGCTAATCGAGCGGCGGCCGATCCGGGTGCTGATCCGCGGCACTGCGACGAACAACGACGGCGCCCAGCGCGTCGGCTTCACCGCCCCGGGCGTCGAAGGGCAGGCGCAGGTGATCGCGGAAGCGCTCGCGCTCGCCGAGGTCGACGCTTCGAGCATCGGTTACGTCGAGGCGCACGGCAGCGGCACGGCGCTCGGCGATCCGATCGAGGTCGCGGCGCTCACCCGGGCGTTCCGCGCCGACGGAGCGGGCACCGGCGCCTGCGCGCTCGGCTCGGCGAAGGCGAACCACGGCCACCTGAACGCCGCCGCGGGGATCGCCGGCCTCGCCCGCGCGGTGCTCGCCGTCGAGCGCGCGACGATCCCGCCGGCGCTCCATTTCGAGACGCCGAACCCGCGGCTCGATCTCGCCGGGAGCCCGTTCTACGTGCCGGCGGCGCCGCGCCCGTGGCCTGCGCAGCTCACTCCGCGCCGCGCCGGCGTCAGCTCGTTCGGGCTCGGCGGCACGAACGTCCACGCCGTCCTCGAGCAGGCGCCCACCCTCGCGCTCCCGTCGCCGCCGCGGCGGCCGGTTCAGCCGCTGCTCCTTTCGGCGCGGACCGGTGAGGCGCTCTCGGCCGCCGCCGAGCGGCTTGCGGATCATCTGGCGGCGCATCCGGAGATCGAGGCCGCCGGCCTCGCGGACGTCGCCTGGACGCTCGCCGCCGGCCGCCATCGCTTCGCGCGCCGCGCCGCGATCGTCGCCCGCGATCGGGAGGCGGCGATCGCGCGCCTCCGCGAGCCGGCGCGTTGGGAGCGCGGCGAGGTGCCGGAGGAAGGGCGCGAGGTCGTCTTCCTGTTCCCCGGCCTGGGCGACCAGTATCCCGGCATGGCGCGCGGTCTCTACGACGCCGAGCCGGCGTTTCGCGAGGAGCTCGACCTCGTCCTCGCG
>DATMZM010000013.1:0-4424 GCA_035607445.1 Thermoanaerobaculia bacterium | reverse complement strand
GCGGCGGCGAGCGCCGGGAGCGGAATGTAGGTCCGCGCGGCGGCCGAGGTCAGCTGGTCGAAGGTCGGCCGGTGCATCCGCCGCCGAAACGCCACGAGGAAGTCCCGCTCCGCGAGCCGCGCCTCCTCGGCGCGACCCTGGGCCGCGTAGAGCGCGGCGAGACGGCCGAGGTTGGTCACCGCCTCGAAGCTACCCAAGCGCTGTCGCAGATACTCGGCGATGTTGACCGCCTTCTCGAGATTCTCGTCGCCGCCGAGCTGCTCGTAGAGGCGCACCAGCGCCAGGGTGCGGTCGGCATCGCTCTCGAAGCCGCGCTCGCGGCCCAGCTCCTCGAGCACGCGGCAGGCCCCCTCAAGGTCGCCCGCGAGCTCGGCGATGAGCGCGCCGGCGAGCGCCGCCAGCTTGTGCAGCTCGACATCGACCCCGCGGTAACGCTGGGCCAGCCGTTCGCACGCGGCCCGCGCCTCGTCCGGCTGGTGGCCCACGAAGAGCCGGAAGACTCGCTCGAGCTCCCGGAACGACACCGGCTTGCGCCAGAGGTGATCGGGGGAGAGCGCGAGGAACTCCCCGGCGCCGCGCTCGGGGTCGCGCGCCAGCTCGAGCAGCGACATCAGCCGCATGCGCGCCACCTCGCTCTGCGGTCTGCCGGCGCGCCCGCGAGCCCAACAGGCGAAGGCCTCCGACAGCTCGCCGCGCACGTGCTTGATCTTGCCCAGGAGCGAAAGCGCTTCGAGGTTCTCCGGACCCTCTTCGAGGCAGCTCTCGACCACCGCCTCTGCGGCGTCGAGGTCACCGACCGCCACCCAGACGCTGGCCAGCTCGAGCCGATCCGCCTGGATCGGGCGCGCGAGCCGGTCGGCCTGGGTGGGGGGGGCGGCGGGCGATGCCATGCTCCCATTCTATCGAGACATGGCTATGTATAATCGGGCCATGGCTGGTTCGCGTACCCCTGGCCAGGAGCCTGGCGCGGCGGGGATCGAACCCCTGGCGGAGATCGTCGGCGACTCGCCTGCGATACGGCAGATGAAGGCTTTGGTGCGCCGGATCGCCTCGACACCGGTTTCGACGGTGCTCGTGCGCGGCGCGAGCGGTACCGGCAAGAACCTCATCGCCAAGGCAATCCACGCGAGCAGCGATCGCGCCGGTGGGCCGTTTCTGACGATCACCTGTTCGGCGTTGCCCGAAACGCTGCTCGAGAGCGAGCTCTTCGGACACGAGCGGGGTGCTTTCACCGACGCCAAGCACCAGCGCAAGGGCCTGCTCGAGCAGGCCGGACGCGGCTCGGTGCTGCTCGACGAGATCGGCGAGGTCAGCCCGGCGCTCCAGGTCAAGCTGCTGCACTTTCTCGAGGAGCGGACGTTTCGCCGGGTCGGCGGCGCGGAGGACTTGAAGGTCGACGCGCGGATCATCGCCGCCACCAACCGAGACCTCGAGGCCGCCGTCGTCGAGGGGACCTTCCGGGAGGACCTCTACTACCGCTTGAGCGTCCTGCCGGTGAATGCGCCGCCGCTCAGCGCGCGGGAGGGCGACATCCCGTTGCTGGTCCGCCACTTCATGGCCGGGTTCAACCGCGAGTTCGGAAAGCGGGTCGAGCGGGTGGCGCCCCAGGCCCTCGACCGGCTGGAGGCCTACGACTGGCCCGGCAACGTCCGCGAGCTGCGCAACGTCGTCGAGCGAGCCATGCTGCTCGCCGACTCGGCGGAGCTCGCTCACGAGCTGGTGCTCCTGCCGGTGCGCGAGCGGCAGGCGCCGCGCTTCGAGCTGCCGGCGGAGGGCCTCGACCTCGAGAGCCTCGAGCGCGACCTGGTCGTCCAGGCCGTCGAACGCACCGCCGGCAACCTCGCCCGGGCCGGACGCCTGCTCGGCATGAGCCGCGACCAGGTCCGTTACCGCATCGCGAAGTTCGGCCTGCATCTCGAGCTGCACGAGCTGCGCGCCCTCCCTGCCACCTCGCTCCCGGCCTGAAACGCCTCCCGCCGGTCGCGCTTCCGCACCGCTGGGTTAATGTCCGTGCTTGATCCGGACGGCGCGACGACGCCGATCCTCCTATGAACTCCTTCCGAAGGAGCAGAACGATGAACGGATCGTCCGAGCAAGGACCTGAGAAGGATACTTGGCCGCGCCTGCCGCTCGACGGGTGGCGGGAGACGTACAAGGCCCTTCACATGCGGGCGCAGATGGTCGGCAAGACGCGGTTGGCGCTCGCGCCGATGCAAAACCACTGGTGGCAGGTGGTGCTCTACGTCACGCCGCGGGGCCTCTCCACCTCGACCATGCACCACGATCGCGGCGCGCTCGAGATCGAGCTCGACTTCCTCGACCACCGGCTCGCGATCCGCACGAGCGACGGCGAAGAGCGCCGCCTGCCGCTCCAGGCCGAATCGGTGGCGGACTTCTACGAGGCCTACCGCGCGGCTCTCCGCGACCTCCGGATCGAGGCCCGCATCTGGCCCGTGCCGGTCGAGCTCGAGGAAGCGGTCCCGTTTCTCGAGCAGCGCGACCTGGCGCCCTACGACGGGGATGCGGCGCAACGCTGCTGGCGGGTCCTCTCCCGGGCGGACCGGGTGTTCCAGCGGTTCCGCGGCCGGTTCCTGGGCAAGTGCAGCCCCGTTCACTTCTGGTGGGGAAGCTTCGATCTCGCCTGCACGCGCTTCTCGGGCGAGCCGGCCCCGAGGCACCCGGGCGGCATTCCCCATCTCGGCGACGCCGTGACGCGGGAGGCCTACTCCCATGCCTGCATCAGCGCCGGCTGGTGGCCGGGAACCCCGGGCATGTTCGACGAGCCCGCGTTCTACGCCTACGCCTACCCCGAGCCCCCAGGCTGCCCGGAAGCCGAGGTGCGCCCGAGCGCGGCACGCTACGACCCCGGCCTCAAGGAGTGGATCCTGCCCTACGAGGCCGTGCGCACCGCCGAGGATCCCGACGGCGCGGTCATGGAGTTCCTCGAGAGCACCTACGGAGCCGCGGCGACCTTGGGCGGCTGGAATCGCGCGGCGCTCGAGCGCCCGAAAGAGCAAAGCTCCAGGATGCGGCCTTGACGCCCGGCAAGCGTGCCCCCAAGCGAAAGACGGCCCCAGCCGTTGATGTGGCGGATGCCTCCGACAAAGTGACTGCGCTGGACGTGCCCCCGGGACCGCAGCGGCTGGGCTTCCCGGCGGGCGAGACCGTTGTGCCCGAGGACTTCGATCGCATGGGCGAAGCCGAGATCGCGGCCCTCTTTGGGATCGGAGAGTGAAGCATCCGCCGCGCGGTTTCCAGCCACTCCATTCGGGTTTCCAGCCGGCCCATTTGGGACTTCCAGCGAGTCGATTGAAGCTTCCAGCGACTCCATTCGAGTTTTCGGCGACTCCATGGGGCTGTCCAGCGACTCCATGGAGCCCTTCAGAGACTCCGATCGCGGGACAGCGTCTCCGATGGCGCTCCCCCGGCACCGACCTGCCGGCCCGATTTCTTGAGAAGATCGCCGCCGGTGTCGAAATCCCGCTTTCGGCTCCGACTTACCCCATGAAGGCGGACCCATTCCGGGGCGCCGAGGTGACAAGGAGCCCACGTCATGAAATTCATGCTGATGATGAACACCCCGCGCGACGGCTACACCCAGTACATGAGCTGGCCGAAGGAGATCCTGGAGGCGAACGTCGCCTTCATGACCGCGTTCGGCAAGAAGCTGAGCGAATCGGGCGAGCTGGTCGGCGCGGAAGGGCTCGCGACGCCGTTGCAGGCGAGGCTCGTTCGCGCGGGCACGGACGGCAAGCCGATCACCGACGGCGTGTTCCCCGAGTCCAAGGAGTTCCTCGCCGGCTACTGGATCGTGGACGTCGACGGTCCCGAGCGGGCGTACGAGATCGCCGCCGAGGCGTCGACCGCGCCGGGCGCCCCGATCACGTCCGCCGACGGCCAGGCGATCGAGCACCTGTGGATCGAGGTGCGCGAGGTCATGGGCTCGCACAAGGACATCAAGTGACGTCACTGCCGCTGGATTTCCGTGTCGAGCGTCTGCTGCGCGAGCTCGCGCCGCAGGTGCTCGGTCCGGTGGTCCGGCGGTTCCGCGATTTCGCCGCCTCCGAGGACGCCGTGCAGGAAGCGCTGATCGCCGCGGCCGCCCAATGGCCGCGCGACGGCGTCCCGGACCATCCGCGCGGCTGGCTGATCCAGGTCGCGATGCGGCGGCTGACCGACCACGTGCGCAGCGAAGTCTCGCGCCGCAACCGGGAAGCGGTCGTGGCCGAAGGCACTCCCGTCGTCGCTCCCGCGCTCCCGAGCGCGCCGGAGAGCCCTCTCACGATCTCCGGCGACCCCCGGATCGAGCCCGACGACACGCTCGTCCTGCTGTTCATGTGCTGCCACCCGGCGCTCTCGAGCCCTTCGGCGATCGCTCTCACCTTGCGCGCGGTCGGCGGCCTGACGACCGGGGAGATCGCGAA
>DATMZM010000015.1:0-2352 GCA_035607445.1 Thermoanaerobaculia bacterium | reverse complement strand
TTCAGCAGGTAGACCGCGGCGAGCACGACGCCCAGCGTCGCCAGGACCGTCGCCCAGCGCAGGTCGAGCACGGAGCTCCGGTAGCTGCCGACGAGGATGGGGAACTCGCCGGCAAACCCGTTGAGCATCGGCAGCCCCACCGACGCCAGCGCCGAGAAGATCAGGAAGAACGCGAAGACCGGGATCACCTTGGCGAGGCCGCCGAACTCGTCGAACTTCTTGGTGTGCCGGCGGTCGTAGAGCATGCCGACGAGCAGGAAGAGGGCCCCGGTCGACAGCCCGTGGTTGACCATCTGCAGCAGCGCTCCCTGCCAGGCGACGAGGTCGAAGGCGAGGAGGCCGAGCATGACGAAGCCGAGGTGCGCGATCGACGAGTAGGCGACGAGCTTCTTCATGTCGCGCTGCACCCAGGCGACGAGGGCGCCGTAGAGGATGCCGATGAGGGCGAGCGTCACGAGCACCGGCCGGGCCTCGCGGCTCGCTTGCGGGAAGAGCGGCAGGGCGAAACGCAGGAAGCCGTAGGTGCCGAGCTTGAGCAGGATGCCGGCGAGGATCACCGAGCCGCCCGTCGGCGCCTCGACGTGGGCGTCGGGCAGCCAGGTGTGGAACGGGAACATCGGCACCTTGATCGCGAACGCGAGAGCGAAGGCGGCGAACAGCCAGAGCTGCGTCGACATCGGCAAATCGAGCCGGAGCAGGTCCTGGTAGGCGAAGCTCCAGGCGCCGGCGAGCCCCTTGTAGGTGATCGCGAGCCAGAGGATCGCGACCAGCATGAGCAGGCTGCCCGCCATCGTGAAGAGGAAGAACTTGACCGCCGCGTAGACCCGCCGCTCGCCGCCCCAGATCCCGATGATCAGGTACATCGGGATCAGCATCACCTCCCAGAAGACGTAGAAGACGAACAGGTCGTAGGCGAAGAGGGCGCCCAAAATGCCGGTCGTCAGCAGGAGGAACGAGGCGGTGAAGCCGCGCCAGTGCTTGTCGATGCCGCGCCACGAGCCGAGGATGACGATCGGGAGCAGCAGCATCGTGAGCAGGGCGAGCGGCATCGAGATGCCGTCGATCGCGAGGTCGTAGCGCACGCCGTAGGAGGGGATCCACGGCAGTCCCGGCGGGCTGCCGATCCCCGCCGAGCCGGCCGCCACGTCGCGCGCGAGCGGGAAGCCGCCGCCGGCCGCGAGCCGGGGCGCGACGTAGAGGATCCCGAGCGCCAGCTCGACGAGGGCGATCGCGAGCGCGTAGAGCTTCGCCGGCCGCGCCGAGCCCTTGGGGAAGAAGAGGAGCGGAACGCAGGCCGCCGCGGGCAGGAAGACCAGCCGGGTCAGCGTGTCGCCGAGGAGGAGATCGGTGAAGGTCGGCATGGCCTTAGCGCAGGATCCACCAGAAGAGGGCGAGCACGCCGAGGAAGAAGTAGAGCGCGTAGCTCCGCACGTTGCCCGTGGTCGAGAGGCGTCCCCCCTCGGCGGTCAGCTCGGTCGCCCAGGCGAGAGCGCGCACCGAGCCGTCGACGATCCCGTCGTCGAAGCCCCGCCAGAGGAAGCGCGAGAGCGCCGCGAGCGGCCCGACGATCAGGCGGTCGTAGATCTCGTCGACCCAGTACTTGGCGTCGAGCAGGCGGTAGACCGCCGGGAAGCGCCGCGCCCAGACCTCGCCGCCGAAGGCTCCCTGGCCGTAGAGCTTGAGCGCGTAGCCGATCCCCGCGAGCCCGGCGAGCACCGAGGCGGCGACGAGGAGCAGGCCGGTCGCGCGCGCCATCCCCTCGTGCTCGAGCGCCGCGCCCGGGAACTGGGCGAGAACGGGCGAGAGGAAGCGGTGGATCAGGTTGTCGCCGCCGAGGATCTCGGGCACCCCGAAGTAGCCCGCGAAGACCGCGCCGAGCGTGAGCACGAAGAGCGGGATCGTCATCGAGGGCGGCGATTCGTGGAGGTGGTGCTCCTGCTCGTGCGTGCCGCGGAACTTGCCGAAGAAGGTCATCGCCACCGCGCGGAACATGTAGAACGCGGTCAGGCCCGCCGTCAGCAAGCCGACCGCGAACAGGCCCCAATGGCCGCTCTCCGCCGCGCCGTGCAGGATCTCGTCCTTGCTGAAGAAGCCGGCGAGGAGCGGCACGCCGGAGATCGCGGCGGCGCCGATCACGAAGGTCCAGAAGGTGATCGGCAGCCACTTCTTCAAGCCGCCCATCTTCCGCATGTCCTGCTCGCCGCCCATGGCGTGGATCACCGAGCCGGAGCCTAAGAAGAGGAGCGCCTTGAAGAACGCGTGGGTGCCGAGGTGGAAGATCGCCGCCGAATACGCGCCGACGCCCGCGGCCAGGAACATGTAGCCGAGCTGCGAGACGGTCGAGTAGGCGAG
>DATMZM010000060.1:0-5122 GCA_035607445.1 Thermoanaerobaculia bacterium | reverse complement strand
CGGCCGATCCGCCTCGCGGTCGAGCTGCGCGGCTGGTCGCAGCCGGCGCGCCGGGCGCCGCAGATGAAGGACCACCGCGCCGAGATCTCGGTCGACGGCCGCTTCGTGGCCGCGGGCGAGTGGGACAACCTCGACGGGCCGCACCGGATCGACGCGGAGATCCCCGCCGGATCGATCGGACCGGGCAAGCACCGGATCTCGGTGCGGATCCCGGCGCGCCAGAGCCCCGAGACGAACGACCAGCTGGTCGACGTCTCCGTGCTCAACTGGATCGAGATCGCCTATCCCAAGAGCCCCGTTCTCGGCGCCGAGCCGGCGCGTCTCGAGGTCGGCGGCTCCGGGATCTCGGCCGATCTCGCGGTCCCGCGGGGCGAGGCGCTCGCGGTCTACGGCGAGGCCGGAACGCGCATCCCCGCGACCGCCATGACGCGGGCGGCGGGTTCGGACGGCCGCGACCGGCTCTCGTTCGCCCTGCCGCAGAAGGAGACCGCGCTCTGGGCGCTGCCCGCCGGGCATCTGAGCGAGCCGGTCGCCGTCGAGCGCGACGAGCCGTCCAATTGGGCTTCGAACGACCATCGCGCCGACTATCTGATCATCGCCCACCCGCGGCTGCTGGCGGCCATTCAGCCGCTCGCGGAATTCCACCGCCGCCAGGGTCTCAAGGTCGAGGTGGTCAACGTCGAGGACCTCTACGACGAGTGGAACTCGGGGATCCTCCACCCGCAGGCGATCAAGGACTTCCTGCGCCACGCCTGGCGCGATTGGCAGCGGCCCGCGCCGCGCTTCGTGCTGCTCGTCGGCGACGCGAGCTGGGATCCGAAGAACCTGCGCCCGAGCGACGACGAGGAGTTCGTCGACGCCGCGTACAGCCCGGGGCACGGCACGGAGTTCGCGAAGATCCTCTCGACCCCCTACTCCGAGCGCACCGCGCTCGACCACAGGAACCTGATCCCGGCTTGGAACTACGGCACGTTCGACGGCCACGCGGCGGGCGACAACTGGTACGTCGACGTCGCGGGCGACGATCTCAAGCCGGAGATGGCGATCGGCCGCCTGCCCGTCGTCGAGCCCGGCGAGGTGGCGGCGATCGTCGCCAAGACGATCGACTACGCGGCGCGCCCCGAGGTCGGACCCTGGCGGCGCGACCTCCTCTGGGTGACGAACGAAGAGCCGGTGATGCAGGGCTGGAGCGACGAGATGGCTGCGGACTTCGGCAAGGCGGGCTTCGCCTCGCGCAAGGTCTACCCGCAGCCGGAGACCGTTCCCGGCGAGAGCCACGATCAGGACCAGCTGCTCAAGACGCTGACGCAGGGCGAGCTGCTCGTCCACTTCATCGGCCACGGCGGCCGGTTCATCTGGCGCACCGGCCCGCCCGACTGGACGAAGCACCGCGACCTGTTCAACCTCTCCGACCTCGACCGCCTGCCCGAGAGCCGGCGCCTGCCGGTCGTCCTCTCGATGACCTGCTATTCGGCGCCGTTCGACCATCCGACGGCGGACTCGATCGGCGAGAAGTTCCTGCGCCTGCCCAAGAAGGGGGCGATCGCGGTGATCGCCGCCTCGTGGCGCAACGCGCCGTACAAGCAGATGAGCGAGGCTCTCGTCAAGGAGCTGCTGGCCCCCGGCTCGACGCTCGGCGAAGCCGTCGAGCGGGCGAAGCGGTCGAGCAACGACACCGAGTTCATCAAGCAGTACAACCTGCTCGGCGACCCCGCCTTGAAGCTCGCGATCCCCGAGCCGCTCGAGGTGACCGCGAGCCTGCCCGACGCCGCCGGACGGCCGCGCCTCTCGGCGCGCCGGAGCGACGGCGGGAGCCTCGCCGGCCGGGCGATCGTCGACTGGCTCGACGCGGCGGGACAGGTCGTCGCCTCCGAAGAGGTCAAGGCCTCGGGAGCGAAGCTCGACGCCGTCTTCGGCGGCCAGTCGGGCGCCGCGGGCTCGATCGCCGCCGCGCGCATCTACGCCTGGGACGTGAAAAACAGCCGCGACGCGGCGGGCGCCGTCCGCTTCGGCGCCCCCAACGCCAAACCTGCGGAGACCCCTTCGCCATGATCCGATCGAAAATCCATCCCCTCGCCGCTTCGTGCCTCGCGGCGTTCGCCGTCGCCGGCCTTTGCCTCGCCGCGCTCGCCGGCTGCCGGTCGTCGGACACCCCGATGCCCAAGATGAGCCCGCCCGCGGCCTCGGCCCCCGAACCGGCGCCGCCGCAAGGTTCCGAGGGCTCCCCGCCCGCCGCGAGCGCGCCGCAGCCGCTCGAGAACGCGCCGCCGGCCGACCTGCCCAAGGACGCGAAGCCGATGGAGGCCACCGTCGATTTGAAGAACACGATCCGCTGGTCGACGGCGAGCGAGGTCGAGAACTTCGGCTACGACGTCTACCGCGCGGAGAGCGCCGACGGTCCGTTCGTCCGCCTGACCAAGTCGCCGATCCCGGGCGCCGGCACGTCGGACGAGCCACACAAGTACGCGTACGTCGACCGCGACATCGATCCGGCGAAGGAGTACTGGTACTACGTCGAGAGCGTCGCCTACAACGGCCAGCGCGAGCGCTTCACCCCGGTCCAGAAGGCGAAGGCCAAGGGCGCGAAACCGAACGGCTGATCGGTCCGGAGCCAGCCCCGCCCGGGGGCAGGCAAGCTGCCCCCTACGAGATTCAGGTGTAGGGGCAGGTTCAGGCGTAGGGGGCGGAGCTTGCCTCCGCCCGGGGATCTACCGGGCCGCCTTCTTGGCCGCCGCCGCGGGCGGATACTTCGCGAGCGCTCTCTGCATCCCCGCGAGCACGCTCGACGAGCCCTCGGCCGCCTTCTCGTCGTAGAAATAGCGGTAGGGGTCGCGCGGCGCGTGGAGGTCGGCGTCGAGCGCGCCGTCGGGCGAGAGGAAGAAGGTGCGGGGGATGTAGCCGCCGTCCGGCTGATACTTCTTGCCGATCTCCCCGTTCTTGTCCTGATCCAGGCGGATCATCACGAACTTCTGGGTCATCTCCTCGATCTTCGGATCGTGGAAGACGCCGCTGTAGTTCTGGCAGTGGGGGCACCACTCCGTGTAGAAGATCAGGCAGATCGGCTTGTGCTCTTTCTTCGCCTGGGCGAGCCCTTCGTCGTAGGAGCGCCACCGGATCTTGCCGTCGTTCCAGTCGCCGCCCGCGAAAGCGCTCCGCGCGGGGACGAGGAGAAAGGCGAAGACCACGGCGCAGCGGAGGAGGCGGATCGGCAGGGTGCTCTGGCTCATCGCGGGATCCTTCCAGGTCAGGCGAAATCGTAGCACGCGCGCCGGGCGCTCAAGCGAGCCGCACGAAGCGGGCCATCCGCTGGGCGCGGGGATGGCCCCAATCGCCGACGTGCTCGCTGCGCCAGGGGAGGCCCTCGGCGAGCCATTCGAGGTCGCGCCAGCGGTAGTGGTAGGGATCGCTGTCGAGATAGCTCGCGATACCGCCCGGCTCGTGGCGCAGCTCGAGGGCGTCCGGCCGGTCGGCAGGGCACTCGAAGAAGGTGGCGTAGAAGCGCCCGCCCGGCGGCATCGCGCGGGCGACCTCGATCAGGCAGCGGCGGATGAAGTTCGCCGGCAGGTGGGTGAACACCGACTGCGCGAGCGCGAAGTCGAACGGCACGCCGAAGCGCGACGCCTCGAAGCTGCCGGTCGCGAGCAGGTTCGCGCGGGGCAGGCGCTCGCCGAGACCGGCTCGCTGAAGCTCGAGGTCGTAGCCCACGTCGAGGAGCGCCGCGTTGACGTCGATCCCGTAGTAGTGGCCCGGCTCAAGGTAGGGAATGAACCACAGGCCGCCGCGCAGGCAGCCGCAGCCGACGTCCAAGAGCCGCATCTCCGGGCGGAGGCCCTCGGCGATCAGGTAGTCGAGCTGGAGCCGGCCCATCTCGTCCCACAACCCGCCGACCAGCTCGCGGTGGAAGCCGGCCGCGATCTCCTCCTCCGACAGGCCCCCGGCGTAGGAGTTGTAGACCGTGCTCGGGTAACCCAGATCCCTAGGATCCCCGGGGTCCCTCGGCTCGTTCATTTCAGAGAACCGCCGGGACCGGAAACGGGAGCGAGAGGCGCCTGCGGCCAGCGCTCGTCGAGCCACGGGCCGCCGAAGGCGAGTGCCGCGAGCAGAAGGGCGGCGAGCGCCACGGACCAGCGGGCGCGCTTCGACAACGGGACGCCCTCCCAGAGGCCGGCACAGCCGAACGCGGCGAAGAGGTCGAGCGCGGGGAGCATCTGGATCCGGTAGCGCGTCTTCACGTGGAGAGCGAGGAAGAGGAGGAGATTGTAGGCGAGGAACGCGAGCCAGACCGGCCGCCAGCGCGCGCCGCGAGGCGACCAGGCCGCCCGGCCGCGCGCGAGGCCGACGAGCGCCAGGAGGAGGAGAGCCGCGTAGACCGCGATCCCCCAGACGCGGAGCCCCGCCGCGACCGGGATAGGGACGCTTGAATAGCCGTAGCCTTGGGCCACGATCGCGCCGCCCGGCAGCTGGTCGGTCAAGAACGACTCCCGGTCGAAGAGCCGGAACGGCTGGCGCGCGAGCTGCCGCGCGGCCAGGCGGCCGATCCCTTCGCGCGCCGCGAGGGCCGAGATCTTCCCGCCCAGGATCGCGTTGCGCTCGGGAAGCGCCGGGGCGCTCGCCCGGTAGCGCTCGTATTCGGTGCCGACGATCTCGCCCACCAGATTGCGCCGCGAGGTGTCGTTCAAGCCGACCCAAAGATTGAAGCGCGAGCTGTCTGGAAGCGTCCAGCCGTAGCCGGCGCGATGGTTCGCGACGAGAGCCGGGGCGCTCGTCGCGGCGATCACCGCGAGGACGACCGCGATCCGCACGGCGGCCCGCCGCGCGCCTCCCCGGAGGACCGGCAGGAGGAGGAGCGGCAGGAACGGCAGGAGCAGGCTCTTCGCCTGGAGCGCGAGGCCGAGCGCCAGGCTCGCGGCGGCGAGCCCGAGCGCGACCTTCGCGAACGGAGCCGCCTTCGCCCCGTCTTCCCCCTCCCCCGCTCCCGGCCCTCCGCTCGACCGCTCCTCGACCCAAGCCAGGGCGCGCACCGCGGCGAGGAACAGGACGAGGTGGAGCACCTCCGGCCAGAGGTAGTGCGCGAACGCGGCCACCTGGGGATCGGCGAGCAGGAGCCAGCCCGCGACGAACC
>DATMZM010000506.1:0-3867 GCA_035607445.1 Thermoanaerobaculia bacterium | reverse complement strand
CGCCCGACCATCTCGGGCGACCCGCCGGATGCGTCCGACGCGAGGAGGTTCCTAGTAGACCTGCGTGTACTGCGGCGTGTACTGCGGGTGGCAGACGGCGACGAAGCAGGTGTTCTGGCACGTGCCGCCGCAGCTGACGTTGCACGAAAGGCTACAGAAACAGCTGGCGACGGTGACCTGCACGGCGATGCCTCCGTCGGCTGCGGCGAGCTGGGCGCCGTCGAGGTTGCGAACCGTCACGCGGCTGAGGGTGAGCTTGCGCTTCATGGCGATCTCCTTGGAACGGAAGCTTCGGGCTTCCGGTGGCGTCGGGCGGGTTCATCCCATTCCCTGGAGGAGAGAGACGACGGGGGAGGCGTCCGGTATTAGACCGGGATCGTCCCCGCCTCCGCCCGCCTCCGCCGGATCGCTTGCCTTGCCTTCCGCTCTCGCGCTAGCCTGCCCGCCGGTTCCGACGCTCGAGAGATCAAGATGAAGAGATCCGGGTTCCTCGCCCCGTTCGCCGCCGCGGGTTTCGCCCTCGCGGGCTGCCATCTGCCCGGCCCGCCGCCGAACGAGGCGGGGAAGGTCCACGTCGGGATCGTCTTCGACAGCGGCGGCAAGGACGACCGCTCGTTCAACGCCGCGGCCTGGCAGGGCGTGCAGCGGGCGGCGAAGGACTTCCCGATCGTCCTGCGCGACGCCGAGCCGGGCGATCCGACGTCCTTGGAGCCGGCGATGCGCGCGTTCGCCGAGCGCAGCTACGACCTGATCATCGGCATCGGCTTCGCCCAGATGCCGATCGTCGAGGCCGTGGCGGCCGACTATCCGAAGCTCGATTTCGCCATCGTCGACGGGGTCTCGCAGCGGCCGAACGTCGCCTCGCTCGTGTTCAAGGAGCACGAGGGCTCCTATCTCGTCGGCATGATCGCCGCGCGGACGACGAAGACCGGGGTGCTCGGCTTCGTCGGCGGCATGGACATCCCGCTGATCCACCGCTTCGCGACCGGCTACGAGGAGGGGGCGCGCGCGGTCCGTCCGGACATCCGGGTCATCCCGAATTACGTCGGCGTCACCGAGTCGGCCTGGAACAATCCCGGCAAGGGCAAAGAGCTGGCCGAGGCGCAGATCGGCAAGGGGGCGGACATCATCTTCTCCGCCGCCGGCAATTCCGGGTTGGGCGTCTTCGACGCGGCCGAGCAGCGCGACAAGTTCGTCATCGGCGTCGATTCGAACCAGAACTGGGTGAAGCCGGGCCACGTCCTGACGAGCATGGTCAAGAGGATCGACAACGCGGTCTACCAGATCATCCGGGACAAGGTGAGCGGCAAGTTCGTGCCCGGGATCCACGTCTACGGCCTCGAAAACGGCGGCATCGGCTACGCGATGGACCAGTACAACGCCGGGCTGATCCCCGACCGGGTGATCGCCGAGGTCGAGGCGGCCAAGGCGAAGATCATCCGCGGCGAGATCAAGGTCACGGACGCGATGGCGCAATGACCGATCCGGCGACCGCAGGATCCACCACCGCGCCTGGAACGGCCGCCGCGCTCGAGCTGCGCGAGATCACCAAGCGCTTCGGGCGGGTGACCGCGAACGACAAGGTGACGATCGCGGTGCGGCCGGGGACGATCCACGCGGTGGTCGGCGAGAACGGCGCCGGCAAGTCGACAGCGATGCGCATCGCCTACGGCTTCTACCAGCCGGACGGCGGCGAGATCGCTGTCGAGGGCACGCCGCGGCGCCTGGCGAGCCCGCGCGACGCGATCCGGCTCGGCATCGGCATGGTCCACCAGCACTTCATGCTGGTCGAGGAGATGACGGTCGCCGAGAACGTCATGCTCGGCGCCGAGCCGGGCTCGGCCCTGGCGCTCGACACCAGGAAAGCGGAGGACGAGATCGCGCGGCTGGCTTCGGAGGTCGGCCTGCGCGTCGATCCACGCGCGAAGGTCGGCAGCCTCTCGGTCGGCGAGCAGCAGCGGGTGGAGCTCCTCAAGGCGCTCTATCGCCAGGCGCGGCTCCTGATCCTCGACGAGCCGACGGCGGTGCTCGCGCCCCAGGACACGGCGGAGCTGTTCCGCACGCTCCGGCGGATGCGCGAGCAGGGCAAGACGGTCGTCCTGATCACCCACAAGCTCGCCGAGGTGCTCGAGATCTCGGACGAGGTCACCGTGATGCGCGACGGCAAGGTGGTCGGCCGCGTCGCGACGCGCGACACCTCGGCGGCCGACCTCGCGCGCATGATGGTCGGCCGCGACGTCCTGCTCCGGGTCGAAAAGACGGCGGCCCGGCCGGGCGAGCCGGTCCTCCGCGTGCGCGATCTCGCGCTCGCTGGGGCTCGATCCGGCCGCAAGGGGGGAGAGGCCGCTCCCGAGCGCCTGCGCGGCGTCTCGTTCGAGGTCTGCGCGGGGGAGATCGTCGGCATCGCGGGGGTCGAGGGCAACGGCCAGACCGAGCTGATCGAAGCGCTCGCCGGCCTGATCGCTGCGGGGTCCGTGCGCGGCGCCGTCGAGCTCGGCGGGCGGGACCTCACGGGGCTCTCCGCCCGTGCCCGGCGCGCGCTCGGCCTCGCCCACATCCCCGAGGACCGCCACCGGCGCGGCCTGGTGCTCGACTTCGACCTCGCCGACAATGCGATCCTGGGCCTCCAGGACCGGCCCCCCGCCGTCTCTCGCGCCCGGGGCATCTGGATGGACCCGGCCGCGGTGCGGGCGGGCACGGAGAAGCTGCTCGCCGACTTCGACGTCCGGCCGGCGAACCCGGACCTGCCGGCGCGCTCGCTCTCGGGCGGCAACCAGCAGAAGCTCGTCGTCGGCCGCGAGATGGTGCAGGGCCCGAAGCTTCTCCTCGTCTCGCAGCCGACGCGCGGCGTCGACATCGGAGCGATCGAGTTCATCCACCGGAAGCTCCTCGCGCTGCGCGACCGGGGCGTGGCGATCCTCCTCGTCTCGGCCGAGCTCGAAGAGGTCACCGCGCTCGCCGATCGCCTCCTCGTGATCCATGCCGGACGGATCGCGGCCGAGGTCGATCCCGCCGCGATCTCGACCGCGGAGATCGGCCTCCTGATGACCGGCGGCGGTCGATCCGCCATCCCGCCCGCCGCGGCGGCGGCCCACATCGAAACGACCGGAGGGGCGGCGTGAGCTGGAACCGCAAACTGCCGAGTTGGGCGGGACCGATCCTCGCGGTGCTCGCGGCGTTCGGCGTCGGGGGCGTGCTCGTCCTCCTGGTCGGCGATTCGCCGTGGAACACCTTCGGCCTGCTGATCGGCAGCGCGCTCACCTGGCCGGACGGCATCGGCTACACGCTGTTCTATGCGACGCCGCTCATCTTCACCGGCCTCGCCGTGGCACTCGCTTTGCGCGCCGGCCTCCTCAACATCGGAGCCGAAGGGCAGCTGACGGTCGCGGCCTTCGCCTGCGCCTGGGCCGGGATCACGTTCGCCGGAGCGCCCGGCTACGTCCTCGTGCCCGTCGCGGTGCTCGCGGCGCTTCTGGCCGGCGCATTCTGGGGCGCGGTGCCCGGCGTCCTCAAGGCCCGCTTCGGCGCGCACGAAGTGATCACCACGATCATGCTGAACTTCGTCGCCGCGGCGCTCGCCTCCTACTTCACCGAGTACCACTACAAGAAGCCGGGCGACGCCCTCCTCCAGACGGTGCCGATCGCCGACGCCGCGCACATCCCCCGCTTCGGCAAGCTGATCCCCGGCTTCCCCGAACGGATTCCGCTCAGCGTCGCCTTCCTGGTCGCTCTCGCGATGTGCGGCCTGGTCGCCCTTTTCCTCAAGCGCACCCGCTGGGGCTACGAGATCCGGGCGACCGGCGCGAATCCGGACGCCGCGGAGTACGCCGGGATCTCGACCAAGCGCCAGACGGTGATCGCGATGGC
>DATMZM010000042.1:0-3304 GCA_035607445.1 Thermoanaerobaculia bacterium | reverse complement strand
CGCGCGGGATCTACGCGACGATCCAGGCCCGCACCGCGCGGCCGACCACGACCGCTCAGGCGGTCGCGGAGCTCGCGGCGTTCTACGCCGGATCGCCGTTCGTCGCGGTGGGCGAGAAGCCGCCGCGCCTCCAGGACGTCGCCGGCACCAACCGGGCGCGGATCGGCCTCGCCGTCCGCGGCGACGACCTGGTCGCCTTCTCGGCGATCGACAACCTGGTCAAGGGCGCGGCAGGCGGCGGCGTCCAGTGGATGAACCGCCTGCTCGACCTGCCCGAGGTCGCGGGGCTCGCCCAGCCGGGGCTGGGATGGATTTGAGGATGAATGACGAATGGCGAATCAAGAATCATGAATTCAAGATTCTCGATTCCGAATTCTCGATTCTCGGGCAGATCAAGAATCGTGAATTCAAGATTCTCGATTCTGCATTCTTGATTCCCGGGGGAGCGCGATGCTGGATCTGACAGTCCCACCGGCGAGCGCCGCGGCGGAGGAAGCGCGCTGGCTTCTCCCGGTCTACGCACAGCTGCCGATCGAGCCGGTGCGGGGCGAGGGGGTGCGCCTCGAAACGCGCGACGGCCGCACGCTCCTCGATTTCTACGGCGGCCATGCCGTCGCGCTCCTCGGCTATCGCCACCCGCGCCTGCTCGAAACGCTCTCGGCCCAAGCGGAGGAGCTGTTCTTCCAGAGCAACGTCGTGCCGCTCGAAATCCGCGCGCGCGCCGCGCGGCGCCTGGTGGAATTCGCACCGGAGGGGCTCACCCGGGCGTTCCTGGTCAACAGCGGCGCCGAGGCGAACGAGAACGCGCTCCGCCTGGCGCTCCGCCGGACCCAACGCAAGCGGGTGATCGCGCTCGAAGGGAGCTTCCACGGCCGGACCGCGGCGGCCGCCGCGGTGACCTGGGGCTCCGCGGCATGGGCCGGCTTCCCCTCGAATCCGTTCGAGGTCGAGTTCGTGCCGGTCGGCGATCCCGCCGCGCTCGAACGGGCTTTGAACGCGGCGGGCGGCGCGGCGGCGCTCATCCTCGAGCCCGTGCAAGGGATGGCCGGGGCCGTGGATCTGGGCGCCGAGTACCTCGCCGCGGCGCGCGCTCTCACTCGCGTGGCCGGAGCGCTCCTGATCTTCGACGAGGTCCAGTGCGGCATGGGGCGCACGGGGGCTCCGTTCGCCGCCCAGCTCCACGGCGTGACGCCCGATCTGCTGACGACAGCGAAGGGTCTCGCCGGCGGCTTTCCCGCCGGGGCGGTGCTCGCGACGGACGACGCGGCGGCGGGCTTGAAGAAGGGGGATCTCGGCACGACGTTCGGCGGCGGCCCGCTCGCCTGCGCGCTGATCGAAGCGACGATCCGTGCGATCGAAGAGGAGGACCTGCTCGCGAACGTGCGCCGCCTCTCCGCCCGGATGCGGACCGAGTGCCTGCTCGGCCCGACCGGTCCCGTGATCGCGGTCCAGGGCGCGGGCTTCCTGCTCGGTCTGCGCACCGCGCGGCCGGCGAAGGAGATCCAGACCGAGCTGCTCGCAGGCGGCATTTTGACCGGCACGAGCGCGGATCCGCACGTCGTCCGCCTGCTGCCGCCGCTCGTGCTCGAGGACGCCCACGTCGATGCCCTGATCGCCGCCTTGCGGGAGATCCCGGCGTGAAGCGGTTCGTCTCGCTCGCCGAGCTGTCGCGCGAGGAGATCGCCGACCTGCTGGCTCTCGCGGGCCGGCTCGAGCGGGAACCGGAGCCCTCGGCGCTCGCGGGGAAGGTCCTCGGCCTCCTCTTCTTCAACCCCTCGCTGCGCACCCTCGCCTCGTTCCAGGCCGGCATGGCGCGGCTCGGCGGCTCGTCCTTCGTCATCTCCTCCGGGCAGGGCAGCTGGCAGCTCGAAACCCGGGAGGGCGCGATTATGGACGGCGCCGCGGCGGAGCACGTCCGCGAGGCGATACCGGTCCTCGCGGGCTATGCGGACGCGCTCGGCATCCGTTCCTTCGCGGGCGGCAGCGACCTCGCGGCGGACCTCGCGGACTCGACGTTCCGCGCCATCGCCGACGTCTGCCCGGTGCCGCTCGTCAACCTCGAATCCGCTCTCGACCATCCCTGCCAGGCGCTCGGCGATTGGAAGACTCTCGACGATCTCGGAATCCCCGCGACCGGCGGCAAGCTCGTGCTCGCTTGGGCGCGACATCCGAAGCCTCTCCCCCTCGCCGTGCCGGCGACCGTCGTCCAGATGGCCGCGGCGCGCGGCATGGAGGTCACCGTGCTCCGGCCCGACGCCTACGCGCTTCCCGAGCCGGTGATGGCCAGGGCGCGGCGCGCGGCGGAGATCTCGGGCGGGTCGGTCCGCGAGACCTCCGATCGGGCGGAGGCGCTCCAGGGCGCGCACGTTCTCTACGCCAAATCCTGGGCTTCGCCCGCGCACTACGGGGACGCGGCGGCCGAGGCGGACCTCCGCGCCGGGCTCGCCGATTGGACCGTCCAAGAGAGCTGGTTCGCGGGCGCCGCGCCCGGCGCCCGGTTCCTGCACTGCCTGCCGGTGCGCCGGAACGTGGTGGTCGCCGATTCGGTGCTCGACGGCCCGCGCAGCGCGGTGATCCGGCAGGCGCACAACCGGATGTGGGCGCAGATGGCGGTTCTCTATCGGCTGTTGCGGTGAACGGAGGAGGACGATGCAGCACGTGGATCCCAATCTCGAGGTCGCCGGGCTCAAGCTCGCGATCCCTTACATCCGCCTCTACCAGGGCAAGACCTTCGTGCTCAAGGCGGGGGGCGGCGCCTTTACGGACGAGCGCGGCGCTCTCGCTCTCCTCGAACAGGTCGAGATCCTCCATCGCCTCGGGGTGCGCCTGGTGCTCGTCCATGGCGGCGGGCCGCAGGCGACCGAGCTGGCCGAGCGGCTCGGCGCGGAGGTCCGCTTCGTCGCCGGCCGCCGGGTCACCGATCCGGTCTCTCTCGAGGCCGCGACGATGGTGCTCAACGGCTCGCTCCAGACCCGGATCCTGGCGCTCTGCCGGCGGGTCTCGCTCCCCGCGGTCGGGATCTCCGGGGTCGACGCGGGCTTGATCTCCGCCCGCCGCCGCCCGCCCGTCGAGGTCGACGGCCGGAGCGTCGATTACGGGCTCGTCGGCGACATCGTGGCGGTCGATCCCGCCGTCGTCCTGGCCCAGCTCGCGGCCGATCTGGTGCCCGTCGTGAGCCCGATCTCGGCCGATGCCACGGGCGCGGTGCTCAACATCAACGCGGACACCGTGGCGGCGCGGATCGCCATCGCGCTCGGCGCCGAGAAGCTCATCCTGCTCACGGGAGCGCCCGGCATCCTCGAAA
>DATMZM010000044.1:0-4690 GCA_035607445.1 Thermoanaerobaculia bacterium | reverse complement strand
CGAGTCGATGCCCGCGGTCGTGACGCTCGCCGTGTTCCAGCTCGGCCTCTCGATCGAGGAGAGCCTGACCGCCGCGACGCTCAACGCCGCCTGCTGCCTGGGTGTGGGCGCCGAGACCGGCTCGATCGAGGTCGGCAAGCGTGCGGACTTCGCCCTGTTGGACGCCCCGAACCTCCTTCACCTCGCCTACCACTACGGCATCAACCCGGTCGCGGCGGTCGTCCGGGACGGACGGACGGTCTATCGGGCCGGCGGCCGCATTCCGTAAGCTCCGCCGTAGGAGAGGCACGATGCTCGGACGGCTGTTCGGAAAGAGAGACGACCCGGCGAGTCCGCTGACGCGCAAGGGACAGCTGCGCAGCGACCTCTGGCTCGACCAGCCGGACGCCCTCGATCGGATCGGGGAGCGCGAGCATCGCGGCGAGCTCTCGTCCGAGGAGGCGGGCAAGCTCCGTCATTTCGCCGAGCGCGGTTACCTCACCTTCGAGATCGACCTGCCCGAAAGCGCGGCGCTCTCGCTCGACGATTCGGTCGACCGCCTCTGGAAGGAGAAGCCCTGGGACGTCGCCTTCGCCTACCAGAGCTCGCTCAAGCTGTTCCCGCTCGCCGACGAGGCGCGCGACCGCCGGCCTTCGGTGCGCATCGCGGACCTCCACTCCGCGTCGGCCGAGGCCGAAGCGCTCTATCTCGACGCCCAGGTCTTCCGCTGGGTGGAGCTGGTCTTCGGCCGGCTCGGGGTCGCCACCCAGTCGCTCCATTTCGAATACGGCAGCCAGCAGACGCTGCACCGCGATCCGATCCACGTCCACACCTCGCCGCCGAGCCACCTGCTCGCGGCCTGGATCGCGCTCGAGGACATCTCGGCGGACTGCGGACCGCTCACCTACGTCGCCGGCTCGCACCGGCTCCCCTATTTCGAGTTCGAGCCGGGAGACCATCGCTTCGATCACGGGCGCCACACTCCCGGAGAGCTCGCGGCCTCGCTCGCGTTCGATCTCGAGCAGTGCGCCAAGCGCGGGCTCGAGGCGGAGCCGTTCCTCTGCCGCCGGGGCGGCGTGCTCCTCTGGCACCACTCGCTGCTCCACGGCGGCTCGACGCCGCGGGATCCGGCGCAGACCCGCAAGAGCTTCGTCGTCCACTTCTCGACCCTCGGCAACTACCAGCGCGCGCGCCAGACCGCGCTCGAACCGGGCCCGAACGGCGAGCTGAAGAGCCGCTCGTTCGGCACCGACCGGCTCCTCGAGCGCGCGGGAGCGCGCGGTTTCGACAACCCGATCCGCGGCTACGCGGGTCCCGGCTCGCGCTGAGGTCCGCACATGGAAGCTCACGAAGACGGCAAGCGAGCGATGCTCCGCCACACTCTGGCGACGCTCGCCTATCGCGGCGGCAAGGTGCTGCGCGACGCGCCCGAGGGTTTCTCTTCGTTCCGCGCCGGAGAAGGCTCGCGCTCCGCGGGCGAGATCCTGGCCCACGTCGGGGACCTGCTCGATTGGGCAGCCCACATCGTCGCGGGCGAGCAGGTCTGGCGCAACGCGCCGGTCGCGTCCTGGGCGGAGGGGACCGAGCGGTTCTTCCGCGGCCTCGAACGGCTGGATCGGGCTCTCGAGTCGACCCCGACGCCGGGCTGCCCGCCGGAGAAACTGTTCCAGGCGCCGATCGCGGACGCTCTCACCCACGTCGGCCAGATCGCGATGCTGCGGCGCCTCGCCGGAGCGCCCGTCCGCGGCGAGAACTACTTCCTGGCCGAGATCGAGATCGGGCGGGTCGGCCCGGATCAGGCGCCGCCGCGCCGGGAGTTCGACTGAGCGGGTCCTTCTCGATCTCGCCTAAGACGTCGCCAGGAAGACCGCGGCGAGACCGCCGACGTCGTCCAGATCGGCGAGCGGGATCTCTTCGTAGGAGAAGTCGGTCGGGCTGAGCCGCGACGCGGCGGGGCTCGAAAAATCGGGATGGATTCCTGGCGGAGGCAGGCAGCGGAACAGGCGCAGCGCGTGAAAATGCCGGCGAAACGTCTCCTCCCACTCCCACAGGTAGCGGTTGCTCCGGTGGCTCGGCTGCGCCTTGTGGCGGGCGAGCGTCTGGCCGTCGAGGATCGGCGGCACGGAGGCGAGGACGATGCCCCCGCTCGCGAGGAGAGCCGCCGCCCCGCCGAGCGCGGCGTCGGGATCCTCCATGTGCGGCAGCGCATTGCCGGCGGCGATCAGCTCGAAGCTGCCGAGATCGTCCGGCAGTCGCTCCGCGCGGCCGGCCCGGAATTCGAGGCCGGGTTTGCCGTAGCGGCGGCGGGCGTAGGAGAGCAGGCGCTCGTCGGGATCGATCCCGACCGTGCGCGCAGCGCCCGCCGCCGTGAGGTCCGCCGTGCCGTACCCGGTGCCGCAACCGAGGTCGAGCACGTCGCGCCCTTCCGCAAAGCGCGCCGCGAACGCGTAGAAGGATCGATGCGCCTGGAACAGATCGTTCGGCACTTCGGGCGAGACCACGGGCCCCCGCGGCGGCAACCCCGCGCGCCAGCGCGCCCAGGCGTTCTCGAGCTTGCGGCGATCGAGGCTCACGGCAGGGGACGATACCCCACGCCTTCCCGCCGGCGGGAGGGGCCCTGTTGCGCGGGGTGAGCTCTCGGCCCGCGCCCGGAACGGGCCGCGCAGTGCTCGCGGCGGGCTTCGCCGCGGGTTGCGCCGCCTCGCTCGCGGCGTGGCGCTTCCTGCCGCTCCCGGCGGACGATCCTCTGCGCAGCACTCTCGCGATCCTGCCCGCACTGGTCGCCGGGCTCGCCGTCCTCGAGCGGGCCGCGCGAAGGCTCGGCGCGCGCGCGATCCCGGCCGGTGCCCGGCTCGCCGAGGGGATCGCCGCCGTCTTCCTGGTTCTCGTCGCCTTGGCCCGCGCCCACCTGGGGATCCTCGGCGGCGAGCCGGTGCTCGCGGCGTGCTTCGCGCTCGTCCTCGCCCATCGCGTCGCGCGCCAGGGCCTGGCGCTCCGCCCTCTGCTCGGCCGGCGCGCGCTGCCGGCGATTCCTCCCTGGCCGTTTTTCGCCCTGCCGCTCCTCGCGTATCTCGCGATCCTCCCCTGGTCGACCGAGCGGCGGCCTCCCGACGGCGACGAGCCTTATTACCTGTTGATCACGCACAGCCTCGCCTACGACTTCGACGCCGATCTGACCAACGACTACCGCCATGCCGAGTGGCGCCATTTCCTGAACCGGCCGATCGCGCCGCAGCCGGGCGACCCGGTGGGGCCGCACGGCGAGCTCTACTCGCGGCACAACGAGATGCTGCCTCTCCTCCTGGCGCCGAGCTACCGTTTGGCGGGAAAGCTGGGCGCCCTCGCCACGATGGCCGCCTTCGCCGCGGCGCTCGCCTGGATGGTGCTCCGGCTCGCCGGCCGCTACGGCCTGCCACCGGGAGGCGCCCTCGGCGCCTGGGCGCTCGCGGCTTTCGCGCCACCGTTGCTCCTCTACTCGAGCCAGGTCTGGGTCGAGGTGCCGGCCGCGCTCCTCTCGGCGATCGCGATCGACCGCATCCATGCGGAGTCACCCGCGCGCTGGGACCGGCTCCGCTCGCTCGGAATCGGCCTGCCGATCCTGATGCTGCCGCTCCTCAAGATCCGCTTCCTGCTGCTCGCGGTGCCTCTGCTCGCCCTCGCCTGGTGGTACGGCGGGCGGCCCAAGAAGCCGCTCCTGGTGATCGCGGGGCTGCTCCTGCTGGTCGCCGGCGGCATCCTGCTCCACAACCAGCTCCTGTACGGCAACCCGCTCAAGATCCATACCTGGCACGAAGTCGAGCCGACCTCCTACGGCTTCGTCGATTACGCGCGCGGTTTCCTCGGGATCTTCTGGGACTCGGCCTTCGGTCTGTTCGGAGCGGCTCCGGTCTGGCTCCTCGCTCTGCCGGCGTTGGGCGCGCTCGCCCTCCGCCGCCATCCTCTGCCCTTCGACCTGGCGATCCTCGCCCTGCCCTACCTCTCGGTGGTCGCTCCCCGGTCGGAGTGGTACGGGGGCTGGTCCCCGCCGTTCCGCTACGCGATCGTCATGCTGCCGTTTCTGGCGCTCGCCTTGGCGCCGTTCGGTGCGGAGCGGCGGCGGGCCGGAGCCCGCGCGCTCCTCGCCGGGCTCGGCGCGCTCACCCTCGTCCTCGCCCTTCTCTGGATCGCCGTTCCCGGTTGGACCTACAATTTCGCCGACGGCCGGACCTATCTGCTCGACCTTCTCGGCTCGCGCCTCGGGCTCGATCTCGCGCACCTCTTCCCGAGCTCGGTGCGGCCGCGCGCGGCGACCTGGATCTTCCCGGCGGTCACGCTGCTCCTGGCGCTCCTCGCGCTCGTGCGCGGACCGCGCCGCGCGTCGTGGCGGAGGGGAGCCGCGCTCGCCGGGATCGCGGCCGGCCTCGGCTTCTCCGCGGCCTTGCCGTCGATCGCCTTCCGGCTGCCGACGCGGGTCGTCGAGCTCGAGGACGAGCAGGTGGTCAAGCGCGGCGGGCATCCGGAACCGGAGCGCTGGGTCGTCGATCGCACCCGCTTCCGCGGCTGCTGGGTCCTGCGCGAAGGCGAGGGGATGGAAGCGCCGGTGGCGGCCGGCGGCCGGCGCCTCCGGCTGACGCTCGAAGGGTATTTCGTGCGCCATCATCCCGGAACCCTCGAGGTGCGGATCCTCGCCGGCGGCCTGCCGATCGCGACGCGGCGCTTTGACCGCGAAAGG
>DATMZM010000048.1:0-17689 GCA_035607445.1 Thermoanaerobaculia bacterium | reverse complement strand
GGCACGATCAACACCGCGGCCAACACGGCGATGGTCACCGGCATCACGATGTTCTCCGACTGGACGCTCGCCGAGCCGGGCGCCATGCCGGTCCAGCTGATGTCGTTCGAGATCGAGTGATCTCGGAAGCCGGGCGAAAAGCCTGGTGCGCTGAAGAAACCCAGGGGCGGCCGAGTTCTGGCCGCCCCTTTTTCAGCTCGCCTGACGTCTTGAACCGGGGGGCGATGGCGATCCGGGAGCGCTGGCGATTCCTGCCGCCCGCGGCGGTTCGCGCCGCGCCCTGGACTCGCGAAATAATGGCGCCTCGTTGCCGCGTTGCAGCGCACGCCGATGAGCCCCGATTCCCGCTCCGAGCCGCTCTCGCTACCCCCTTGCCGCAGGCGCAACTGCGTCTCGAGCCTGGAGGCGCGGGTGCATTACCGGATCGAGCCGTTGCGGTTCACGGGGGATTCGGACGCGGCCTGGCGGCGGCTGGTCGAGCTGGTCCGCCGGCAGCCGCGGGCGCGGATCGTCGCGGAGGAGCCGGAGCGGCTCAAGGCGGTGTTCCGATCCCTGATCTTCCGGTTTCCCGACGACGTGGACTTCGTCCTCGACCCGGATGCTCGGGTGATCCACGTCCGCTCGGCGTCGCGCTACGGCCGGCGCGATTACGGGGTCAACCGCCAGCGGGTGGAAGCGCTCCGGCGGGCCTTCGAGGGCGGCGGATGACCTACGAGCTGACCACGCGGGCGTTCCTGCCCCGGCCGATCGGGGAGGTCTTCGCGTTCTTCGGCGACGCGGAAAACCTCGAAGCGATCACCCCGCCGGGGCTCCGGTTCGAGATCCTGACGCCGCGGCCGATCCGGCTCTGCGCCGGAGCGAAGCTCGACTACCGGATTCGCCTGCACGGCCTGCCGATCCGCTGGCGGACCGAGATCGAGACCTGGGAGCCTCCCGTCCGCTTCGTCGACCGCCAGCTCGCCGGGCCCTACCGCCTGTGGCGTCACGAGCACTCGTTCGAGGAGGTCGACGGCGGCACCCTCGCCACGGACCGCGTCCTCTACGCCATTCTGCCGGTGCCGGGCGTGCACCGCTTCCTGGTCGCCCCCGACCTGCGCCGGATCTTCACCTATCGCCTCGAACGGATCCGCGCCCGCTTCGGCGGCGAGGTGGTCGGCACGGAGGCGGTCCGGATCCGCCGGCTGCCGGCGGCCGAAGCCGGCCGCGCGGCGACGCTCGGGTCCCCCGCCGCTTGAATCCTCCCGCGGACATCGCCGCCGCGCTCGATGCGCCGCATCGGGATCCGGACGGCACCTACTTCAACCCCTGGCGGCGCTTCCCGGTCCGCTTTCTCGACGTCCTCCGCTGGAAGCTGTCGCCGAACCCCTACCGCGGAGCGCCGAAACCGCCGGTGCCGCGGGTCGCGAACGACGGCGCCTATCTCCTGCGAGTCGGCGAGCCGGATTCGATCACCTGGGTCGGCCACTCGACGTTCGCGATCCACGACGGCGGCGACCTCGTGCTCACCGACCCGCACTGGGGACCCCGGGCGCTCGTGCCGCCCCGGCTCGCGCCGCCGGGCATCCCTCTCGAGGCGGCGGCCGGCGCCAAATTCGCCGTCCTCTCGCACGACCACTACGACCATCTGGACGCCTGGACGGTCCGCCGTCTCCCCGCGGCGCTCCCCTGGTTCGTCCCCCCGGGGCTCGGAGCCTGGTTTCGCCGCCGCGGGCGCCAGGCGGTGGAGCTCGACTGGTGGCAGAGCGCCCGGGTTGGCCGCTTCGAGATCACCGCCGTGCCCGTCCAGCACTGGTCGCGCCGGACGTTCCGGCCGAACCGGGCGCTCTGGTGCGGCTGGATGATCGAATCCGACCACCGGCGCTATTTTTTCGCCGGAGACACCGGATATTTCAACGGGTTCTCGGAGATCGGTCGCCGATTTTCGCCGATCGACGTCGCCCTGCTGTCGATCGGCGCCTACGAGCCGCGCTGGTTCATGGCCTACCAGCACATGGACCCGGAGGAGGCTTACCGGGCGTTCCTCGATCTCGGCGCCCGTTTTCTGCTGCCGATGCACTGGGGGGTTTTCGACCTGACGGACGAGCCGGTCGGGCTCGCGCCGCGCGTCCTTGCGCAGGTGCTCGCCGCGCGCGGCGGCGATCCGCGGGTCCGGACGCTCGCGATCGGAGAAAGATGGCTCCCACCGGCCTAGAGCCGCAGTAGACTCGCCCGGCCATGCCGGGAAAAGCGCGCGACTCGCGCCAGATGTCGCTCTTCGACGCCTCGACGCCGGCCCTCCTCGGAAGCGTCGGTCCGGGCGTCGGGGACGTCCGCGAGCGCGACCTGTTCCGCCGCCTGTCGCGCCTCCTCGACCGCGAGCTCGGCACCCTCAAGCTCCACGACAACCAGCGGACGATCCTCTCGTTCAAGCCGGAGGGGCAGGCCTCCGCCCGCCTGGAGCTGCGCCTCCACCGCTCGTTCCTCTGGGCGCCCAAGGAGGTGCTCGAGGCGGTCTCGACGTTCGTCCGCAGCCGGAGGAAGAGCCCGCGCGCCCGCGAGGCCCTGCTGCGCATCCGCGAGCACTTCACGCAGAACCGGACCGAAGGGGGCCGCAAGCGCCGGGTCGTGCTGCGGCCGCGGGGCGAGACGTACGATCTCGAAGAGATGCGCGATCGGCTCGTCGCGGAGTTCTTCGGCGGCCGGCTCCTCGTCCCGATCACCTGGGGCCGGCAAGCGCGCCCGCGCCGGCCCGGGCGCCGCCGCACTTCGACGATCCAGCTCGGTTGCTACTCCTACGAGGACCACCTGATCCGGGTCAATCCGCTCCTCGACGATCCCACGGTCCCCCGCGCCGTCGTCGAGTCGGTGGTCTACCACGAGCTGCTCCACGCCGCCCTGCCCCCGGTCGCGCAAGGGACGCGGCGCTGCGTCCATACGCCCGAGTTCCGCCGCCGCGAAGCCCTCTTCCCCGGCAACCGCCGCGCCGAGCGCTGGATCGCCGAGAAGCTCCCCGAGCTGCTGTTCGGCCGCCCGCGGCGGCGTTGATGCCGAAGCGCCTCAGAATCCTGTTGAGAGATAATGCACCATGGCCATTTGCTTGACGGAGCAGCAGCAAAGAGATCTCGATTCGACCGAGGCCCAGCCCCCGCAGGTCGTCGACCCCCGTACCAACGTCGCGTACGTCCTGATTCCTCTCGACGAGTACGGCGAAGTTCGCGAGATCATCGAAGACGAGAGTCGGCAGAGGGTAATCCGGGCCGTTGCGCTGCGGAATGCGGCGCGGCGCACGGCCGAGGCTCCTTGAATGGAGCCTGGCGAGATCTACACCGCCGATTTCTCAGAGGCTGGGTCTCATCCCGTCATCGTCATCTCCCGAGAGGATCTCAACCGCGGCCACTATGCATTGGTCGTCGTTTGTACTTCCTCGCGTTTCGCCGTCCGCCGCGAGCTTCCCAGCTGTGTCCCGTTTCTCGCGGGTCAGTTCGGATTCACAGCCAATTGCGTAGCTCAGTGCGAGAACATCCTCTCGATCGAAAAACGGCAACTCGACCTGGATGCCGGTCCGATCGGCAGCCTCGACGAGCGCTCCCTACGAGAGATCGTGAAGGCCATCGGGTACGTGATCGAGGCAGACTGCGAGCCCGTTTAGCTACCCCGCGTAAGGCAGCGCCGCCCCCAGCTTCCTGGCGATCCGGTCGCGGATCCAGTGGGGGTCCCACCATTCGACCGGGCGCACCGGCAGACCGGCTAAGAGCATCGTGAAGTGGAGGTGGTCGCCGCCCGCGAGGCCGGTCTTGCCGGAGCGGCCGATCTCCTGGCCGCGCTCGACCGCCTGGCCTTCCTTGACTTCGATCGTCGAGAGATGACCGTAGAGGCTCATCAGCCCGTAGCCGTGGTCGATCACGATCGCGTTGCCATAGATCCCGAAGTAGCGCGCGAGAGCGACCTTTCCCGCGTTCGAGGCGCGGATCGCGTCGTGCTCGACCGAGGCCATGTCGAAGCCGAGATGGTCTTCCTGGTCGATCGTCTTGCCCTGATAGACGTAGGTGCGCCGGTCGGCGAAGGCGGCGGTGATCGCTGCGTTCGCCATCGGCGCGAAGGCTTGCGTCCAGAGGAACTTCTCTTCGCTCTTGGTCGCGAGCTCGCGTAAGGTCGCGGCGTTCTTCTTGCGCAGATTGCGGTTGATCTCGATGTAACTCGCGAGCAGGTTGCCCTGATCGGCGGCCTCCGGCGAGTGCGAGAGGATTTCGGGCACCGCGCGGGCCATGAATTCGTCGTTGACCTCGATCGTGTCGGTATGGATCGGCCGCGGCTTGAACTGATCGACGAAAGCGACCGCGGCCTCGTTACCCACCTCGTCGCTCGCCACGAGTCGCACGTCGGCGGCAGACTCGTGATCGTAGGGAACCGCGAACAGCGCGAAGCGCTGGCGGGGATCCGAGCCGGGCAGCCGGAATCCGGGGAACCACCAATCCCCGGCCTTGACGCCATCCCGAATCGCGCTCTCCCCCACCCTGTAGACGACCACTTCGCAGCCGCCCTGCGTGACGTAGTGCTGGGTCGAAAGGACAGCCAGGTCCGGCGGCGCGAGACGGACCGGCAGGTCGACGGCGGCGATCGCCGGCGCCGGCTGGCGCAGGAGATTCCCGGCCCGTTCGGCGACGACCCGGACGGTCGCCTGGCCCGCCCGCAGACCCTTGACCGTCTCGCGCCCGATCTCGACGGTGAAGGTCTCCGGGCGCTTGGCAGCCCAGACCGCCCAGGCCGGATGCGGCGCGAACGCTTTCTCGAGGATCGGCTTCGGCCCCCCGCCCTGGACCAGCTCGACCCGGACCCGTTCGACGCGCCCGACGTCGTCGATCTTCACCTCGATCGGCGTGCGCTTGCCGATCCCCTTGAGCTTCGGCACGAGCTCGAGGCCCGGCGCTCGCCCCGCCCAGAACGTCATCGCCCCGGCAACCAGCGCGGCGACGAGCCCGAGGCCGAGAATCCGCTTGAGCCAGCTCCCCCCGCCCGACCGTTCGAACGCCATGCAACGACTCCTTTCACGGCGCGCCGAGCGGCCCGCCGTCGCGCGCGGAGCATATCGGGAAAGCCGCGCTGCGGCGAAGACCGGGAGAGCCCGGCGGCGGCTACGAGACCGTCTTCCGGAACGCCCGCGCGCTGCCGGCGACCAGGACGAGGGCGATCGCGAGGAGAGCGGCCACGTGCTCCCAGAGGTCGGCGAAGCTCGCGCCGCGGATGATGATGCCGCGCGAGATCGCGATGAAGTGGGTGGCGGGGAGGATCTGGGCGAGGTAGCGCAGGAAGGCAGGCAGAGAGCTGAGCGGAAAGATGTAGCCCGAGAGCATGATCGAGGGCAGGAGCAGCATCTGCGCGATCTGGATCGCCTCCATCTGCGTCTTCGCCCGGGAGGAGACGAGGAGGCCGAGCGAGAGGAGCGCGAACAGGTAGATGATCGACAGGCCGAGGAGGAGCGGGATGCTGCCGTGGATCGGCACCCCGAAAACCCAGGTCATCAGCGCGAGGACCAAGAGCAGCTGGACGAAGGCGAGGATCAGATAGGGCAGGAGCTTGCCGAGGACGACCGCGATCGGCGCGGCGGGGGTCACCATCAGCTGCTCGAGAGTGCCGCGCTCGCGCTCGCGGACGATCGCGAAGGCGGAGAGGAGCGTGCCCGAGAACGTCAGCAGGATCGCGACGAGACCCGGGATCAGGAGGTTCGCGCTCCGCGAGTCGGGATTGAAGAGGAGCGTCGGGTGGACCGAGATCGGCAGCTCGCGCACCCCCGCCTTCCGCGCGATCTCGTCGAGCGAGCGCGAGAGCGCGACGCCGTTCGCGGCGCCCAGGGCCTGCGCGGAGATCGAGCTGTCCGAGCCGTCGATCAGGACCAGGACGTCCGCCGGTTGGCTCATCAGCCGCCGGCGCGCGTAGTCGGGCGGGATCTCGACGCCGACCTGGGCGTGGGCGGCCACGATCTCCCGGCGCAGGTCGGCGCGCGAATCGACGAAGCGGACGACCCGGAAGTAGCTCGTGTTGACGAATTCGTCGAGCAGAGCGCGGCTCTCCTGCGTGCGGCTCTGGTCGTAGACCACGGTCGGCACGCGGCGCACGTTGGTGTCGATCAGCCCGAACAGGACGAGCTGAAAGACCGGCACCAGGAGCGCGAAGCGCAAGGTGCCGACGTCGCGCACCATCTGGAGCAGCTCCTTGCGCAGGACGGCGGAAAAGCCCCTCATGCCGCACGCTCCCGGCCGTTCTCCTTGCCGTTCTTTTCGGTCTGGAGCCGGGTCAAGCGGACGAAGACGTCCTCGAGCGAAGGCGCGATGGCGCGGATCCGGACCTCGGCTCCCGCCTGTTCCGCGAGGTCGCGCGAGATGGTCTCGTCCGGGACGTCGTCCTTGACCAGGAGATGGAGGGCGTTGCCGAAGATCGTGACCTCGAGCACGTACGGCAGCTTGCGCGCGAGCCCCATGACCGCCGCGGCGCCCTCTTGGCACTCGGCCTCGACGCGGCGCGTGCCTTCGGGCGTCACCTCGGGGAGCGCAACCAACTCGTCCGGCTTGCCCTCGACCAGCATGTGCGAGAGGTAGAGGTAGCCGACCCTGCCGCAGCGCTCGGCCTCGTCCATGTAGTGCGTGGTGACGAGGAGCGTGACGTCGGCCGCCGCGAGATCGAACAGCAGGTTCCACAGCTCGCGGCGCGCGACCGGGTCGATGCCGGCGGTCGGCTCGTCGAGGAACAGCACGCGCGGCCGGTGCATCACCGCGGCGGCGAGCGACAGACGCTGCTTCCAGCCGCCCGAGAGCTGGCCCGCGAGGCGCGAGAGGTACGGGCCGATACCGGTCAGGCCGATCGCCCAGTCGCGCCGCTCGCGCCGGGCCGCGCCTTCGAGGCCGTAGACGGAGGCGAAGAAATCGAGATTCTCGGACACCGAGAGGTCCTCGTAGAGGGAGAACCTCTGCGGCACGTAGCCGATCCGCCGCCGGATCTCCTCGCCGTTCGTCACCACGTCGAGGCCGTCGACCGACGCCCGTCCCGCGGTCGGCTGGAGCAGGCCGCAGAGGATCCGGATCAACGTCGACTTGCCCGAGCCGTTCGGGCCGAGCAGGCCGTAGATCTCGCCGCGCTGGACGCGCAAGGAGACGTCGTCGAGCGCTCGGACCTTGCCGAAATCGCGGCTCACCCGCGTCGCTTCGATGCCGTATTCGCCCTCCGGCTCCGGCCCGCTCGGCGGGCTCGCGGCCCTCGTGGTGCTCATCACGCCCGTCGCGCTCGTTCCGCTCATCCAGCGCTCCCCGGCGATGGCGGTTGCGGAGGTGACAGGCGGGCGGTCGCGGTCATCCCCGCCTTGAGCTCCGGCGCCGGGGCGACCTCGATCTTGACGCCGAAGACCTGGTCGCTCCGCTGGTCGATCGTCTGCAGGTTGCGCGGCGTGTACTCGCCGCGATCACGGATCTCGACGACCTTGCCGGGAAAGGCCCGCTCGGGGAAGCTGTCGACGAAGACGTCGATCCTCTGGCCGATCCGGACCCGGCCGAGGTCCGGCTCGGGCACGTAGACGCGGACCCAGAGCTGGCCGTCCTCGAGAAGCGTCGCCGTCGCCTGATTCGGGGCGACCAGATCGCCCGGGCGGAGCGTGAGCGCCTCGACGACACCCGGCGAGGGCGCCTTGATCGCGAGCTCCTGACGCTGGCGCTCGAGATAGGCCTGCTGCTCCTCCATCCGGGACAGGGCGGCCTGCGCGGCGGCGACGTCCTCCCGGCGCCCGCCGCGTTGGGCTTCCCGCAACGTCTCTTTCGCGGTCGCCTCGGCGACGGCCGCGGCATCGAATTCTCGCTTCGCGAGGACGCCGGATTTCCACAGCGATTCGAAGCGCTGGCGATCGGTCTCCGCGGCCTGCCAGGCGATCTGCGCCCGCCGGACCTCCTCGGCGCGCGGCCCTTTGGCGGTCTTCTGAAGCGTCGCGCGCGCCTCGGCGATCGCCGCCTTCTGCTGGGCGATCTGGAGATCGAGGAGGTCCGGATCGAGCTCGATCAGGAGCTGCCCCGCGGCGACGCGCGCCCCCTCGTCGACGAGGACGCGGAGGACGCGCCCGCCGACGAGCGAGCCGACCGAAACCGTCCGCGCCTCGAGCGAGCCCGCGAATTCGAGCGGAGGTTTCTCCGCCCGCCGCTGCGTCCACCAGTAAACCCCGCCTCCCGCGGCAGCGAGCAGCACGAGGACGATCAGACCGCGCTTCATGAGGTTTCCTTTCGGCGGGGAGGCACGATCGCGCCGCGCGCGAACAGACTCACGAGCGACTCGATGTAGAGGTCGAGCGGATAGGGTGGATCTTGAAGCTGCGCGATCCGATGGAGGAAGACGTAGGGCTGGACATCGCGGCGCGGGCAGGCGTCAGCCCGGCCACCCTCCTGCGCCACGCCCCGACCCATAATGGTAAATAAGTGTACGACGATTTATCCCGTCAAGACCCAACACCCGGGCGGCCCCGTGCTGTGGCCGTCCCTTGACACGGGCCCTCGCCCCTGCCAATACTCCCTGTCCCATGCGTACCTTCCGCTGGCACCTCTACTTTACGTACCGGAGCGCGGGGCGATCCGCGTTCGGCCCAGGGTAGAAAGCGCCCGGAAGAGCCCGAACCCGTGAAACGCCCCGCCGCACCGGCGGGGCGTTTTGCATTTGAGGAGATGTCATGCGAGTTGCGATTCAGGGAACCCGAGGTTCCTTCAGCGAGGCGGCGGCCCAGAAGCAATGGCCGGACCTCGACCTCCTGCCCTTGCGCACCGTGGCGGACGTCGTCGAGGCGGTGCGCGACGGCCGCGCCGAGGCGGGCTGCCTGGCGTTCGAGAACTCGCTCGTCGGCCTGGTCGAGACGACCGAAGACCTGATGCAGCAGGCGTTCCGCGACGGCACGCTCCATCTCGACCGCGAGATCCTCCTGCCGGTCCATCACGCTCTGCTCGGGCTGCCCGGCACCGAGGTCGCGCAGGTGAAACGCGTGCTCTCGCACCCGGTCGCGCTCGACCAGTGCCGCCTCTGGCTCGGCAAGCATCTGCCGAACGTCCAGCAGGTGAGCGAATGGGACACCGCGGGCGGCGCCGAGATCGTGGCGAGCGGAGCGGATCCGAGCCAAGCCGCGATCGGCTCGCGCCTGGCCGCCGAGATCTACGGCCTCGCCGTGCTCGAGGATCGGATCGAGGACGATCCGACGAACCAGACCCGTTTCCTGACCTTCACGCGCGAGCCGCAGCCGGAGATCCTCGACGACCAGCCGCGCAAGACCTCGCTCGTCGTCTGGACCGACCACCGGCCCGGCCTGCTGGCCGCGATCCTCCAGGCGTTCGCCACGCGCGGCATCAACCTGACGGCCCTGCAATCCCGACCCGAGCGCTCGGCGCCCTGGACCTACCGCTTCTACATCGACGTCGACGGCGCGGCGCGCCAGCCGCTCGTCGCCGAGGCGATCGAGGCGATCGAGGCCCTCGCCAACCAGGTCGTCATCCTCGGCAGCTACCGCGCCTGGCAGGGCCCCGCGACCGACCAGATCGGGCTCGCGGGCGGCCTCTCGGCCCCGAACCATCGGCCGAAGCCCGCCTTTCCGCTCTTCGATCGCCGCACCAAGGCGGAGGACACCGTGGTCCGCGTCGGTTCGGTGACGATCGGCGGCGGCGAGCCGGTGCTGATCGCCGGCCCCTGCTCGGTCGAGAGCGAGGAGATGCTGCTCGAGGTGGCGCGCGCGGTCGCGGCTGCAGGCGCCGACATGCTGCGCGGCGGCGCGTTCAAGCCGCGCACGTCGCCCTACGACTTCCAGGGCCTCGGCGTCAAAGGCTTGAAGATCCTCGCCGAGGCGCGCCGCGACACCGGCCTGCCGGTGGTCACCGAGGTCATGAGCTGGGAGGAGGTGCCTCTCATCGCCCGCTACGCCGACATGCTCCAGATCGGCGCGCGCAACATGCAGAACTTCGCCCTCCTGCGCGCCGCAGGCCGGAGCGGCAAGCCGGTGCTCTTGAAGCGCGGGGGCGGCGCCACGATCGACGAGTGGCTGCACGCCGCGGAGTACGTCCTGGCGCACGGCAACGATCAGGTCGTCCTCTGCGAGCGCGGCATCCGGACCTTCGAACGGGCGACCCGCCATACCCTCGACCTGAACGCGGTGGCGATCGTGCGCGAGCGCACTCATCTGCCCGTCCTGGTCGATCCGAGCCACGCCGCGGGCGTGCGTTCGATCGTGCCGGCGCTCGCGCTCGCGGGCCTCGCCGCCGGGGCGCAAGGGATCATGGTCGAGGTCCATCCGGACCCGGACCACGCGCTCTCGGACGGCGCCCAGAGCTTGAGGCCCGACGAGTTCGCGGACCTCGCGGCGCGCATCCGGCAGCCGGTGGCCGTGGCGGTGGCCTGACGCGAGCGGCGGCGAGGTCGCCTGAGGACGGAGCGCAACTGTTTGAGCCCTACGGCTGCGTTTGAGCACCGCCCGCAAGGCGACTCGCCGGCGCGGCGAACCGCGTTGCGCCGCTACGGTTCCTTCGGGTGGCCCCAGAAGTCTTCGGAGAGGTCGGGGCGCTCGGCCGCCGGGCGGTTCGGGGCGGACACCTCGCTCTCCTCTTGCAGCACGATCGCCCCGATCCAGAGGCTGATCGGCCGCCGGTCCGTGCCCCAGAGCGCTTTTTCCGGATCTTGCGGGCTCGCGCTCGCGCTCTCGATGACGAGCGTGCTCCAGCCCTGAGGCGCCAGGAACGGGTCGCTCTCATACCAGCGGAACGACGGGAAGGCGCGGAACCGGAGGAGCGTCCGGTCGCCCGCGCCGCCCGAGAGGACCACCCGCGCCGAGCGCTCCTCCTTGAAGCTCGCCGCGCCCAGGCGCAGGACGATCGGCTCGCCCGGGGTCGGGTTGTAGAGCGCGATCTCGATCCGCCGCCCGGCGCGCGCCGACCAGATGCCTCGCCAATATTGCCGGTTGCGCAGGCCCGAGATCGGCACCGCGACCGCTCGCTTGGGGCTGGGCAGGAGGTCCGCCGCGTAGGCGATCGTCGCGTCGTCGCGGTCGACCTCCGCCCCTTCGAGGAGGATCAGGAGGCGCTCGATGCTGCCGTGCAGCTCGGGGAAGTAGGCGGGATCCCGGAAGACCACGGCGTAGCGGTAGCCGTGGCGATGGAGGAACGCCCAAAGGTAATCGCCCGCATCGGCGCGGACGATGTCGAAGTCCTGCCGCGAGGGATCCTCGAGATAGCTCGGGTACGACAGGTTGCGCGCGAAAAAAGGCGACGGGATGGCGATCCCGTACTCGATCCCGGCGTTGGTCATCCCGCTGTAGCCGCCGCTCGTCTTGCCGCCGTGGAAGCTCTGCCAGTAGGCGGTCGCGGCCGGCAGCAGCAGGCCGCGGGTGCCGAAGTAGGGCGCCTCGTGAAAGCTCGCCGCGGGATCGCGCGCGAGGATGCGGCCGTAGACCTCGGGCATCTTCGGCAGCTCGACCCCGGGATAGGGCCGCGGCGCCAGGTCGGCGATCGTCGCGACGAAGACCCCGCCGGCGAGGAGCCTCCGGAGCCCCGGCCGCTCGACCCGGGCGAGCATCCGGGACAGGCCCGCGGCGGCGAGGAGAGAAGCGATGACTGCAGCGAACAGGTTGAAGCGCGCCGGCACCCGAAGCTCCCGCATCGGCGGATAGAAGCGCCAGAGCCAGTCCGCCGGCAGCGGGACCTGGTGCAGGCCGAGCGCGCGGAAGGCGCCGAGCGAGAGGATCACGCAGAGCGCGAAGGCCGCCCACCAGTAGCCCGCCTCGGCGAAGCGCGGGCGCCGGACCGCCGCATACCAGATCAGAAGCAGCGGCACGATCCCGAGATAGGACGCGCGCTCGAAGAGCGTCAGGCCGAAATTCGCGTGGCGGTAGGGCTGCCAGGGGAGGATCTCTTCGGCGCGCTGGAAGGGCGTCGGCGTGAGGTAGCTCCAGAGCGTCGTGCCGTAGCGGGCGAATTCGATGCGGCCGCGCGGCGCTTCGAGGTCGTGCGCGCTCGCCCAGAGCTGGCTCGCGAACAGGCAAGCGAGAGCGATCGCCGCCGCGACGGCGAAGCCGAGAAGCCAGCGCCAGCGAGCCCTGAACCAATCGCGGAAGCCACCGCCGCGGGCCGCCCGCGCGCCGCTCCAGACGACGAAGAGAGCCGCCGGGATCGTCGCCATGACCGAGAAGTAAGCGGCGCTCATCGCGAGGAGGACGTAGGTCAGAAGCGCCGCCGCGAAGGAGCGCCGGCGAGGGCGCGCGACGAAATCGATCCAGGCGAGAGCGAAGAAGGCGAACGCTCCGACGTAGAGCAGCTCGAGGTGGCCGAAGGCATGCATCGAGACCGGTGTCGCGAGAAGGCAGAGGAGGCCGCCGAAGACCGCCGCCGTGCGGTCGCGCAGGAGGCGCCAGGAGAGAGCGAATCCTCCCGCCGCGGTGAACAGGAACCCGCAGGCCCAGAGCAGGTTGTAGCGCGCGACGTCGCCCGGCACCGCGAGCCCGAACAGCTCGAAGAGGATCGCCTGGAGGTGGAGCGGCGAGTAGAGGCCGAGCGGCGCGCCGACCGGGTACATCACGTCCGGCGCGAAGAGCGGCGAGCGCCAGTGCGCGAGGCAGCTCGAGTACCAACGCAGGATCCACAGGTGCTGCAAGGGATCCGGAAGCGTCGCGGGCAGGACGCTGCCGAGGTGCGCGAACACGCGGTGCCCGTCGAGCAGGAGGACGGCCAGGTAGAGCGCCGCGGCGGCAGCGATCGTCCGCGCGCCCGGCCCCCGGGCCGTGGCCTCGCCGTCCGCCGCGGTCCCGGCCTCGGCCCGGATCAAGGGTGCAGCCATTTTCTCGATGGTATGCTGAAGATCGTTCCGATCCCGCACCGGGGCCGCTTCGAGCCGCCCGCGCGACCCCCTCCCTCACGAGACCCGAAAAGCTCCCGAACATGCGCGTCGTCGTCGTCATCCCGACCTACAACGAGCGAAAGAACATCGAGCCGCTCGTCGGCCGGCTGCTCGCGCTGCCCGCGCCGCCCGACCTCTTCTTCGTCGACGACGGTTCGCCCGACGGCACCGGAGAGCTGCTCGAGACGCTGCGCGCCGGGGCGCCGAACCTGCGCGTGCTCCACCGCCCGGGCAAGCTCGGGCTCGGCACCGCCTATCGCACCGCGTTCCACCAGCTGCTCGCGGAAGGCTACGACCGCTTCGTCTCGATGGACGCCGACCTGTCGCACGCGCCCGAGTCGATCCCGGACCTGCTCGCGGCGAGCCAGGACGCCGATCTGGTCGTCGGCAGCCGCTACGTCGCGGGGGGCGGAACGCAGAACTGCTCGCTCTTCCGCCGCGCCCTCTCGCGCGGCGCCAACTCGGGCGCCCGCTGGCTCCTCGGCCTCTCGATCCGGGACGCGACCGCCGGCTTCCGCTGCTACCGGCGCGAGCTGATGGCCGACCTCGACGAGCGCGACATCCGCTCGAACGGCTACTCCTACCTGCTCGAGATGTCCTACGCCACCGAGCGGCTCGGCTACCGGGCGCGCGAGGTGCCGATCCGCTTCGACAACCGGGTCCACGAGAAGAGCAAGATGAGCCGCCGGGAGATCGCGCTCGCGAGCCGCACGCTCCTCCGCCTGGCCGGCGACCGCCTGTTCGGCGCGCGCCGCGTCGCCCGCCGCGCGCTCCCCGACTGACCGCGGGCGCTCCGCGGCCGATCGTCCCGCGACCCCGGGCGTCACGGCCGATCGGCTCCGGTCTCGGCCAGGCTCTCGTCGTCGAGCCCGAGGTCGGCGAGGATCTCGAGCGCCCGCTCCCGATCGGCGGCCCGCACCTGCACGCGGCAGGCGGGGCGGACCGCGCCGGTCCACGGGTTCATCGCCGGCAGCTTGTCCTCGAAGACGCAGGCGTCGATGCCGTCCGCCGCCAACCGCCCGCGGGCGAGCTCGGCCTCCCACAACAGGTCGAACGCGCCGACGGTCGCGGGCTCGGCCGCCTTGGATGCATCCGATTCGATCTCGTCCGGTGCACTGCTCACATCCGCCTCCTTCCACGTCGCGCCGCAATGGCGGCAGACCCACCGCGGGCGCAGGGCGGGCAGCGGGAACCCGAGCGCGAGAGCGCCGAAGAGGAAGAGCCCGCGCGACCAGCGCTCCCGGAACAGCTCGGCGCTCCGGCAGCCCGGGCAGCGCGGCTGGTCGCGGTCCTCCTCGGTGACCAGATGGAGCGGCGCGAGGGGCGTCGATCCGTCCAGGACCTCGACCGCCCGGGAGGCGTCGTCCGGCGCCACCTGGAGCTTCACGCCGCCGATCGCGTTCGAGATCATCCAATCCATCCGGATCAGGTGCTCGTCGGCGATGACCGCCGTGATCCCCTCGGAATCGAGCCGCGCGCGGGCGAGCTGGGCCTCCCACAGATAGGTGAAGGTCCGGATCGTCGCGAGCCGCGCGAGCTCGTAGCGCGGCGGCTCAGACATGGGGCACGGAGCGCAGGAGCGCCAGGAGACCGGCGCCCAGGGCGACGAAGAAGGCGAGGGTCCAGACGGAGTAGGCGACGCCGCGCCGCGGGCTCTGTTGCCGGCCGATGAGGAAAGCTCCCAGCGCCGCCAGGAGAGAGAAGACGGTGTAGAGCAGGATCGGGAACAGCATGAGATCTCGGATGGGATCTTAGCCTGTTCGGCCCCGGCGTGAACGTACCGGGGCGCCGGCCATCCGACGACTTACCCGCCCGGCGGATGGAAGCTCTCGCCCCGCTCCGCCATCTCGACCAGCCGCCGCGCCGGCTCGAAGCGCTTGCCGTGCCTCCCGGCGTGCCCTTCGAGCAGCCCGACGACCGTCCCCGCACCCCAGCGGTCGGCGCAGCGGAACGGACCGCCGCGAAACGGCGGGAAGCCGAGGCCGAAGATCGCCCCCACGTCGCCGTCGTCCGGACCGTCGAGGATCCCCTCCTCGAGACAGCGCACCGCCTCGTTGATCATCTGGAGGACGCAGCGCTCGGTGATCTCGGACGTCTGGATCTCCGCCGGGCGGAAGCCGAGCAACGCATAGACCGCCGGATCGACCCGCTTCGGCCCTCTCCCGTAGGCGTAGAACCCCTTGCCGGCCTTGCGCCCGAGCCGGCCGTCCGCGAGCAGGCGCGCGAACACCTCCGGAGCCTCGATCCGTTCGCCGAAGGCCTCGGCGAGAGTCCGGCCGGCGTGTCCCGCGACGTCCAGGCCGACCTCGTCGAGGAGAGCGAACGGTCCGACCGGAAAGCCCCAGTCCTTGAGCGCCGCGTCCACCTTCTCGATCGAGGCGCCTTCGCTGAGCAGCCAGGCCGCTTCGTTCAGGAATGGCGCGAGGATCCGGCTGGTGTAGAAACCGGGGCCGTCCTCGACCACGATCAGCGTCTTGCCGAGCCGGCGCCCGACCTCGGCGGCCGTCGCGAGCGTTTCGGGCGTCGCTCCCGCATGGCGGATCACTTCGAGGAGAGGCATTTTGTGGACGGGGCTGAAGAAGTGCATGCCGACCACGCGCTCCGGCCGGCGGCTGCCCGCGGCGATCCGTCCGATCGGCAAGGTCGAGGTGTTCGAGGCGAAGATCAGCCGCTCGGAAGCGACAGCTTCGACGTCCGCGATGACTCCGTGCTTGACCGCCAGATCCTCGTAGACCGCCTCGATCGCGAGGTCGGCCAGCGCGAGCGGCCGGTCGTCGAGCGCGCCGCGGATCCTGCCCATCGCGAGAGCGAGATCCGCCTCGGTCATCCGGCGGCGCGCGACCCGCTCGCGGAAACGCTCGCGGCAGAAGCCGAGCCCGCGTCCGAGGGCCGCCTCGTCCTGGTCCTTGAGGATGACTCTGTAGCCCTTTTCCGCCGCGAGCTGGGCGACGCCCGAGCCCATGAACCCGGCGCCGAGGACCGCGATCGTCTCGACCGGCAGCGCACCGCGCGCGAGCTGGGCCGCCCGGGCCTCCACCCGGTTCTTGGCGAAGAAGAGCTGGATCAGGTTCTTCGCGACGTCCGAGACCACCAGCTCCGAGAACGCTCCCGCTTCGAGATCGAGAGCCCGCGCGAGCGGGCGCTTCATCCCCTCGCGCACGATCTCGAGCGCGACGAGAGGCGCCGGATAATGCCCGCCGGTCTTCTCGAGCACCCCCTTGTGCGCCTTGGCATAGACGAAGGTCTCGGCGACCACCGGCACCCGTGCGAGGAGAGCCGCCGCCCTGGCCCCGAGCCCGCGTCCTCTGCCGCGGCGCTTCTCGACTTCCACCCGCGCTCCCTCCGAAAGCCGCGCCAACCGCTCGGCGGCGGCGCGCAGGTCCGCCGGATGGCAGAGGTCGTCGATCAGGCCGATCTTCGACGCCCGCCGCGCGTCGAGCTGCTTGCCGGTCAAGATCAAATCGAGAGCGTCGGGCACGCCGACGAGGCGCGGCAGCCGCTGCGTGCCGCCGAGTCCCGGGATCAACCCGAGTTGTGTCTCCGGCAGGCCGAGGCGGGTTTTTCCGTGCTCGGTCGCGACCCTCAAGTTGCAGGCGAGAGCCAGCTCGAGCCCGCCGCCCAAGCAGGCGCCGTGGATCGCCGCGACGACGGGGAACGGGAGAGCGGCGAGCCGCCCGGTCAGCGCATGGCCGCTCCGGACCATCTCGACCACCGCTTCCGCATTCTCGAGCGCCGCGAGCTCCGTCAGGTCCGCGCCCGCCACGAACGAATCGGGCTTGCCGGAGATCACGATCAGGCCGGCCGTAGGCGCCGCTTCGAGCGCCTCGAGCTGCTCGCCGAACCAACGGACGAATCGCGCAGAGAGGACGTTGACCTTCTTGCACGGATCGTCGAGCACCAGCCAGGCGAGCCCGTCCTCCGAGACCAGCCGGCCGGGCGCGACGGCGGCAGCGGGGTCGTTCGACATCGGCTTCCTACTCCTCCCCCTCCAGGTTCTGAACGATCTGGGTGACCTCGACCTCGGCCTTGCGGATCTTCGCGCGGCAGAGCTCCAGAAGCTCGGTCGCGCGGCGGAGCTCGGCGGCCAGCTCGTCGACGTCGATCTCCTCGCTCTCGATCCGCTCGAGGATCGCTTCCAGCTCGTCCATCGCGGCGCGGAAGCTCGGGGCCTCCTGCCCCTCCGGGGTGGTTGGGGCGTCGCTCATGCTTCCTCCACTCGGCTGATCAGGGTCCCGCGGGCGAGGCGGGTGGTCAATCGGTCTCCGGCCGCCGCTCCCGCCGGATCGCGCAGCAGGACGCCCTTCGCGTCCCGCGTAATGCTGAAGCCGCGCTCGAGCGTTCTCTCGGGGCCGAGGCTCGCGCACAGCCGCTCGATGCCGGAAAGACGGGTGGCGACTTCGCGGATCTTCGCGCGCGCCGCTCCGGCGAGCCGTTCGGCGGAGGCCCGGCGCGCCGCCTCGTTCCGCGCGAGGCGGACCGGCGCGGCCTGAACGAGCGCCAACTCGGCGGCCCGGCTCCGGCGGGAGGCCTCCCGCACCCTGCCGCGGCCGAGCTGAGCCAGCGTCCGCGCCACCTCGTCCAGGCGCCGATCGAAGGCGGCGAGGCGCATCCGGCCGAGCGCGATCCCCCGTTCCGCACGCCCGAGCCGTTCGCGGGCGCGGAGGAGCGGCTCTTCCGCCTCGCGCCCGAGCCGCCGTTCGGCCGCGGCGAGCAGCGCCTCCTGGCGCGCCATCCTCTCGATCAGGAACTCGGCCACCTTGGTCGGCGTCTTGAGCGCTGTGTGCGCCACGACGTCCGCGATCGCCTGGTCGATCTCGTGCCC
>DATMZM010000483.1:0-4436 GCA_035607445.1 Thermoanaerobaculia bacterium | reverse complement strand
GCGACGGCCCCCTGGGCCCTGTCGCCCAGCAGCCCGTAGGCGCCGTGCGCGACGATCAGGCCGGGCAGCGGCTCGGCCGGGAAGGTCGCCCACCAGTCGACGGCGAGGACCGGATCGCCGCCGCGCGCCGCGAGCTCCCAGACCGCGAAGGCCGACCGCCGTCCCGAGAGGATCGGCCGGTGCTCGGCGAGACCGAGCGGCACCTCGACTCCGCTCCAGTAGGAGCGCAAGGGTCCGCTCTTCATCAGGGTCGTCCGCGCGCCGAGGGGCCGGAAACCGTCGAGCGCGGCCACCCCGTGCTCCGGCGTCGGCCGGCCCGTCGCGATGGTGGTCCAGAAGGAGGCCGGCACCTCCGTCCCTCGCGCGTAGGAGAGGACGGCGCCGCTCCCGGCCAGGCGGCCGAGCTCCGGCAGCTCGCCACGCGCGAGCAGGTAGTCGAGCTCGCTGCCGAGCACGCCGTCGATCCCGATCAGGAGGACGCGTCCGCCCGGCACGGTCGGGAGCGACCCGGGCGCCTCGGCCACCGGCCGGCCGGCCGAAAGGAGCGTCGGGAGAGCGATCAGGAGGGCGGCGACGACGAGCGCGAAGCCGAGCCAGGCGCGCGACGGCAGCCAGCCTTCGGACCCCTCGGAAGACTCGTCGGCGAGCCGGATCGCGAGAGCGAGGAGGCCGTTGTGGACGGTCCGGACCAGGGCGTAGAGGACGAGCGGAGCGGCGCAGGCGAGGGCCGCGAGCTGCCAGGACCGGCTCGAGAGGATGAGCTCCTGACCCAGGGCGAGCGCGAGAGCGACGGTCGCGACCCCGGCCGCCGCCGCCGCGGCGAAGGTCAGCGCCTCGATCCGCCGGACATGGTAGAGGCGCAGCACGAGGACCAGGAGCGCCCCGGCCGCGAGGAAGGCGAGGCTCGCCGCGAGGGCGAGCGGCAGGAAGAGATGAAGGAAGAGGACCGCGAGGTCGAAGGGGCTGCCGCTGAGCGCTCCGTTCGCCGCCGCGAGCCAGAAGGAGAGGGCGAGGGCGAGGGCGAGCCCGGTGCGGGAGCCCACCTTGCCCGCGAGCACCAGGAGAGCGCGCAGCGGCCGGCGCGGCTTCTGGGCGTCCTGCAGCAGGAACTGCTTGAAGCCATGGGAGAGATAGCCCCGGCGCCGCAGCTCCTCGCGGACCCGCGCCAGATCGCGCTCCGATTCGCTCTCCTCGGCCGACATCCGGCGGAGTCTACCTGGTTCAACTCCGCCGATTTTGGACGAAGCGGGCAATCTCGCGCAGGGGGTCGGCCTTCTTGCCGAGCGGCTCGAGCGAGGCGACGGCGAAACCGAGGAGCTCCGCGGCGAGCGCCCGCGCTCCGTCGACTCCGAGGAGCTTGACGAACGTCATCTTGCCGGCGTCTTTCCCCACGTCCTTGCCGGTCTCCCGGGGCGTCCCGAGGACGTCGAGAAGATCGTCCGAGATCTGGAACGCGAGCCCGAGGTTCTTGGCGTACCGGGAGACGATCTCGAGCTCGCGGCGGCGGGCGTCGGCTGCCATCGCGCCGAGCTCCCCCGCGGCCATGAAGAGTGCGCCGGTCTTGTGGCTGTGGATGTACTCGAGCCGCTCGAGGTCGACCTCGAATGGCGGGCTCGCCAGATCGAGAGCCTGGCCGCCGATCAGCCCGTGCGAGCCGATCGCCGCCGCCAGGTGATGGATCATGTCCTCTGCCGTGTAGCGCTTGCCCGGCAGGTGGTGGGCCGCCTCGGCGACCAGGGCGTACGACCGGTTGAGCAGGGCGAGGGCGGCGAGGAGAGCGACCGCCTCGCCGAACGCGCGATGGACCGTCTCTCGGCCGCGGCGCAGCTCGGCGTCGTCCATCGACGGCAGGTCGTCGAGGATCAGCGAGCAGGCGTGCACCATCTCGATGCCGCAGGCGATGTCGAGCACCCGCTCGGACCTCTCGCCGAAGAGGTCGGCCACGACGAGCGCCAGCACCGGGCGCAGGCGCTTGCCCGGGCTCGTCAGGGCGTAGCGCATCGCCCGGTGGACGTCCGTGGGGCGTTCGTCGTCGGGAGGCAGCAGCTCGCCGAGCCGGCGGTCGACGCGGGAGCGGAGCTCGAGCAGGCCCCGAGACAGGCCCGCGGGCGAATGTCGAATGTCGAATGTCGAATCTGGAATTCTTGATTCTTGATTCGCCATTCTCAGCGCCAGCGGGCCTCGGACTCCTAGAAGGATCTCACCGCCTCGTCCTCGGTCTCGTAGACGTCGAAGACGGTGATCAGCTGGGTGATCGTCAGGATGTCCTGCAGCTTCGGGGGGAGCACCGCCAGCTTGAGCTTGGCGCCCCGGTTGGTGACGGTCGTGTAGGTTCCGACGAGCTCCCCGACGCCGGTCGAGTCGATCGTCGTCACCCCTTTGAGGTTGATCACGATCTTGGTCGCACCCCCCGCGAGCGCATCCTGCAGGCCGCTGCGCAGCGCGGTCTCGCCCGAGCCGAGGGTCATCTTCCCCTGGAGGTCCAGGATCGTCACGCCGTCGCGTTGGCGCGTAGAAATGTTCATTCGCTCTTCTCTCCTTGCTCTTCGGATCCTGCCGGTTCGCGATCGGCTCCGGGTACAGGGAGCCGCTTTCGCAGGGTCACGACGGTGCCGCCGCCGGGGCGGGCGCCGTATCGAACTTCGTCCATGAAGCTCTGCATGTAGAAGATACCGCGGCCGCTCGGCTTCAGGAGGTTTTCCGGGGCGAGCGGGTTGCTCACCTCGCCCGGCTCGAATCCCTCCCCCTCGTCCTCCACCTGGATGATCAGACCGTCTTCGTCGACGCCGAGTTCCACGGCCACCCGCTTGTCCGGGTCCTGCCGGTTGCCGTGCTTGATCGCGTTCGCGACCGCCTCGCGCACGGCGATGTCCACCCAGTGGCGGGCGTCCTCGTCGAGACCGAGGCGTTCGAGGGCGTCCCGAAGCACGACTTGCACCAGCTCGATGTTCTCGAACCGGCTGCCGATCCCCAGGTGGAAGCGGTGTTCCAGTGGCATCGCTCGATCCGCGGACTCTACCAGAACCCACCCCTCACGAGGGGACGAAGCGCAGCGCCGCGGGGATCACCACGAGCAGCTGGACGCCGTCGAAGAGCGCGTGGGCCGCGATCGCCGGCCAGAGGTTCTGGCGCGAGCGCACCAGAAAGGCGTAGATCAGCGACAGGAGCGCCACCCCGACCAGCATGAACGGCTGGCCGTAGGAGGCGTGGGCGAGGACGAAGCAGCCGGTCGAAAGCGCGATGCCCACCCGCGGCTGGAGGAGCCCGCGGAAGAAGGTCTCCTCGACGACCCCGGCCGAGAGGCTCAGGAGGATCCGGATCCCGACGGGCAGGCCCGCGATCCACGGGATCACCGCGGGAGCCTGCTTGGGCAGGAACCGCTCGCCGCCGAGCGCGACCATCACCCCCGCGATCCCGAGCAGAGCGATCAGCACCACCAGCCAGATCGCGAGCCCGGCGCCGAGGCCGAACGCGATCTCCCGGCCGGGTGCTGGCGTCCGGAAGCCGAGATGCGCCGCAAACAGGGAGCGGAGGCTGGGACGGGGAGGAGGCGGCGACTGAATGTCGAATGTCGAATCAGGAATCACGAAGGGCTCGATTCGAGCTTCGTCGCTCGCCGGGCCAGGATCCGCCTCCGCAGGAGTCTCGAAGGTCGAATCCGGAATCCGGACATTCTCGATTCTTGATTCGCCATTCGCCATTCCCGGCCGGACCGCGAACCCGAGCAGGAACCAGCCCACGACCGTGAACGCGAGCAACCCCTGCAGGAAGAACAGCTGGGGGATCGACAGGTGGGTGAGATCGATCTCGGGGCCGGCGCCCAGCGTCGAGAGCGGGAAGAAGATCGCGGCCCAGAACAGGCCCGAGAGCAGCAGGAAGCCGAGAAAGCGCCGCACCGGGCGCTTGAAGCCGGGCGGCAGGAGGCCCCGGCGGGCGCAGGAGCGCTCGAAGTACGCGGCGAGAGCGCCCGCCGCGATCCAGGCGAGCCACGGCAGGACGCGGGAGAGCGTCCCGGCCGCCGCGCTCACGTTTTGGTCCTCTGGCGATAGGCGCGCAACATGGCGAGGCCGGCGGTCAGACGCTGCAGGCGGCGGTTGCGCTGCTGGATGGCCGGCAGGTCCTCGAGCGCCGCCTGCTGGCCGCGCTGCTCGCGCAACGCCCGATCGATCTCGAAGCCCAGCTGGTCGAGGTCGGCCCGCGTCAGGTTCTTGAACGAGCGCTCGGTCACGAGCTGCACGCCCTCCGCGATGTCGCGGGCCATCGCCCACGCGCTGCCGCCGGGAAACGCCATAGGCGGGCATCTTACCCGGAACCCCCGCTCGCGAGCGGGCTCGGGAAGGCACCAGCCGGGCTGTCGGGAGGGGATCGCCCTCCCTCGAGGGCCGACCGGACCGCGTGCTAACATCGCGGCGCGGTCCTCCGGCCATTCGCCCGCG
>DATMZM010000140.1:0-8933 GCA_035607445.1 Thermoanaerobaculia bacterium | reverse complement strand
ACCTATTCCTCTCGCCTCTCGCCGGTCTTGCGGAGGCGCTCCACGAACGCGGCGTGCTCGTCGGCCTTGGTGTGCTCGATCGTGCGCTCGTAGTCGACGACCTTGGAGAACTCCTCGCACGCCGCGTGCGCGTCGCTGTTCGCGAGATGGGCCTCGCCGAGCGCCCATCGGGAGTCGGCCTCCTGCAGGAAGCTTTCTGCTTCGACGGCGATCGCGACCGCGGAGGAGCAGAGGTCCACGGCGCGCGCCGGATCGCCCTTTTTCAACGCGATGCGCGCCAGGTTGCAGAGGATCTCGGGTTCGAAGTCGCGCTTCTTCATTCGCCGGAAGGATTCGATGACGGTGGTGACCAACGTGGCGGCTTCCTCCATGGCCTCGGGCTGGCACACTAGGGCCCCGCCGAGATTCGCCCTACTGAGCGAGAGGAGGTACTCGAAGTCCCATTTCGCGCGATCGCTGCCCTGTTCCTTCGCTCGCTCGAGCTCGACGGCACACCGATTCATGACTTCTCTCATCAGAGAGACCGCCTCGTCTCGCCGACGGAGCCGGATCAGGACATCCGCTTGGTTGCACTTCGCGCAGATCTCGTCGCCGAGGTTGCCCTGCCGCACGGAGTCTTCCAGGAACGCTGAGAAGAGTTCCATCGCCCGATCGAGGTCGCCCACCTGGGCGTGCAAGATTGCCATCGAGTTGATGAAGCTTCTTTGGAGCCGATCGGCACCGCGCTCGCGACCGAGATCCGAGGCGAGTCGATAGAGTGCAATGGCCCGCCTGGGGGCCGGCAGCGTCGCGAGCGCATGTGCTGCAAGCTCCACGGCTTCGGTCAAGGTGTCCAGCACGGGCCCCGCAAACGCTGCGAGCGATGCTCCGGAAGCGAAGAGTTCGTCGAGGCGGCGGGCCGCGCTCAGCCCGCGATCCAGCGCATAGTCACCGAGGATCTTCTGTGCCGATTCGCCCCCAGCGGCCCACCCTACGCCAGGGCCCCCCATTCGCTGCAATCGATCCAGCGCGCGGGCTACGCCCTCGCGATCCCCGGCGTCGGCGCGGCACACCAGAGCCCCCCTCACGAACGCTGCCTGCAATCTCGGCGATTCGGCGCGCCCCGCACACGTCTCGAACGCCTCGGCGGCCACCGGCAGGTTCCCCAGCTCCAGCTGGGCGAGCCCGCTTTGCACCATGCACGTTTCAGATCCGCCCGGGATCATCGGCGCGATCCCGCTCATCCGCTCGGTGAGCGCCAGTGCCTCGCGAGCACGACCGAGCTTGTGCCGCAGCCAGATGCACGCCGCGAACAGCTTGCGGAACTCGTGCTGATGCAGCGCCAGATCGTGATAGATGTCCGCCGCCAGGAGAGCATGGTCGACCGCTTCAGTGACGCGCCCTTGGCTCTTGAGCGCGTCGGCCATGAAGCCCAGCGCGACGGCTTCGCTATGGAGGTCACCCAGCGATCGAGCGATCTCGCGACGTCTGCGGAAGCACTCGAACACGAGGTCCGGCTTCCCGAGCGCCTGGTAGGCCGATCCCAGCGAGCGGACGGCGAACGCCTCCAGGCGCGGATCGTCGAGTGCTCGCGCGATAGCCAAGCTCTCCTCGGCGAAGCGCTCGGCGTCCTCGGGCTTACCGAGCTCGACGTGTGCGTCGGCCAAGACCTGCAGGGCTGAGCCTTCGCACACCCGATCGCCGATCTCGCGTGCGATCGCGAGCGCCTCGAGCGTTCGCTCCACCTTCTCCTCGAGAGAAGGGAAATCCAGTCGCCTGAGGCCCAAGCTTTCCACTCGGCGGTCGCCTGTTCGCCGGGCGATTTCCAGGCACTTGGCCCACAGCTCCTGGCTCGGCCAGCCCGTGGCCTGCATCACGCGCAATCCGGTCTCTGGATAAAGGCAACAGAGTCGCGCTGCCTCCGGCTCGCTGTCCGAACGATCGATGGCCCAGGAAATGCCGGCGGCGATGTTGGGGCGTTCGCGGGAAAACAGGGCGATTCCGCGGCGCTGGGCGTCGCTGTGGCCGAAGTAGAGCTGCTCGGCTTCTCCCAGCACGTGCTCGAAATGGATGGCGTGGCGCTGCCGAGCGGCCTCCGCGAGCGCTGGATCGATGTGCTGGACGCAGAACTCCCGGACCAGGTCGTGAAGCGAGTAGCGCTCCGTCTGCGGGCTCCAGCCGAGCAATGCGAAGCGGATGAGCTGGCCGATCCGCTCGTCCGCCACGTGCTCGCCGAGACCCCATACGGCGGCGGCCGCGGCGCGATCGAAGTCGTCCGGGAACGTCGATAGTTCGAGAAGCGCCGGCTGCGCCTCCGGCCCGAGCAAGCGGAAGCTCAACCCGATGGAGTGGAAGACCGGAGCCAGCTCCTTCTGCCGTCTCCCTTCGTCTGCCAACCGCTTGACATAGGCCGTGGGCGGCACGTCGGGCCGTTCGACCATGGCGCTCGCGGCGAGCCTCAGCGCGAGCGGCAGCCGGCCGCAAAGGCGAGCTACCTCGGCGGCGACCGGCGCCGCCGCCGGGGTTACCGAGGTGAGGAACTCGACCGCGGCGCCGTCGGTGAGCACGCTCAGCTCGAATGGAGCGCCGGCGCCCGGGATGTGGAACGAGCGGCGCGATGTCACCAGGATCAGCGAGCCGGCCGGCGGCACCAGCGGCTCCGCTTGCTCGGCGCTGGCGGCATTGTCGAGGAGCAGCAGCACCCGCTTGCCGTGGAGCGCGGACAAGTAGTCCTTGCGGATCGATTCCAGGTCCTTGTGCTTCGGTTGCAGGTGAGGAGCGACCAGGCTCAGCACCCGCGTGATGGCTTCGACCGGGTCGCGCGGACTCTCGTCGGCGCCCCGCATGTCGATGACGATCTGACCATCCGGGAACCGATCGGCGATGCGGCCGGCGACGGCGCTCGCGAGGCACGTCTTGCCGACCCCGGCCATGCCATGGACCAGCACCGGCCGGTGCTGGTCGCCGATTGCGGCGAGCACGCTTTGGATCTCTTGTTCGCGACCGGTGAAGTCAGCCGGCGGTGGCTCCAGCTCGTGCGGCACTGCCGCCGCGACGGCGTTCGGTCCCTGCTCGAGATTGTCGCCGACCGCAGGATCCCCGACCTCCAGGCGCCACTCGACGAGCGCCTGGATCGCTTGCGCGCCGAGGTCTTCCACCGACCGGAACGTTGCTCTCACGCGACCTCGCGAGGCGCGTTCCTTCAGCGCCTGTAGCTTTCGCTGCGCCACCGCGTCGGCTTCGATCATCTCGCTCTTGAAGAGGTGCTCCGCGTGAGCCACGAACACCAGGATCGGGATCCGCCGGGCGATGGCGCGATCGAGCTCGAGCTCGGTGATCGAAACGTCGCGACCTTCGGGTACGTAGCCGTAGCGCGACGCAAAGATCCCTAGATAAACGTCGGCCTGGTCCACCATCTCCATCGACACGCGAACCGCGTCCGCGTCACGCGCCGGGAGGTGCTCCATCGCGATCGGAGACACCCTGGCTCTGTTGCACGCGTCGATGACGGCCTTGCGATGCTCGGGTAGATCCAGCACCGTGCTGCTGATCATGGCACGGCGCTGGCGGAGGGACGCGGTGCGCATGACTGACTCCTGAAAACGGCCAGCGGGGTCGCTGAAGCGTAGCACAACCGGCGCCGAGCCGAAGGAATGGTTGCTGAAGCGCAGTCACATCCGAGCTGCGCTTCCTCGCCGTGGCCACCTGGAAGTTTAGACACCATTTTCGGTGGGTGGAGTCACCTTGTCCTCCCGCGGTGGTGTTGGGTTTCCAGGAGATTGGAGAGTCGCCGCTCCACTCCGTGTCAAGGGCGTCGTTCGCTGCCCGGCAACGCCGCAATTCGAAAAAGATTCTCCTCCGGCCTCCCACCTTTCGCGCTTGATCGCGTCCATAGGTGACATCGACCGCAACGGTTGGTCTAACCGGCGAGCTTCATCGCTCGTCCAAGGAGAGAACCATGTCTCGATGTCATCGCGCCCTTCGCCTGTTCGCCGTCGCCGCCCTGTTCGCGAGCCTCGCCGCGGGGAGTCCCGCCCGGGCGTACGAGAAGGAGATCCAGTCCTGGGTCAAGGACGTCTCGGGCAAGCTCTGCTCGCCGTCCTGCCGGCGGGTCGCCGTCGTCGATTTCACCGATCTCCAGGGCAACGTGACGGAGCTCGGCCGCTTCCTCGCGGAGGAGGTCTCGATCGCTCTCGGCTCGGTGCCGGGGCTCGTCGTCCACGACCGCGCCCATCTCGGCATGATCCTCCGCGAGCAGAAGCTCGACGCCTCGGGCCTGGTCGCTCCGGAGACGATGCAACAGGTGGGCCGCATCGCCGGCGTCCAGGCGTTCGTCATGGGCTCGATCACCCCGTTCAAGGACACGGTCCGGGTCTCGCTCAAGATCCTCGACACGGGGACGACCGGACTGATCGCCTCGACCGGCGGGCAGATCGAAAAGACGGGGGCGATCGAGGATCTCCTCTCGCGCGGCGTTTCGTCTCCCGAGGTCGCCGTGGCCGGTTCGTCTCCCGGGGCGGCCGGAGCCGCGCCTGCCGTGCACCAGAAGATCGCGCCGACGCCGATCGAAACGAAGAAGTTCATCTTCGATTTCAAGTCGTGCGAGCTGTCCGGGCAGACGATCAACTGCCTCCTCCTGGTCGCGAACATCGGTCCGGATCGCTCGCTCAGCATCAGTCGGGAAACTCGGTTGGTCGACGACCAGGGCAACGAGTACGCGGCGGCGGAGGTCTCGATCGCGAACGAGAACGCGAACCTGTCGCAAACTTGGCGCATTCAGAAAGTCTTGGTCAACAAGGTCGTGACGAAGGTCCGCCTGACCTTTTACGGCGTGCTTCCCGAGGCGACGGGTATCGCTTCCCTCCGGCTCGCCTGTGCGTCGAATGACGAAGCCTTTCCGGTCGACTACCGCAACGTCTCCCTCGAGCAGCAAGCGGTGCCCAAGCTGGCCGCGGCGGCCGGAGTGATCGGAGGAGCCGGCGCGCTGGGGTCGCTCTCCTTGCAGGAACCCGCCGGCCTCGGGCCCGCGACAGCCGGCGCTCCGGGCCAGCAGGGGATCCTGCAGGAGATGTCGAACCAGATCCAGTCGACCGGGCGCGAGTTGGTGCGCCGCTCCCTGCGCAAGTTCCTCAACAAGGTGCTGCCGGTGCCCGCTGCGGATCCCAACGCGCCGGCCGCGGCGCAGAACCCGCAATAGAAGGGCGAGGGGGCGGCGGTGCGTGGGATGAGGCGCCCGCCGTCCCCGAGCCTGGCACGGTTGCGCAAGAAAGCGGAGAATGGAGCGTACCCTCGAGGTTTGGCCGGTCCCCGCGCGGAGGCGCACCGCCTCGCGGGCCGGGCCGTTCCGGCGTCCCGAGGGAGAGGAGGCCGTGCCGTCATGGAGTACCGCGACTTCGAGATCACCTTCGTCGGCGACTCGCAGGTCCTGGTCGACTCGCCGGAAGGGGAGGAGCAGGGGCGCGTCCGGGCGGCCGGCGAGCTCGCTCTCGAAGATCGCTTCGTCGAGGGGGTGCGAGGCATCGTCCGGGGCGCTCAGCGGAGCGGGCAGGCGGCGAGCGAGGCGGCGGCCTGGAGCGCGGCCGAGCAGGCGACGATCGGGGAGAAGCTGCGCCAGGTCGGCCGCGAGGTCTTCGATCGGCTGTTCCACGGCGACGTCCTGACCCTCTTCGACCGCTGTCTCGAGGATTGCGACCCGGAGCGGCAGGGCCTGCGGATCCAGCTGCGGGTCAAGCTCGAGGCGGAGGGCTCCGCGCTCCTCCACACCCAGCCCTGGGAGCTGCTCCTGAGGAAGGGCGACGACGAGCCGCTCGCTCTCGATCCGCGGATCTCGATCGCCCGCTACCTGATGGCGAGGAGGCCGCGCCAGCTGCCGCGGTTCAAGCCGCCGCTGCGCATCCTGGGGGTCGGCGCCTCGCCCGAAGGGAGGGAGCCGATCGAGGCCACGCGGGAGCTGCGCCAGATCGCGGCGGTCTGCGCCGAGCACCCGCTCCTGCGATTCGACGCGCTGACTCACGCGACGATTCCCCTCCTGTGCGAGAAGCTCGACCGGAAGCGGTTCCACGTCCTCCATTTCGTCGGCCACGGCGATTTCGATCCGGAGACCTGCGAGGGGACTCTCCTGTTCGAGGACGGCGCGGGCGGCGAGGAGGCGATCAGCGGCGAGCGCCTGGCCGGCCTCCTGGGCGAGCACGCCGGCTCTCTGGTCGGCGTCTTTCTCAACGCCTGCTCGACCGCCCGCCTGCGCGGCGAGCGGCCGTTCTCGGGCGTCGCCACGGCGCTCGTCCAGGCGGGGGTTCCCGCCGTCGTGGCGATGCAGTTTCCGATCACGGACGTCGCGGCTCTCGAGCTGAGCCGCGCGGTCTACGAAGGGATCGCGAGCCACGCCTCGATCGACGAGGCCGTCGCGGCGGGCCGGCGCGCGATCCGCCGCAAGTTCCCGACCTCGTTCGAGTGGGCGACGCCGGTGCTCTTCCAGCGCGCGGGCGAGATCCGCCTGCGGAAGCGCGCTCATCTCGCGTTCTGGCTCGCGCCGGGCCTCGTCCTCGCCCTCGCACTCGGGGCGATCCTGATCGCGCGCGGTCCTTGCGCCCGCCCTCCGGCGGCCTCCTCCCCCTCCGGATACGAAGGCGCGCCCGGTTCCGGGGAGGGAAGCCGCGGCGGCGAGGGCGCCCCGCAGGTCCAGCCGCTGCCGCCCCTTCAGAAGACGGAGCTGGACGACCGTTGGAAGCTCGAGGGGCGCTTCCGGTTCAGCGAGCTGCGAAACCTGCCGATCGACGCTCTCGGCAGCCGGCTCCAGGCGCAATTCCGCCCGCGGTCGCGATCGATCGACCTCGCCCTCGTCGCGGGCACGGGCGTCAAGATCGAGAAGACGATCTCCGCGAACGGCGTGCGGATCGAGGCGACGCTCGGCAACCTTCACCTGGAGATCGAGAACGTCGACTGGCAGCGAGGGCGGCTGACGATGAAGCTGTCGGCGCAATAGGGCCCGAGACGATGCCCTATCAGGATTTCCACCTCGACTTCGTCCAAGCCCGCGACGGCGGGATCCGGATCCGCGTGATCGGCTCGCCGGCCGGCGACGGGGCGGAGGCGAGGTTCGAGGCGCCCGGGATCGAAGGCGAGGTCGCGATCCTCGCCGAGGCCGCGGAGGCCCGGGCCGAAGCGGAGCGGGCGGGACGCGGCGAGGAGGCGGTCGAGCGGTTGTCGGCCGCGTCCTTGCGGGCGCTCGGGGCCCAGCTCTTCGACCGCCTGATCGCGGGCGAGGTGCGCAGCCTCTACGACGAGAGCGTCGGCCGGCTGGGCGAGAGCGGCGACGGCCTGCGGATCGAGCTGCGCCTGCCGGTCCGGGAGAAGGAGATCGCCGGCCTCCACGCTCTGCCCTGGGAGCTTCTGACCCGGCTCGAGCGCGATCATCCGCTCGGGCTCGACCGGCGCTTCTCGATCGTCCGCTACCTGCCGCAGGCGCGCGCGGCCCGGCCGCCGCTGCCCGAAAGGCTCCGCATCCTCTGCGCCTCCGCCTCGCCGAGCGGATCGCCGCCCCTCGATCTCGAGCGCGAAATGAAGGAGATCGGAGAAGCGCTCGGCGCTGGTTCCGGAAAACGTTCCGGAAGAGATTCCCGAATCGACCTCGTGCCGCTGCCGCACGCGACGCTTCCCGGCATCCGCAGGGCCCTCGTCGAAGGGGAGTTCCACGTCCTGCACTTTTTGGGGCACGGCGCGTTCGATCCGGAGTCGGGCGACGGCGTGCTCTATCTGGAGGACGGGCGGGGAGGGGCCGAGATCGTCCGCGGGCGGCAGCTCGCCGAGCAGCTGCTCGACCGGACCGGGCTGCGGCTGGTCTTCCTGAACGCCTGCCGCACCGCGCGCGCCGCCGCGCCGAATCCTTACGGAGGGGTCGCGACGGCCCTCGTGCGCGCGGGGTTGCCCGCAGTGATCGCGATGCAGTTCCCGATCACCGACTCGGCGGCGATCGCGTTCTCGGAGGCCTTCTACCACCGGATCGCGGCCGGCGAGCCGATCGACGCCGCGGTCACCGAGGGCCGGCTCGCGATCGTCGGGCGCAAGGCGCGCTCGCTCGAATGGGGAACGCCGGTGTTGTTCCTCCACGCGAGCGATGGGCTGCTGTTCGAGCGGAAAGAAAAAGATCCGGGTAGGGCGAGAGAGCCGGAGGCGATCGATTCTCGACCGATGTCTCCGCCTCCAGCCCGAGCCCCGGCGCGGATCGGCAAGCTCGCGGCCGGCTTGGTCGGCACGGTCGTGGTGGCGGCGCTCGTCTTCGCGGCGATCCGGATTCCTTCGTGGCGAGATGCTCGGGTTGCCGATCCGGCGGCGGGCTCGGCTTCGAGCTCGCAGACTCGACCCACATCGGAGGTCGACGCGGCAGCGACCGACTCCGCAACTTCTGCCGCCCTTCCCATCAAGCCACCCCGAGCGCCCGAGAAGGACGACGACGTCTCGGGCTCGAAGGCGAACGAAGGGTCGGGATCAACCGACTCGACGAGGCGACGGGTGATTTCCGAAGACCCGATCACATCCGTTCCGCCGGTCGTCCGGGAGCCTCGCGTCTACACCGCGAGATCCGGCCAGGCGGTCTACCTGAGCGAGATCGAGACGCACCTGACGGCGGACTTCCTCGACGTCCAGGGGGAAGCGTTCGTGCGGATCTCGCTCGCGCCCGCAGCCGGGCCGCCGGTCGCTCAGGTCGTCCTGGCGCCTCAGAGCATCAAGGTCGAGAGCGGAGGGCGCGAGACCTCCGTGTCGGTGCTCTCGATCGACTGGAGCGGCAAATCCGTCCAGGTGCGCGCGAACCCGCCGTCCTGAAATGTCCGGGCGGGATCGGTTCTACGCGGGCTGGCCGAGCGCGATGCGGGCGATCTTTTCGGGGTTCTTCCGCAGCTCGCGGGCGAGGCGGACGGCGATCTCGCGCTCGAGCCGGGCGCGCTCTTCCGGGGCAA
>DATMZM010000358.1:0-12661 GCA_035607445.1 Thermoanaerobaculia bacterium | reverse complement strand
CGGCTGCGCGAGCGGCTGCCGGCCGCGATGATCCCCGCGGCGATCGTGCCCTTGGCCGCCCTGCCGCTCCTGCCCAACGGCAAGCTCGACGCCGCGGCCCTGCCTTCGCCCGAGGCCTTCGCGGCGGCCGAGGGTGCGGCGTTCGCGGCGCCGCGAACGCCGTCCGAAGAGCTGCTCGCCGTGCTCTGGAGCGAGGTGCTGGGAGCCTCGCGGATCGGACGCCACGACGACTTCTTCGACCTCGGCGGGCATTCTCTCCGCGCGACCCAGCTGGTGTCGCGGATCCGCAAGGCGTTCCGGGTCGAGCTGCCGCTGCGGGACCTGTTCCGCGCGCCGACGGTGGCCCTCCTCGCCGCGCGGCTCGACGAGCTGCGGCGCGCGGGCGCCGGGCCCGCCGCGCCGCCGCTCCGGGCGCGGGAACGGGCGGGGCTGCCGGGCGAGCCGCTGCCCCTCTCGTTCGCCCAGTCGCGCCTCTGGTTTTACGACCGCCTGAATCCGGGCAGCTCGGTTTTCAACCTGCCGGTGGCGATCCTCTTCCGCGGCCGCCTCGACGTGCCCGCGCTCGCGCGAACCCTCGGCGAGATCGTCGACCGGCACGAGGTGCTGCGCACCACGTTTCGCCTGGCCGACGGGGAGGAGCCGGTGCAGGCGATCGGCGAGCCCTGGGCGGTGCCCCTGCCGACCGCCGACCTCGTCGCCCTGCGGACTGCCGGGGCCGACCGCATCGAGGCGGAGACGCGCCGCCTCCTCGCTCTCGAAGGGGCGCGCCCGTTCGATCTCGCGCGCGGACCGCTCCTGCGCGCGCTGCTCGTCCGGCGCGGGCCGGACGAGAGCGTCGGGCTCCTCAACCTGCATCACATCGCCTCCGACGGCTGGTCGACCGGCGTCCTGGTCGGCGAGGTCGCGGCGCTCTATCCGGCGCTCGCCGCCGGGCGGCCGTCGCCGCTGCCCGAGCTGCCGATCCAGTACGCCGATTTCGCACTCTGGCAGCGCGGCTGGCTCGCGGGCGAGACGCTCGCCGCCGAGGTCGCCTGGTGGCGGGAGAGGTTGGCCGGCGCGCCGGAGCGCCTCGAGATGCCGGCCGGCCGGCCGCGGCCGGCGGCGCTCACGTACCGCGGCGCCTCCGTCTCGCGCCTCGCTGCGCAGGAGCTGGGGATCGCCCTCTCCGCCCTCGCGCGCCGCCAGGGCGCGACGCCGTTCATGGTCGCCTTCGCCGCCGGCAGCCTGCTCGTTTCCTGGTGGACCGGGGAACGCGACCTGGTGATCGGCACCGACGTCGCGAACCGCAACCGGCAGGAGACCGAGGGGCTGATCGGCTTTTTCGTCAACCAGCTCGCGCTGCGGGTGCGCTTGGCGCCGGGCTCGACGTTCCTCGACCTCCTCGCCGAGGTGCGCGAGGCGGCGCTCGGCGCGTACGCGCACCAGGACCTGCCGTTCGAGCAGGTGGTCCAGGCGCTCGCGCCGGAGCGCAGCCGCGCCTGGTCGCCGCTGTTCCAGGTCAAGATCGACCTCCACGACACGAGCGCGCTCGCGCTCGAGCTGCCCGGCCTCGAGATCGGCCAGCTCGAGGTGCCGCGCGAGACGGCCCAGCTCGAGCTGATCCTCCAGGTGATCCTGGGCGGCGACGGGCGGATCCGGCTCGCCGCGGACTTCGCGACCGATCTCTTCGCGCCGCCGGCGATGGCCCGCTTGCTCGAGAGCTTCGAGCGGCTGCTGGGCGAGTGCACCGCGCGCCCGGAGGCGCCGCTCGACGAGCTGACCGCGGCGCTCACCCGCGCCGAGCGCGAGGCGTCGCTCGGCGAGCAGCGCGAGAGGCGGCGGGCGCGCGGCGCCGCGTTCGGCGGCCTCCGGGCCGGGCTCGCGGACCCGGATGAGGCGCGCGATGCTGGCTGACCTCGCGGCGGTCGGGCGTCGGGCTGCGGCGTCGAGCCGGCCGTCGGTCGAGCAGGAGCGGACGGCGCGCCTGCTCGCGGCGGACCCCGGGGCCTATCGGATGCGCGCCGCGGTCGACCTCGCGGGCGAGATCGACGCCCCGGCGCTCGCCGCCGCGTTCGCGGACGCCCTCGAGCGGAGCGACGTCCTCGCCGCGGCGGCCGGGGTACCGGTCTGGCACTCCACGGCGGTCGAGCGCCGCGATCTCGCGCGGCGGACCGACGCCTTTCTCGACGCGCCGGGGATTCCGGGCGCTCCCTTGACGGCCGAGCTGCTGCGGCTCGACGGGCGCTCGGCGCGCCTTCTCCTGTCGCTGCCGCCGATCGCCGCCGATCGCGCGACGCTCGGGCTGTTCGTTCGCGATCTCGCCCGCTGCTACGCGGCGCGGCGCGGCGGGCCGGCGCCCGCGCAGCTCGGCGCGTACGGCGAGTACGCCGAGTGGCAGCGGGAGCTTCGCGCTTCGGAGGACGCCGAGCCCGAGCGCGCGTTCTGGCGCCGGCTCCCGCCGGATGCCGTTCGCGATCCCGGCTTGCCGCCCCTCGGCCCGGCGGGCCGTTTCGCGCCGGCTTCGGTCGCGGTGGCTTGCCGCCCGGACCTCCTGGCGCGTCTCGCCGGCCCGGACGGCGAGACCGTGGCGCTCGCCGCCTGGGCCGCCCTGTGCGCCCGCCTGGCCGCGCGGCGCGAGGTGGTGATCGCGGTCGCGAGCGCCGGCCGCGCCTACGCGGCGCTCGAGGCGACCCCCGGTCCGTTCGCGCGCTTCCTGCCGGTGCGTTTCGAGGTGGCTCCGGAGCGGAGCTTCGGCCGGCTCCGGAGCGCGGTCGCCGAGGCGGTCGAGGAGGCGCTGGCTTTCGAGGACGCCTTCGCCTGGGCCGACCTCGAGCCGGCGGGAGAGGAGGGCGAGCCCTTGATCGCCGCCCTCGGCTTCGAGCGGATCGCGCGCGCGGCGCCGGTCTCGGCCGCGGGTGCGACCTTCGCGCTCGTCGCCGAGCGGGCGGTCGGCGAGCGCTTCGCCCTCGCGCTCCGGCTGCGGGACGCGGAGGCCGGCCCCGCGATCGACCTCGACTTCGACCGCGGACGGATCGCCGAAGGCGAGGCCTCCCGCCTGGCCGGCCGTTTCGCGACGCTGCTCGCCGCCGCGCTCGCCGACGAGCGCTCCGCCGCCGGCGACCTCGCCCTCCTGCCGCCCGACGAGCGCGCGCTCGTCCTGTGCGAGCTGAACCGGACGGCGAGGGACCTCGGCGCCGGGCCGCTCGACGAGCTGGTGCTCGCCCAGGCGCGGCGGACGCCCGAGCGGACCGCGATCCGTGCCGGCGACCGCGCGGTCGAGTACGGCGAGCTCGCCGCCATGGTGCGCTCGCTCGCGGCGCGCCTGGCCGCCGCCGGCGTCGGCCCCGAGACGCCGGTCGGCGTCTGCGCCGAGCGCTCGCCCGAGATGGTGGCGGGCCTGCTCGCGATCCTCGCGGCCGGCGGCGCCTTCCTGCCGCTCGACCCCGAGCATCCGAAAGAGCGCCTGGCGGCGATCCTCGACGACGCGCGGCCGCCCGCGGTCCTCGCCGGCCGCGGCGCTCCGGCCTGGCTCGCGGCGCGGGCCGGCCTCGCCGTGATCGATCTCCCGGGGGCGCTCGCCGTCGCCGCCGCACCGGCGCGCTGGTCGCCGCCCCGAGGCGACCTCGATCGGCTCGCGTACCTGCTCTTCACGTCGGGCTCGACCGGCCGTCCGAAGGGCGTGATGATGAGCCACGGCGCGATCGTCAACCGGTTGCTCTGGCAGCAGGCCGACCACCCGCTCGGCGCGAGCGACCGCGTGCTCCAAAAGACGCCCTACGGGTTCGACGCCTCGCTCTGGGAGCTGTTCCTGCCGCTGCTCGCGGGCGCCGAGCTGGTGCTCGCGGCACCCGGCAGCCATCGCGATGCCGGCGCGCTCCGGCGCGCCGTCGCGGCCGAGCGGATCACCGTCCTCCAGCTCGTGCCGTCGCTCCTGCCCGCGTTCCTCGACGAGGCGGCGGCCGGGGGCTGCCGCGATCTGCGCCTGCTGTTTTGCGGCGGCGAGGAGCTGCCGAGCGACCTGGTCGAGCGCGCCCGGGCGGAGCTGGGCGCCGAGGTCGTCAATCTCTACGGCCCGACCGAGGCGGCGATCGACGCCGCGTCCTGGCGCTGTCGCGACGGCGTCGGCCCGCGCGCGGCGCCGATCGGCCGGCCGATCGCCAACGGCAGCATCGTCCTGCTCGACGCGCGCTTCCAGCCGGTGCCGGCGGGCATCCCGGGCGAGCTCGCGATCGGCGGCGCGGGGCTCGCCCGCGGCTACCTCGGACGAGCCGACCTGACCGCCGAGCGCTTCGTCCCCGATCCCTTTGCCTCGGAGGGAGGCGAGCCCGGGGCGCGGCTCTATCGGACCGGCGATCTCGCGCGCCATCTTCCGGGGGGCGAGCTCGAGTACCTCGGACGCATCGACCGCCAGGTCAAGGTGCGCGGCGTGCGCGTCGAGCCGGGCGAGATCGAGCTCCACCTGCGCGCTCACCCGTCCGTGCGCGAGGCGGCGGTCGCGGCGCGGCCGGGGTCAGGCCGCGACCTGCGACTGATCGCCTACGTGGTCGCGCGCGAAGGGGGCGAGATCTCCCCGTCCGCCCTCGAGGAATTCCTCGCCGCCCGCTTGCCGGACGCGATGGTCCCCCGGATTTTCGTCGAGCTGGCGCGCCTGCCCCGGCTCCCCAACGGCAAGCTCGACGCCGCCGCTCTTCCCGCTCCGCGCCCGGCCGCGACCGCGCTCCCCGCGACCCTCGCGCCGCTGAGCGATCTCGAAGCGCTGGTCGCCTCGGTCTGGAGCGAGATCCTCGGCGTCGAGCGGCCGGGTCCGGGCGACGATTTCTTCGCCCTCGGCGGGCACTCGCTCTCGGCGACCCGGCTCGCGTCGCGGCTCGGGAGAAGGCTCGGCGTCGAGTTCCCGCTCCAGGCGGTGTTCGACGCCCCGACGGTTTCCACCCAGGCGGCCGCTGCCGAGGCGGCGCTCCGGTCGGAGGCCGGGCTTCGCCTCCCTGCGCTCGCTCGCTGCGAGCGCGAGGAGGGCGGCGAGCTGCCGCTCTCGTTCGCCCAGGCGCGGCTCTGGTTCTTCGAGCGGATGCGGCCGGGCACCGCGACGTTCAACATCGCGGTCGCCTTCAGGCTGCGCGGCGACTTGGACCTCGCCGCTCTGCGGGCCGCGTTCGACGCGGTGCTCCGCCGCCACGAGATGCTCCGCACCACGTTTCCCGACCGCCGGGGCCGGCCGGTGCAGGTGGTCGGCCCGCCCTGGCGCATCCCGGCGCCGCTCGCCGACCTCTCCGCGCTCCCCGAGGCTCGGCGGGAACGGGAGCAGGCACGGCGCGTCATGGCCGCCGCCCTCCAGCCGTTCGATCTTGCGACCGGGCCGCTCCTGCGTCTCGAGCTCGCGCGCCTCGCCCCGCGCGAGCTCGCCCTGGCGTTCGTCGTCCATCACGTCGCGAGCGACGCCTGGTCGGCCGGGGTGCTGACGCGCGAGCTCCTGGCGCTCTATCGGGCCGCGCGGGACGGCGAGCCGTCGCCGCTGCCCGAGCTGCCGTTCCAGTACGCCGACTACGCGGCCTGGCAGCGGTCCTGGCCCGCGGAAGCTCTCGACGCGGAGGTCGCCTACTGGCGCGGCCAGCTCGCGGGCGCGCCGCCGCTCGTCGAGCTGCCGGCCGACCGGCCCCGCCCCGAGGCGTTCTCCTACCGCGGCGCGACGCGCGCGATCGAGCTGCCTCTCGACCTCTCGCTCGCCTTGGGCGCGCTCGCGCGCGGCCAGGGCGCCACGCCGTTCATGACCCTGTTCGCGGCCTTCTCGGTCCTCCTCGCGCGGGCGACCGGCCGCACCGATCTGGTCCTCGGCACCGACGTCGCGGGCCGCAAGCGCTGGGAGACCGAGGGGCTGATCGGCTTCTTCATCAACCAGCTGGCGCTGCGCGTCGACTCGGCGGGCGATCCCACCTTCGCGGCGGTGCTCGCCGCGGTGCGCTCGACAGCGCTCTCGGCCTACGCCCACCAGGACCTGCCGTTCGAGCTGGTGGTCGACGCCTTGCGCGTGCCGCGCTCGCTCGGCGCGGCGCCGCTCTTCCAGGTCAAGCTGTTCTTCGACAACACTCCGCCCGGGGACTACGGCCTGCCCGGGCTCGAGATCGAGCAGATCGAGTCCGAGACGCCGATCGCGAAGCTCGACCTGACGATCGCGCTCAAGGAGAGCGGCGGCCGGCTCTCCGGTTGGATCAACTACGCGACCGACCTGTTCGATGCCGCGCGGATCGACCGCCTGGTCGAGCGCTACACGGACCTGCTCCGCGCCGTCGCGGAGCGGCCCGAAGCCCGGCTGTCCGAGCTCGGCGCCGCTTTACACGAGATCGAACGAAAGGAATTGGCGATGGCGAAGAGCGAGCTGAAAGAGCTGAGCTTCAAGAAGTTCAAGGCGGTGGCGCCGCAGGCGCTGGCGATCACGGGCGAGCTGGTCGAGAAATCCTACCTGGCGCCGGATCAGAGGCTGCCCCTGGTGATCCGCCCGGCCGTTGCCGACGTCGACCTGGCCGAGTGGGCGGCGAGCCGGAAGGAGGAGATCGAAGCCGACCTCCTGGCGCACGGCGCGATCCTCTTCCGCGGCTTCGGCATCTCGGAGCCCGCGGTGCTCGAGCGCTTCGCCTCGCAGCTCTGCCCGGACCTCTTCAACGAGAACGGCGAGCATCCGCGCGAGTCGGTGACCGGCAACGTCTACACGCCGGTCTTCTATCCGCCCGACCAGCGCCTGCTCTGGCACAACGAGAATTCGTTCAACTGGAGCTGGCCGCGGGTCATCTTCTTCGCCTGCGCGCGCCCCGCCGACGCGGGCGGCGAGACGCCGATCGTCGACAGCCGGCGCGTCTACGCGGAGCTCGACCCTGAGGTCCGCGACACCTGGGAGCGGCTCGGCGTCTCGTACCAGCGCAACTACGCCGAGGGGCTCGGCCTGCCCTGGCGGACGGTCTTCCGCGCCGCGACGCGCGAGGAGGTCGAAGGCTCCGTTCAGGCTTCGCACATGCGCTTCGAGTGGCGCGACGGCGACCGCCTGTGCACCTACGCCGACCGGCCGGCGGTGATCCGCCATCCGGTGACCCGGGAGGCCAGCTGGTTCAACCAGGCGCAGCACTGGCACGTCTCCTGCCTCGACGCCGCCACGCGCCGGTCGATGCGCGCGCTGTTCGCCGACCGCGACCTGCCGCGCCACTGCACGTTCGGCGACGGCTCGCCGATCCCCGACGAGCACATGACGAAGATCCTCGACCTCTACGACCGGCTCGAGGTCGTCTTCCCCTGGCAGCAGGGCGACGTGGTCATGCTCGACAACGTGCTCTGCGCGCACGGGCGCAATCCCTTCGAGGGGCCGCGCAAGATCCTGGTCGCGATGGGGCGGATGACGAGCTACGACGACGTCTGATCGGCCGTCCCGGCGAGCCCGCCGAGGGGCTGTGGTAAAATTCGCGCCTCATCCCTCGCCCTTCCTGCGCGCCCATTCCTAGGAGAAGATCGACAGCATGGGGGACCTGTTCAAGCTCCTCTCGTTCTTGAGGCGCCTCGCGAAGGTCGTGCCGCACTCGGCGGCGATCATCCTGGGCATCACGGTGGCGGGGATCGTCGGCGGCCTCGCCAACACCGCGCTCCTCGCTCTCATCAACGCCACGATCGCGCGCGGTCCCGAGACCCCCGGCCTGCTCGCGAAGTTCGCCGCCTTCTGCCTCGTGCTGCCGCTCTTCCGCCTCGCCTCGCAGCTCGGGTTGATCTACCTGTCGCAGCGCAGCTCGCTGGCGCTCCGGCTCGATCTCTCGCGGCGGATCCTCGCCGCGCCGCTGCGCCAGCTCGAGGCGGTCGGACCGCACCGCCTGACGACGGTGATCACGCTCGACATCTTCCAGCTCATCGAGGTCGGCATGATCCTGCCGGTGCTCTCGATGCAGGCGACGGTCATCCTGAGCAGCATGGTCTACCTCGGCTGGCTGTCGTGGCGGGTGCTCCTCTACGTGCTCGGCTTTTTGATCCTCGGCCTCGTCGGCTACCGGCTGCCGCTGCGCGTCGCGAGGACCTTCGTCGAGCGGGCGCGCGGCCACAGCGACGTCGTGCTCAAGCACCTGCGCTCGCTGGCCGAGGGGACGAAGGAGCTCAAGATGCACGGCGCGCGGCGCGACGCCTACATGGGCGACGTCGAGGCCGCCGCGCGCGCGGTCCAGAACGCCAGCCGGACCGGCTACTTCTTCTTCGCCGCCGGCTCGGCCTGGGGGCAGACGCTGTTCTTCGTCCTCATCGGCTTCCTGCTCTTCTTCCTGCCGAAGGCCCAGGCGATGCCGACCGCCACCCTGTTCGGGTTCATCATGGTCCTGTTCCAGGTCTCGGCGCCGCTCGACGGAGTGCTCAACGCGATGCCGACCGTCAGCCGCGCGCTCGCCTCGGCGCGCGCGATCGAGCGGCTCGGCATCTCGCTCGAAGCCGGCTCCGGCCCGCGCGAGGTCGACACCTCTTCGGGCGCCATTCCGCACGGCGACTGGGGCGCGCTCGAGGTCGCCGGCGTCGAGCACACCTACCGCGCCGAAGGCGCGGGGGGCGAGGCGGAGAGCTTCACGCTCGGACCGATCGACCTCGCCTTCCGGCCCGGCGAGCTGGTCTTCCTGATCGGCGGCAACGGCAGCGGCAAGACGACCCTCGCGAAGATCCTGCTCGGGCTCTACCCGCCGGAGAAAGGCGAGATCCGGCTCGGCGGCCAGCCGGTGACCGACGAGACGCGCGCGGTCTACCGCGAGCACTTCGCCGCCGTGTTCTCGGACTTCTTCCTGTTCGAGCGCCTGCTCGGCGACCGGGCCGCCGACCTCGAGCTCGACGAGTCCGCCCGGCGCTACCTCGAGCGCCTGCGGCTGTCGCACAAGGTCAAGGTCGAAGGCGGAGTCCTCTCCTCGCTCGAGCTGTCGCAAGGGCAGCGCAAGCGGCTCGCCCTCCTCACCGCGTTTCTCGAGGACCGGCCGATCTACCTGTTCGACGAGTGGGCCGCGGACCAGGACCCGTTCTTCAAGGAGGTCTTCTACCGCGAGCTGCTGCCGGAGTTCAAGGCGCGCGGCAAGACCGTGTTCGTGATCAGCCACGACGATCACTACTACGGCGTCGCCGACCGCCTGATCAAGCTCGACACCGGCAAGGTCGAGTTCGACGTGCGCTCGATGGACGCCCCCTCGATCGCCGCCTCGTTCGCGCGCACGGAGGGGGGGCGCAAGTAGGGCGAGGCCAGGGCGAGGCGCCGCCGGTTGCCGGGGCGGGGAGGGGATGATAGCCTCCGCCGGCTAAAATGGCGCCGGGTGGAGGTCCGCCCGCCTGCTTTCCCCAAGTGCCCACGACCGAGGGTTTTCCCGAACATGAGCAGCACCCATCTGACCCGAAAAGAAATCAAGCGCGACGAAGTCGCCTTGGCCGTCGGCCGGACCGTCCACTACGCCGAGGACCACCGCCGCACGATCCTGCTCGTCGTCGCCGGCGTCATCCTCGCCATCGTCGCCTATTTCGGGATCCGCTTCGTCCGCTCGCAGAGCCAGGAGAAGGCCGGCTCGGCGCTGTCCGAGGCGCTCAAGGTCGCGGGCGCGCCGATCCAGAAGGAGGGCGCCAAGCCCGGCGATCCCGACCAGCCGAGCTTCCCGACCGCCGAGGCGCGGCGGGAGCGCGCGAAGGCGCTGTTCGAAACGGTGCGCAAGAACCAGGGCTCGACGATGGCGGCCGACGTCGCCGGGGTCTACCTGGGCTCGATCGCCGCGGAAGAGGGCAAGCTCGACGAGGCCCGCAAGCTCTGGCAGGACTTCGTCGACGACCATCCGAGCGATCTGCTGGCCGGCAACGCGCGGCTCAACCTGATCGAGCTCGACCGCAAGGAAGGCAAGATCGAGAAGGTCGTCGGCGATCTCCAGAAGCTGCTCGACGACGCCGACTCCCCGCTGCCGCAGGACGCGGTGCTCTACGAGCTGGCGTCCGTCTACGAGGCGCAGAAGCGCGACGTCGAAGCCAAGAAGACCTACCAGCGCATCCTCGACGAGTACCCGCAGTCGGCCTACCGGTCGCTCGCGCAGCAGAAGGTGGCGACCGGCGGCGCGCCGCTCGCCCTCACTCCCGGCTGATCGGGGACCGCCGGCCTCCCGCGGTGGCCGGCGCGCCGCCGCCCCGCCCCGGAAGCCAGGACCGCCACCCGAGATCCCCCTGAGATGTCGTCGCCCTTCTCCCTGCTCGACAAGAAGCGCGCGGGTCAGGCGCTTTCGAACTCGGAGATCGCCGAGGTCGTGCGCGGCGCCGTCGACGGCTCCTGGAGCGAAGGGCAGCTCGGCGCCTTCCTGATGGCGGCGGCGATCCGCGGCCTCGACGAGGGCGAGACCGCGGCGCTCACCCGCTCGATGCTCGAGTCCGGCGACCGCTGGCAGCTCGCGAGCGCCTTTCCCACCGTCTGCGACAAGCATTCGACCGGCGGGGTGGGCGACAAGACGTCGCTCACGCTCGGCCCCCTCCTCGCGAGCTGCGGCCTGCCCGTCGCGATGCTCGTCGGCCGCGGCCTCGGCCACACCGGCGGCACGGCGGACAAGCTCGAGAGCATCCCCGGGTTCTCGCTCGAGATCGACCGCCGCCGCTCCCAAGAGCTGCTCGGCGCCTGCGGCCTCGCGATCGGCATCGCGACGGCGGACGTCGCGCCCGCCGACCGGCGCCTCTACGCCCTGCGCTCCGCGACCGCGACGATCGACTCGATCCCGCTCATCGTCGCGAGCATCCTGTCGAAGAAGCTGGCCGCCGGGCCCGCGGCGGTGGTCTTCGACGTCAAGGTGGGGGAGGGGGCCTTCCTGCCCGAGCGCGAGCGCGCCGCGGAGCTGGCCCGCCGCCTGACCGGCACGCTTTGGGGGCTCGGCATTCCGGCGAGCGCTCTGTTGACCGACATGAATCAACCTCTCGGGCGCTGGGCGGGCAACGCCGCCGAGGTTCGCGAGGCTCTCGACTGTCTGGAGGGCGGCGGCCCGGAGGACCTGCGGGAGCTCACCCTCGCCCTCGCCGAGGAGGTCTCGGCCCTGACCGGCCGGCCGCTCGGGCGTCTCCGGCTCGAGCGCGCTCTCGCGGACGGCAGCGCCCGGGAGCGGTTCTCCGCCTGGGCCGCTCTCCAGGGAGCGGACCCGCGCTGGCTCGCGCGGCCGGAGCTGCCGCTCGCGCCGGTCGAGCGCGTCCTCCTCTCGCCCCGGTCGGGGTTCCTCTCGCGCGTCCGGACGCGCGAGCTGGGGTTCCTCCTGGTCGAGGCGGGCGGCGGCAGGGCGCGGCCGGACGACGCGGTCGACCCGGGCGTCGCGCTCCGCTGCGAGGCCCGCCTGGGCGACCGGGTCGAGGCGGGAGGCGAACTCGGCCGCCTCTACCTCCGCCGCGACGACGAGGGGCTGGCCGGCCGCTTCGCCGCCTGTTTCGAAGTCGGCGGCGAGCCGGTCGCCCCGCCGCCGCTCGTCGTCGAGCGCATCGCCGGGCGGTGAGCGGAGGTGAGCCGGAGCCCGGCCATGTCTCTCCGCGAGCCGAGTGTGGCACTCTATAGGCGGGGCGGTCGGGCCCTCGGGGCTCGCCTTTTCCACGCCTCCCGCCCACCGGCCGCGCCGCCCGGCCCGCGCATTCGATCCACGAACGGAGGATCTCGTTGGTGAATACCGAGAAGTACTACCTGAAACCGAACGTGCTGGCCGAGCCGCTGATCGGCGGCTGGTATGCCTGGCCGCACCTCGTGCCGCCGGCCACCCACGGCCTGAACGTGCTCGAGCGCCACCTGACGATCATGAAATCGTTCGCCCAGGCGCCGATGGTCCACTGGGCGGCGGTCAAGAACCCGGCGATGCTCGGCGGGCCGTTCGTCAACTATCCGCCCGACCGCGTCGGCGACGTCCGAGAACTGATCGAGTGGACGTTAGCTCAGCAGGCGGACCTGATCGTGCTCGCCAAGGCGATCAAGGAGCTCGACGAGCTGCTGCGCAACGAGGCGAAGGGCTTCTCGCTCGAGCCGCTCTACCCGCGCGTGCCCGAGCCGCTGCGCGGCTACGTCGAGCTGCTCTACGACCTGAACAACCATCCGTCGTTCCGCCTGATCGAGCGGCTGCTCTACGAAAGCAAGTACTACCGGACCGACTTCCAGGAGCTGTCGCTGCGCCTGATGGACGACGAGCAGGACCGGCCCTTCGTGCTCTCGACGCCGAACCTGCGCGGGCCGAACAGCGTCCGCCTGCGCATCCCGTTCATGAGCCCGGCGATCGACGAGCTGTTCAAGATGAAGCGCGCGCCCCAGACCTTCGGCTTCATCAAGGAGATGCTCGGCCTGCCCGACGCGGACGACGAGGTGTTCCGGACCTTCCTGACCACCGAGGAGCCCGCGCCCTATCGGCGCTACGAGGGCTCGCGGATGCGCACCCGCTACTTCGGCCACGCCTGCATCCTGGTCGAGGCGCCCGGCTTCAGCATCCTGTCCGATCCCGTCATCGCCTACGACGAGCACCCGGACATCCCGCGCTACACCTACGCCGACCTGCCCGACGTCATCGACTACGTGGTGATCACCCACAACCACCAGGACCACATCCTGCTCGAGACGATGCTCCAGCTGCGGCACAAGGTGCGGAACATCATCGTGCCGAGAAACGGCGGCGGCTACTTGGCCGACCCCTCGCTCAAGTTCTTCCTCCAGAAG
>DATMZM010000302.1:0-8488 GCA_035607445.1 Thermoanaerobaculia bacterium | reverse complement strand
CCGCGAACTTGGCGCTCGGCGGGATCGCCGAGCACGTCACCGTGGTCGCCGCGGCGGTCTCGGACGAGGACGGAACGGCCTTGTTTCAGAAGGACGACATGACCTCGGCCTCGGGCACTCTCGACAGCGTCACCGGCGGCGGGCCGAGCGTCGGCCGGAGCAACCTCGCTCTCGCTCCGCTCGCCATCTCCGTGCCGACCGTGCGCCTCGACACCGCCGCCGGCGAGCGGGGCCTGCCGCCGCCCGACGTGATCAAGGTCGACGTCGAGGGGGCCGCCGGCCTCTTGCTCCGCGGCGCGCGACGCGTCCTATCCGAGCGGCGGCCGAGCCTGTTGATCGAGCTCCACGGCGCCGAGGAGGCGTGCGACGCTCTCGCCTTCCTCCTCGATCTCGGCTATTCCTGCGCCGGCAAGGTCGAGCGCCATCTCCATCCCTCGGGCTTCGGGCCGGTCGACGCGGCGTCCCTCCCTGCGATCTCGGGCCTCTACGACCTTCATTTCCTCGTCGCGGTGCGCGACTCGGAACTGCTGCCGCGCTACGGCGAGGACGCGCGGGCATGAGCGCGATCCTCGGCCTCTCCGCCTTCCACGCCGATGCCTCGGCGGCAGCGGTCGCGGACGGCCGGTTCGTCGCCGGAGTCGAGGAGGAGCGCTTCCGCCGGATCAAGCACTGGGCCGGCTTTCCCGAGCAGGCGCTCCGCTTCTGTCTCGACGAGCTGGGCGGCGATCTCGCGGCCGTCTCGGCCCTCGCCGTGGCGCGCAAACCGCGCGCCTACCTGTGGCGGAAGGCGCTCCTCGCTCTCGCCCATCCGCGAAGCCTGCCGCGCGCGGCCTCCCGCCTGCGCAACCTCCGCGAGATCGTGACCCTCGAAGAGCGGGTCGCCAGGACGTTCGGCGGCTCGACCGGGCCGGTGCAGCCACTCCACGAGGTCGAGCACCACCTGGCCCACGTGGCTTCGGCGTTCTACTGCTCGCCGTTCGAAGAGGCGGCCTGCCTGACCGTCGACGGTTTCGGCGACTTCGTCTCGACCATGCTGGCGGTGGGCCGTGGCAATCGGGTGGAGGTGCTCGATCGCGTCCACTTTCCGCACTCCCTCGGGCTGTTCTACACCGCGATCACCCAGTTCTGCGGCTTCCTGGGCTTCGGCGACGAATACAAAGTGATGGGGCTCGCGGCGTACGGCGAGCCGCGTTTCGCGCGCGTTCTCGGCCGGATCGTGCCGAGCCGAGACGACGGCACCTTCCGGCTCGACCTGCGCTACTTCCGGCACCTTTCCGAAGGGGTCGAGATGACCTGGGACGACGGTCCGCCGCGCCTCGGCCTGATCTACACGCCGGCCCTCGAACGCCTGCTCGGTCCGACTCGGCGGCCCGACGAGGAGCTGACCCAGGTCTACAAAGATCTCGCAGCGTCCCTCCAGGCGGTTTACGAAGAACGCTTCTTCGCTCTGGTGAGGGCGCTCCAGAAGCGAACGGGGATGAAACGTCTCGCGCTCGCCGGCGGCTGCGCCATGAACTCGCTCGCGAACGGCAAGATCTTCGATCGAACCGACGTCTCCGACGTCTTCATCCAGGCCGCGGCGAGCGACGCCGGCACCTCGCTCGGCGCCGCCCTCTGGGTCGCTCACGCGATCCAGGGAGCGCCGCGGGGCTTCGTCATGGAGCACAGCGCCTGGGGACCTGCCTACGGCGAGACTCAGGTCCGCGCCGCGCTCGCCGCGCGAATCCCGGCTTCGGGTGGACACGACGGCCGCTTTCCGCTCGACAAGGGCGAGCTGACGATCGAAACGATCGCAGACGAGCAGCGCCTGTGCGCCGAAACCGCTGCCGCGATCGCCCGGGGCGACATCGTCGGCTGGTACCAAGGGCGCTCGGAGTGGGGACCCCGGGCGCTGGGGAACCGCTCGATCCTCGCCGATCCGCGGCGCTCCGACATGAAGGAGGTCCTGAACCTGAAGATCAAACGTCGCGAGTCCTTCCGGCCGTTCGCGCCGTCGATCCTCGCCGAGCGGACCGGCGAATGGTTCACGATCGACCATCCGGATCCGTTCATGATCAAGGTCTATCCGATCCGGCCGGAGAAGCGCGCCTCGATCCCCGCGGTCACCCACGTCGACGGCACCGGCCGCCTGCAGACCGTCTCGGAACGCGCGAATCCGCGCTATTGGCGGCTGATCTCGGCGTTCGAGCGGCAGACCGGCGTGCCGATCGTGATCAACACCTCGTTCAACGAAAACGAGCCGATCGTCAACCGTCCGGAGGAAGCTCTCGACTGCTTTCTGCGCACCAAGATGGACCGGCTGGTGCTCGGCGACATCGTGGTCGCGCGCCGATCCCCACCATGAGAGCCCTCTTCGAAGCCTGGGCCAAGCCGCATTACCTGTACCGGCCGGTCCAGCTTCTGCGCCGCATTGCTCGCGGTCTTGCCCGGCCCGGCGCGCGGGAGATCGTCGCGCTGCCCTGGGGTCTCGACCTGATCGTCGATCCGCGCGAAGCGATCGGGAGCGCCCTCTGGCACTTGGGCGTCTTCGACCTCGCGCTGACCGAGACCCTCTGGCGGCTGCTCGAGCCCGGCGATCTCGCGCTCGACGTCGGCGCGAACATCGGCTACACCACCGGCTTGATGGCGCTCCGCGTCGGGTCGACCGGCCGGGTCCTCGCTTTCGAGCCGCATCCCGCCGTCCACGCCCAGCTCGTCGCCAATGCCGAGCGGGCGCGCCGCAACCCGCGGTGCGGTGAAATCCGCACCTTCGAGACCGCCCTGGGCGCGGTGACCGGCGTCGCGAGGCTCGCGCCGGGAAGCTATTTTGCCGACAACAACGGCATCGCGCGACTGACCGACGAGCCCGACGTCGAGGCGATCGAGGTCGCACTGACGACGCTCGACGAGGCTCTCGGCGACGGCCGGGCGGCGCTGGTGAAGATCGACGTCGAAGGCGAGGAGCTGCGGGTCTTGCGCGGGGCCGCACGGGCGCTCGGCGAACGACGGATCCGCCACCTCGTCTTCGAGTCGTATCCCGCGGAGCTGCCCGGGGTGGCCGCCTGGCTCGGCGAGCGGGGCTACTCCCTGTTCGGGCTCGGCATGCGATGGTCGGGGCTGCTCCTGTCCCGGCCCGGAGAAGAGCCGCGCCTTCCTCCCTACGAGGCGCCGAACTACCTGGCGACCCTCGATCCGGTGACCGCGGCCTCCCAGCTTCGAGGTCGCGGCTGGCAGGCCCTGCGCGGCGATCCGGGAAGGGCCAGACCGCACGCCCTTCCGAGGCAACGAGGATGACCAGCGCCACGACCGAATCGCCGCCGGCCGCCGGCCGCTTTTCCCGAGCGAAAAGATTTCTCGCCCGGGCCGCGATCACCCTCCTCGTGGCGTGCGTCGGGGGCGAAATCGCGGTCCGCGCCGTCGAGCATTTTCGAGGGCCGACCGGCTCGCTCTACAGCCTGATCGTCCCTTGGAAGAATCGCTTCAAGCTCCTTCCGCACGCACAGCTGATCGTGCCGGAGCGCTACGGCGACATCGAATATCGGATCAACCGGGACGGGTATCGGGACGAGGATCGCGATCCTGCAGTGCACCGGCGGCGGATCGTTCTCCTCGGCGACTCGGTGGCCTTCGGGCTCGGCGTCGCTCAAGACCGGACTTTCGCCGCCGGGCTCGCGCGGGAGCTCAGACAGCGCGCGAGCCCCCCTGTCGAGCTGGTCAACCTCGCGATCTTCGCCTACCACAGCGGCAACGAGCTCGACGCGCTGCGCGAAGACGGCCTCCGCTATGCGCCGGAAGCGGTGATCCTCCAGTTCTACCTGAACGATCTCGGGACACCGCCCCGAGCGATCCGAAACGGTCCGCCGCCTCCTCCGCCCGGCCTCGCGGCGCGCCTGATCTCGCTCAAGAACCGATTCCTCTACGACTCGGCGCTCTACCGGAGGCTGAATCAGCTCGCGAGCGGACTCTCGTTTCGCCTGTTCCACGGCCTGCGCCGGCACCGTTGGCCGGAGAGCTTGAACGCAGACGAGCCGCGCGGCGACCTCGCAAACCTCGCCGCCCATCCGGACGATGCGGCGATCCCGGCGTTCCAGGCGATCCGCGAGATCCGCGATCTCGCGGTCAGCCACGGCGCGCGTTTCCTCCTCGTCCTCTCGCCCGACGAGGTCCAGCTCTTCACCCGCGCCTACGATGGCATCAACGACCGTCTCCACCGCTTCTGCCGGACCGCGGGGATCGAGTGCGTCGACCTCCTTGCCGAGCTTCGCTCCCGCGCGGACAAGGCCGAGCTGTTCTATGACGGCGTGCATTACAGCCCTCTCGGACACAAAATCGTCGCTCGGAGGTTGCTCGAGGAGCTCGCGCGCCGAGGGATGATCCGCGGGTTCGCGCCCGACTCGAGCGACCTCCCGGCCAAGGCCGCCGGCCGATGAGCGCCGCCGCGCCGCGGAAGGTCCACTTTGGCGGCCTCAACACGTTGCGCTTCGCCGCGGCGCTGTTCGTCGTCATCGGCCACATTCCGCTCAACCAGTCGAGCGTCGGGCTTCCCGCGCCCTCGTACGGCGCTCTCTTCTTCCGGGGCGCCCCGGCGGTGTCGTTCTTCTTTACGCTCTCCGGATTCCTGATCACCTATCTGCTGCTCGAGGAGCGCGACCGCGCCGGCAGGATCGACGTCCGGCGCTTCTACCTACGGCGGGTGCTGCGGATCTGGCCGCTCTATTTTCTGATCGTGGCGTTCGGCCTCGCGTTCTATAACGCCCTTCTGCCGGCGCTCGGGATCCACTACGAGGTCCGCTATTCGATCCCGCTCGCCGTTCTGCTCTACACGTTCTTCTTGCCTAACCTGATGAACAGCCTCTACACGGTCGGCGGCATCCTCAATCCGCTCTGGTCGATCGGCATCGAAGAGCAGTTCTATCTCGTCTGGGCGCCGGCGTTCAGGCGGGCGACCCGCCGTTTGCCCTGGCTCTGTTTCGGGGTCTTCGCCGTCTTCTTCACCGTCTTCTGCCTGAACCACTATGCCGTCTTCGGCAACGGGACCGCGATCAAGTTCGTCGGCCAGCTCAAGTTCCACTTCATGGCGGCAGGGGGGTTCTGCGCCTGGTGGCTGCACGAGGACGCCGCCTCGCTCCTCGCCAAGCCTCCCTTTGCGAGCCGGATCTGGCAGTTTGCGCTCCTCGTGCTCCTCGCCGACTACTACTTGACCGCGTTCATCCCCTGGGGGTGGCTGCTCGAAGAGCTGGTCCAGGTCGTGCTGTACGCCTGGCTGATCGTCGACGTCGGGGCGAACCCGAGGGCGGTCTTCAAGCTCGAGAACCGCGTCTTCGATTATCTCGGAGTCATCTCGTACGGCATCTACATGATGCACATGATCGCCGTCTACTCGACCTCGGCCCTGTTCCGGCGCACCTCGTGGTGGCACGGCCATGCCGTTCTCTATTGCATCGCCTACTACGGCTGCGCGCTCGGGCTGACCCTCCTTCTCGCGCACCTCTCCTATCGCTACTTCGAGACCCCGTTCCTCCGGCTCAAGGACCGGCGCTACTCGCCGCTCGCTCCGGCGCCCGGCAAGGCTTAGAAGACGCGTCGCAGGCGCCGTCGGATCTCGGTGGCGGCGAGATTCAGGGGGCCGCAGGGCGACGCCGGCGCCGAGCGGATCGGGACCGGCGGCTCGCTCCGGCGATCGGGCGGATGGCGAAATTCTGTGAACCGGCCGCGGAGCGGGCTGACGAAGTGCAGGGCGACCGTCTCGGGATCGAGACGGCCCGCACGGGGAAAGGCGATCTGCCGTGGATCGTGCAGCCAGCAGGCGCCCTTGCCGGCGAGGAGCGCCCAGCAGGTCTGTTCGACCCAGGGAGGTGCAAACCGGTATTCCGAACGGGACAGGAACCATTCGAGGAGGTCCGGATCGAAACATCGGGTTCGAGCGTGGATGATCCCGGTGTTGACCCGGCCGGGGAAGCGCAGCCGCGGCTCGCGCAAGAGATGCCAGGAGCGGACCGAGTAGGCGTGCTGGGTGTCGCGCATGAAGCAGGCCGAGGCGGCGGGAGAGGGGAATCGAAAGAGGCCCGAGAACGGGCGCAGGAAGAGGACGTCGGAGTCGCAGTAGGCGAGCTCGCCGCCTTCGGCGAAGAGGACCGCGTCGACGAGCTTCGAGCAGAGGGGGCTCTCCCGCCGATAAGCCGCGAGCGCAGGCCGGCCGGCGAGGATTTCGGCGGCGCGCTCGTCGGCCTCCGGACGCAGGACGAACGTCGGGCCGCCGAGCGCGCCGGCCAAACGCTCGCGGTCGGCGGCGGTCAGGGAGCCGTCGTCGTGGAGGCGAAAGTGCAGCGGATCGGCGGAATGGGCGAGCAGGCTCCCGAGGCAAGCGAGGCCCAGGTCGACCTGGGCATGCCCCAGGAGCGTCGCGACGATGACCGTGGAGGGGCCTTGACTCATCGGTTTTGGGCGTCCGCGCGCGTCCGGGTACACTAGGGCTCGTTTCCGCCCCAGAGAGCGCCTTCGCGACCCGCGGGAAGTATGGAGAGAGACCGTATGAATTGGAAGGAAAAGCAGGTCCTGGTCACGGGCGGAGCCTCCTTCATCAGCTCCCACCTGATCGATCTTCTCGCCGCCCGGGGGGTCGGGCGGATTCGCGTCGTCGACGACCTGACGAGCGGCCGGCTGGCGAACATCCAGGGCCACCTCGACGCCGGGCTCGTCGAATTCAGAAAGCAGGACTTGCTCGAACCCGGCGTTGCCCAAGCGGCGGTCGAGGGCGTCGACGTCGTCTTCCACCTGGCCGCGATCCACGGCGGGCGCGGCTTCGTCGATCTTCACCAGGCCGCCTGCGCGCAGAACCTGGCGATGGACGGCATGCTGATCAAGGCCGCCCATGAGGCCGGAGTCGAGAAGTTCGTCTTCGCCTCCTCCGGTTGCGTCTACCCGAACCACCTGCAGCAGGACGTCAGCCAAGAGCTGTACCTGACCGAGGACATGGTCGGTCCGCCCTACGACGCCGACAACATGTACGGATGGGCGAAGCTGATGACCGAGATGACGCTTCAGGCGTATTTCAAGGACTTCGGCTTCAAGTCCGCCTCGTGCCGCTTTTTCACCGTCTACGGCGAGCGCGGCGTCGAGAATCACGCGGTGATCGCGATGATCGCGCGCGCCTTCGTCCGCCAGGATCCTTTCGAGGTCTGGGGCGACGGCACGCAGATCCGCAACTGGACCTACGTCGGCGACATCGTGAGCGGCATGGCGCTCGCCGCCGAAAGGATCGACGACGGCACGGCGATCAACCTTGGAACCGAGGAACGCACGAGGGTCATCGACGCCGTACGCGAGGTCCTTCGCGTCACCGGGCACCAGGCGGAGATCAAGTTCCTGACCCACATGCCGACGGGACCGCTCAATCGGGTCGCGAGCAACCGGCTGGCGAGCGAGCTGCTCGGCTGGCGGCCGGAGATGAAATTCATGGACGGCCTCCACCGGACGATCGACTGGTACTTTGGCAGCCGCGAGCGCGAGCAGGTCTCTGGCTATCTCGAGGAGATGCTGACCGAACGGTAGGCGGAGCCGATCCAAACCTCTAGAGCTGTACGATGCACAAGCTCGTCTATCTCTGCGACTGGCTGCCGCCCGACTTCGGTGCCGTCGGCCAGTACAGCCTGCTGTTCGCCCGCGAGCGCGCCGCGCGGGGCGAAGACGTGGTGCTCGCCGGGCTCTCGTCGAGCGCGGATTCGATCGAGGAAGAGGAGGCGCACGGGAGCGGGCGGCTGCGCGTCGTTCGCCTGCGCAGGAAGAGCTACGACCGCGCCGATTTCCGCTCCCGTGCGCTCTGGACCGCGGGCACGAACTTCCGGTTGCTCTGGCGGCTCCGCCGGGAGCTTCGCGCCGCGGACGAGATCCTGTTCACCGGCAGCCCGCCGTTTCTGATCCACTTCCTGGTGCCCGCGAACCTCCTGCTGGGCAAGCGCCTGACGTACCGGATCACCGACTTCCACCCCGAGTGCCTGATGGCCGAGCTGCCGCGGGTGCCCGCCTGGCTTCGGCTCTTCCACCGGGCGACGGTCGCCCTGCGCTTCCGGGTGCACGGCTTCGAGGTGCTCGGCGAGGACCAGAGACGGCGCCTGCGGGAACAGGGGATCCCCGAGGAGCGGATCCGGCTCCGGCGCGATCCTTCCCCGATCGAGATCCCGCCGGGCACCGAGCCGCTCGCCGCGCCATCCGAGCTCGCGGGTCATGTGGTTTTGCTCTATTCCGGGAACTTCGGCGTGGCCCACGACGACGCCACGTTCGTCGCGGGATATCTGCGGCACCATCGCGAGGGAACCGGCCGGGTCGCCCTCTGGCTCAACTCGACCGGCGCCCGCGCCGACCGCGTCGAGCGGGAGCTGGCCGCTGCGAGCCTGCCGTTCCATCGCAGCCGGCCGGTCCCGCTCGATCGTCTCGCCCGGTTGCTCGCCACTCCCGCGGCCCACCTGATCACGCTCCGCGACGAATTCGTGGGCTATGTCCTGCCTTCGAA
>DATMZM010000111.1:0-3648 GCA_035607445.1 Thermoanaerobaculia bacterium | reverse complement strand
TCGGCCATGAAGTAGGGGCTGAAGCGGAGCTCGATGTGGTCGATCCCCTCGCGCGCGGCGTCCTCGACGTTCTCGCGCGCGATGCGCCGGCAGGCGGCTTCGTCGACCATCACGCGGCGGAGCAGCTCGAACTTGGCGAGGAAGCCGAGGAGGTCGGGCTCGGGGTCGATGACCTGGACGTGGGGCCGCAGGTCCTCTTCGGTCCAGGCCGGGAGGTCGATCCGATGCGCGCGGGCGAGCTCGAGCACGGTCTCGAGACGGACGTTGCCGTCGAGGTGGCGGTGGAGCTCGACCAAGGGGTAGCCGTTGCGCATGAGGGAGGTCCCTGAAAAGGGGTCCACGGCGGATCTTACGCCAGCTCGGAAAGCCCGGCCGCGGAGGCTGCCATTCTTTGTTAGAGTCCCCGCTTCGCTCGACGCCAAAACGGACCCACCGGCGCGGCTCGCGAGAGGAGGCCCGAACCCGAAATGACCGCCGCCACCATGAGCCGCCGCTGGAGCGCCACCGACTCGCTCGACCTGTACAACTTCCGCGGCTGGGGTAGCGGCTACTTTTCGGTCAACGCCCGGGGCAGCGTCGTCGTGCAACCGGGCGGTCCGGGCACGCCCGAGATCGATCTCAAAGAGCTGGTCGACGAGGTCCGCGAGCGCGGCATCGGATTGCCGCTCCTGATCCGCTTTTCCGAGATCATCAAGGCGCGCGTCGTGGCGCTCAACGAGGCGTTCGCGCACGCGATCGGCGAATATGGCTACCAGGGCTCGTACCGCGGCGTCTATCCGATCAAGGTGAACCAGGACCGCTATCTGGTCGAGCGCCTGGTCCAGTACGGGCGGCCCTACCACTACGGTCTCGAAGCGGGCTCCAAGCCCGAGCTGCTCGCCGTCATGGCGATGCTCGAGGACGAGGACGCCCTCATCATCTGCAACGGCTACAAGGACGAGGAGTACGTCGAGACCGCGCTCCTCGCCTCGCGCCTCGGGCGGCGCGTGATCCTGGTGGTCGAAAAGCCGTCCGAGCTGCCGCTCATCCGCGACATCGCGACGCGCACGGGGATCAAGCCGCGGATCGGCATCCGGGCGCGGCTCTCGGCCAAGGGCGCCGGGCACTGGGAGGCCTCGGGGGGAGACCGCTCGAAGTTCGGCCTCGGCGGGCGCGATCTGCTCTCGGCGATCGACTTCCTGCGCCAGCACGAGATGCTCGACAGCCTGCAGCTGGTCCACTTCCACCTGGGCAGCCAGATCTCGTCGATCCGCTCGGTCAAGGACGCGTTGCGCGAAGCCGTCCGCGTCTACGTCAACCTGGTCCGGCTCGGCGCGCCGCTCACCTACCTGGACGTGGGCGGCGGGCTCGGCATCGATTACGACGGCTCGCAGACCAATTTCGCCTCGTCGCTCAACTACACGCTCCAGGAGTACGCGAACGACATCGTCTACGGCGTGATGGAGGTTTGCGATCCGGCCGGCGTGCCGCATCCGACGCTCGTCTCCGAATCCGGGCGGGCCACCGTGGCGCACCACGCGGTGCTCGTCGTCGACGTGCTCGGCGTCTCGGAATTCGAGGTCGGCAAGCCGAAGCGGCCTCCGGTCGACGCTCCCGCTCCGCTCAAGAACCTCTACGAGACGCTGCGCGAAGTCTCGCGCAAGAACATCATCGAGACCTACCACGACGCGATCGATTCGCGCGACGAGTGCCTGTCCCTGTTCAACCTCGGCCATCTCTCGCTCGAGGACCGCGGCCTCGCCGAGGACCTGTTCTGGGCGATCAGCCAGAAGGTGCTGCGCCTCGCGCGCACGTTCAAGGAGCTGCCCGAGGAGCTCGAAGGGCTCGAGCGCCAGCTCGCCGACACCTACTTCCTCAACTTCTCGGTCTTCCAGTCGTTGCCCGACTCGTGGGCGATCGATCAGCTGTTCCCGATCGTGCCCATCCACCGGCTCGACGAGGAGCCGACCGAGCGCGCGGTGCTCGCGGACATCACCTGCGATTCGGACGGCAAGATCGACCGCTTCATCGACCGGCGCGACGTCAAGACCGTGCTCGAGCTGCATCCGCTCAACGGCGAGCATTACTATCTGGGGGCGTTCCTGGTCGGGGCATACCAGGAGATCCTGGGCGACCTGCACAACCTGTTCGGCGACACGAACACGGTGCACGTCTCGCTCCACCCGGACGACGACTACGAGATCGAAGGGGTGGTCAACGGGGATACGGTGACCGACGTCCTGCGCTATGTTCGCTACGATCGCAACCAGCTCGTCGCGCGGGTCCGCCAGGCGACCGAGACGGCGGTGCGCGCGAAGAGGATGACGCTCGAGGAGAGCCGCCACCTGCTCCGCCGCTACGAAGAGGGGTTGGCGGGCTACACCTATCTCGAGAAAGACTGAAGAGAAGGACCGGAGAGAAGGACTGGAGACCCGAGCCCGCGCGACGGGCTCGCCTTGGGAGATCGCCATGGAGAGTGCCGCACGAAGCGTCGTCGCTCCCGACGAGCAGGTCGGAGAGCTGATCGAACGGCTGGACGCCGCCGCCCGGTTGGGCCGGATCGAGGCCATCACGGAGAGGGTCAAGACCGATCTCGCGGGAATGATCGCGGAGAGGAGCCTCGTGCTCCCCGAGCGCTGCCTCAAGCCGGCCGCGGAACGCTACGCGCGGCACCTGCTCCACCGCTCCCCCGAGCACGGCTACACGGCGGTCGTCATGGTCTGGGGCCCGGGCCAGCGGACGGGGCTCCACGACCACTCCGGGATGTGGTGCGTCGAAGGGGTGGTCGAGGGCGAGCTCCAGATCACGCGCTACGAGCGGTTCGAGGACGGGGAGAGCGGCGGGGAAGGACCCTACCGCTTCGAGGAGTGCGAGCGGATCGCGGCCTGCGCGGGCTCGTCGGGCTCGCTGATCCCGCCTCACGAGTATCACGTCCTCGCGAACGAGAGCACCGAGCGGGCGGCGATCACGCTCCACGTCTACGGCGGTGAGATGGAGACCTGCTCGGTCTTCTCGCCGCTCGGCGACGGGACCTATCTCCGGGGCGAGCGCCGGCTCTCCTACGACGACTGACGGCGATTGACGGACCGAACGACGGCGATCGAGCGCGATGCATCCCGACGACAAGCACCCCGAATTCGTCACCCGGAGCGAAGATCCCTGGAACGGCGGGCCGCCGCTCGGGCCGCTCGCCGCCGCCCAGCGCACGCCCTACGAGCTGTTCTTCGTCCGCAGCCACGGCGGGATCCCGGCGGTCGACGGGGAAACCTATCGCCTGCGCGTCACCGGCCTCGTCAAGCAGCCGCTCGAGCTGTCGTTCCGCGACCTCGCGAGCAACTATCGGCGCCACGCGGTGGTCGCCGCGCTCGAATGCGCGGGCAACCGCCGCAGCGAGCTGATCGCCCACGCGCCCACGCCGGGCGAGCTCGAGTGGCTGGCGGACGCGATCGGCAACGCGTCCTGGAGCGGCTTCGCGCTCGGGGAGATCCTCGCTAAGGCCGAGCCCCTGCCCGCGGCGCGCCACGTCGAGTTCATCGGCCTGGATTCGGTCGAACGGCACGGCGAGCGGTTCGCCTTCGGCGGCTCGATCCCGCTCGAAAAGGCGCTCGCGCCCGAGGTGCTCCTGGCCGACGTGATGAACGGAGCGGCGCTCAAGCCGGCGCACGGCTT
>DATMZM010000333.1:0-4440 GCA_035607445.1 Thermoanaerobaculia bacterium | reverse complement strand
GTCGCCCGCCGTCCGGGCAGCAGGCAGGCCGCGACGGCCACGGCGGCCAGGATCACTCCCACGGCCAGGAACGTCCTCGGGTCGGTGGGCTTCACCCCGAAGAGGAGGCCTGCCGCCAGGCGGGCGAGGGCGAGGGCTCCGAGGATTCCCAGCGGCAGGCCGACGAGGACGGGGCCGAGGCCTTCGCGGAGGATGAGGCCGAGGACGCGGCCTCGCTCGGCTCCGAGGGCCATGCGGATGCCGATCTCGTGGGTGCGCTGGCTGACCGAGAAGGCGATGACCCCGGCGATTCCCGCTGCGGTGATGCCCAGGGCGAGGAGGGCGAAGAGGCCGAGGAGCATCGCGGTCAGGCGCGGCGAGGCGAGCGATTCGCGGCGCACTTCTTCGAGGGTGCGGATGCGGGCCACGGGCTGCTTGGGGTCGAGCCCCCGCACCGCCCGGCGCACGTCCTGCTCGAGCCGGCCGGGGGCCGCGGCGGTGCGGATGAGAAGGCTCATGCCTCCCGGCGGGCGCTGCTCGGCCGGGGTGTAGACCTCTTCTTTGGTCGCCGCGGCGAGCCCGTACTGCTTGACGTCCCCGACCACCCCCACGATCGTCCGCCAGGTCTCGCCGCCGTCCATCGTGATGCGCTGGCCGAGGGGATCCCCGGACGGCCAGAAGCGGCGGGCCATCGACTGGTTGATCACCGCCACGGGCGTCGCCTTGGCGTCGTCGGCGGTGGCGAACGTCCGCCCGCGGACGAGCGCCATGCCGAGCGTGCCGAAGTACTCCGGGCTCGCGATCCGGTAGTCGACGCGCGGCGCGGCCTCCATCTCGGGCGCCGGACGCCCTTCGATCCGTAGGTCGAGGCTCGGCGGCTGCGAGTCGTTGAGCGGGAAGGTCGATCCGAGGCCGGCCGAGAGCACCCCCGGCCAGCCGTGCACCCGGTCGAGGAGGGCGTGCTGGAAGCGGCGGATCGGTTCCTCTTCGTTGTAGCGCGACCAGTCGAGGTCGATCTCCGCCGCGAGCACGTTCTCGGAACGGAAGCCTGGGTTCACTCGCTCGAGCTCGAACAGGCTGCGCAGCAGGAGCCCCGCTCCGGTCAGGAGCACGAACGAGATCGCGACCTGCGCACCCACGAGGAGGCTCCTCACCCGGAGGCCGTGCGCTCCCGCCGTCGCCCGCTCTCCTCCCTCTTTGAGGGCGGCGAACAGGGCCTTCCGCGTGAGCGCGGGCAGGGCCGCCCCGGCGAGGCCGGTCAGAAGGGAGACGGCGAGCGTGAACAGGAGGACCGTGCCGTCGATCCCGATCTCCCGGGCGCGCGGGGTCGAGCGCGCCACGAACGCGATCAGCAGGTCGAGCCCGCCCCAGGCGAGGAGCAGCCCGAGCCCGCCGCCCGCGAGCGAGAGGAGGGTGCTCTCGGTCAGCAGCTGGCGGACCAGGCGGCCCCGGCCGGCGCCGAGAGCGGTGCGGACGGCGAGCTCGCGGTCGCGGCGCAGGGTCCGCGCGAGGGAGAGGTTGGCGACGTTCGCGCAGACCAGGAGGAGCACGAAGCCCGCGGTGGCGAAGAGGACGAGGAGGCGCGGGCGCGCCACGCGGGTCAGCTCGTCCTCGAGCGACAGCGCGGTCGACTGGAACCCGCCGTTCTTCGGGTAGTCCTCGGGATGCTCGGCGACCATCCGCTGCGCGATCTCCGCCATTTCGGACCGGGCGCTCGCGAGGGTCGCCCCCGGCGCCAGGCGGCCGAAGGCCTCCACCATCCGCATCGTCCGGCCGTGGACCACCCGCTCCGACGCGCGCGACGGGCAGGAGGAGACCGGCATGTAGACGTCGTTCTCGTCCGGATACTGCGGCACGGGCGGCAGGACGCCGACGACGGTGTGGATGCGGTCGTTCATCTCGAACGTCTGGCCGACGATCTTCGGATCGCCGCGATGGCTGCGGCGCCAGTATTCATAGGAGAGGACGAGCACCGGCGCCGCACCCGGCCGGTCCTCGCCGGGCAGGAACGCGCGGCCGAGGAGCGGCTTGGTGCCCAGGACGTCGAAGAAGTTCGCGGACACGACGCCCGTCTGCACCCGTTCGGGATTGCCGTGGCCGAGCAGGTTGAAGAACATCGAGTGGTATTCGACGAGGCCCGAGAGGGTGTGGCTGCGCTCGCGGTAGTCGGCGATCTCCGGCACCGAGAAGCCGGCGTTTTCGATCTCGGCGCGGGGAGCGCTCTGGCGCAGCACGACGAGCCGGTCGCCCTGGGCGTAAGGCAGAGGCCGGATCAGCACGCCGCGGACGACGCTGAAGATGGCGGTGTTGGCCCCGATGCCGAGGGCGAGCGTGACGATCACGGCGAGCGAAAAGGCGGGGGTCCGCAGGAGCGAGCGCAGGCCGTAGCGCACGTCCTGGGCGACCGTCTCGACGAAGCGCCCGCCGCGCGCCTCGCGGTGCTCTTCCTTGAATCTCTCGACGCCGCCGAAGCGCACGTAGGCGGTCCGCCGCGCCTCGTCGAGCGACATCCCGCCGCGCACCAGCTGCTCGATCTCCATGTCGAGATGGAAGCGCAGCTCGGACTCGAGCTCCCGCTCGACCCGCCCCTTCTGCATCAGGTTGCGAACGGCGCGAAACGCCTTGCCCAGCATGTCGATCTCCTCGGGCTCAGGCGCCCGCCAGCACTCTTCCGACCGCAGCCGAGAGCCGCTCCCAGCTCTCGGTTTCGACTTCCAGTTGCCGCGACCCCGCCCGGGTGAGCCGGTAGAACTTCGCCTTGCGATTGTTCTCGGACGTGCCCCACTCCGCCGCCACCCAGCCCTGGTTTTCGAGCCGGGCGAGCGCCGGATAGAGGGAGCCCTGCTGCACGCGCAGGACGTCCGCCGAGATCTGCTGGATGCGCTGCGAGATCCCCCAGCCGTGCATCGATCCGAGCGCCAACGTGCGCAGGATCAGCAGATCGAGAGTGCCTTGCAGGAGATCGTTCTTCGCTTCGGCCATACCTGCCTCCTCTGTCTTCCGTCCGCTCTCAACGCGCGGCGGGAGCCGTCCGTACCAACAGCCCGTCCGGATCCCACGGGTGCTCGAGGTTTCTCGCGAGCCGCTCCGCCCGCTCGCGGCCGGCGAGCTTCTCGACGACGTGGAGCGAGGCGTCGAGCCCGGCGGAGAGCCCGGCCGCCGTGACGATCTTTCCGTTGTCGACGAACCGCCGATCGTCGACCACCCGCACCTTCGGGAACGAGCGGCGCAGCTGGTCGAGGAGCGGCGCGTAGGTGGTCGCCGAAAGCCCGTCGAGCAGGCCGGTCGAGGCGAGGGTGAAGGCGCCGTTGCAGACCGAGAGCACGACCTTCGCGGCGGGCGCGCGAGCGCGGATCCAGTCGAGAACCCGCGGATCGTCGATCGCCGCGTCGACGTTGCCCCCCGGAATGACGATGACGTCGACCGGAGGCGCGTCCGCCAGGGTGTAGCGAGGGGTCACGGTCATGCCCATCGCGGTGACCATGGGCTCGGGCTTGGAAGCGACAGTGAACGTGTCGAACCCCGCGCCGCCGAAGACCTCGTACGGGCCGGTGAAATCGATGATCTGGACGCCCGGAAAGATCAGGATCGCGACCCGCGTCGGTCCCTCCCGCCGCTCCAAACCCGGAGCCGGAGCGCGCGAAGCCCCCAACCAAAACACCGCGCCGAGCGCGAGAGCCGCCACCGCCGAGCCAATCGCCACCGACCTCGAAGCCATCGCCGCGCCTCCTTGTAGACAACCGACAGGAGGATAGAGGTGTGACTTGTAGATTGTCAAGGGGAGGCGAGCGTCAGCTCTTGCTCTGGTGCTCAGCGCAGGTGCGGCGGCGGATGTCGGCCTTGGCTTGCTCCCAATCCAAGATGACCGCCTCGCCGGAGGCGAGACTTTGCTCGCGCTCGCGGAGGACGTCCTCATGCCAGGCGGGGGACTCGAGCGAGTCCGGGTCGGGGCTCAGTGGAGGGGTCGGCAACATGGGAGGAATCCTATCGCTTGTATCCTCCCGGCACCCCCCTTGCACTTTCGGCGCGCGGAAAGGAGACGTACCGATGACGACTCAGTCCGAGGGCGGAAAAATCAACCGAACCGGGAGGCCTTCCCTCCGCAATCTTGCCGAATTCAACTGGGGCCGTGCGCTGCGAGCGACGGCCCTTCTCGCTTCGATGATGGCGCTCTGTGCGCAGGGAGCTCGCGCGCAGGACGACGAGCTCTTCACGGACGGCAGCGGCAAGGGTTTCACGCCCCAGTCCGGGCCGACTTGCAGCGGCGGGACCGCGGTCGACGACGGGAGCATCGAGCAGGGGTATCGGCTCGCCGCCGCCGACGCCCGGGTCGTGCAACGCTTGACCCCGCCGAGCTACCCGGCCAAGCTGACCCGGGTCTGCGCTTGCTGGTTGTCCAACGACGACAACGTCTCGGCGTCGTTCAACTTCCTGATCTACGACGACGACGGCCCGAGCGGA
>DATMZM010000467.1:0-6186 GCA_035607445.1 Thermoanaerobaculia bacterium | reverse complement strand
TCCCGTTGGCGGCCGGAGCGACGGGGTGGCGGTCATCGCCGCCGGAAGTCGTTGGCTTTCTTATGCTTCCGCCCGGGCGGTCATCGAGCTCGCCGGTCTGCCGGGGGATCGGGAACCGCCCCGTTCGGCTACGCGGGTCGGCGCAGCGGCTCGAGCTGTTCGATCTGGGACGCGCCCTTGCCGCGCAGGGCGTGCCAGAGGTCCCAGTCCTGTTGGAGACCCAACCAGAAGTCGGCGGACGTGCCGAGGACCCGGGCCAGGCGGAGGGCCGTGTCGGGGGTGACGCCCCGCTTGCCCCGAATGACCTCGTTGAGCCTCGGAAAAGAGACGCCCAGGCGGATCGCGAAAGCCGACTGGCTGATTCCGAGCGGCTTGAGGAATTCCTCCAGGAGCATCTCCCCCGGATGCGTCGGTGGGCGGTTGGCGGGGAGACGTTGCGCCACCAACCCATCCCTGCTGGACCTTGCGGTCTTCCCGGAAGGAATCGCAGTGGTAGGCACGGACGCCATGATAACGGCATGCCGGACTAAGGATGCGTCGGCTCGCGCGCGGCGCGTGGGGTGGTGCCCTCTCCCGGGGGTTGGGCGGGTGACTGGGAGAGGGTCGGGGTGAGGGCCGGGCGCGCGAGGCGCGGGGCGCGGAGGATCTCGTCCACCTCTCGGGCGACCTTGCCGAAGCTCCCCGCGAGCGCGTCCTCTCTCAGCTCCTCGGCGAGGGTGCGGACGCGCTCGGGATGGTCGCCCCGGGCGAGCGATAGCCGGGTCTGGAGCAGCCGGGTCTCCATCAGGAGGGTGCCGAGGGAATCGTTCCGGCATTGGGACGCGGCGGCGGCGAGCGTTCGCTCGGCCTCCGGCCAGCGATGCGCGCCGAGGGCGACCGCGGCCCGCGCGAGGTCGAGCTCGATGCGGTCCTCGGGCAGCTGGGAGGCGGTCGCCGTCTTCTCCGCGAGGTCGAGCCACCGCTTCGCGTCCCGGGGGGATCCGGCCTCGCTCCAGCAGCGCGAGACGTCGACGGTGATCTCCGTCGCGGCCCGATCGCCCAGCCGTTCGAGCTCCCGCTCGGACGATTCGAGCTCGCGGCAGGTCCGGACGGAGGGCTCCGCGAGCTGCTTGCGGTCGGCCACGAAGACGGCGAGGAGGCCCTCCTCGCGGACCTCCGCGAGCTGGCGCTCCGCCTGGTCGTACCAGTCGCGGGCCCTCCCGGTCTCGCCCCGGATCGTCGCGAGCCCGCCTTGCAGCCAGAGCAGGTTCGCCAGCTCGCGAGGCGAGCCGACCTGGCGCGCGAGCCGCGTCGCCTCGTCGGCCAGCGCCCCGGCCTCGCCGAGCGCGCCGCGCTTTTGGAGCACCACCGAGAGCGCGTTCAGGCCGCGCATCAGGCTCAGCTCGTTGCCCGCGTCGCGCAGGATCGCGATCGCCTTGCGCAGGCCGTCCTCGGCCTCGCGCAGGTGCCCGAGCTCGCCGTCCAAATTCGCCAGGTTGTGCAGGTAGCGCGCCTTGCTCAAGCGGTCGCCGACGATCCCGTGGTCTTCGATGTCGAGCGCCTGGGCGAACGTGGCCCGGGCCTCGCGGATCAGGCCGCGGCGCTGGCGGGAGGCGCCGAGGATGCTCAAGGCGCGCGCGACCCCGGTCGCACTGCCCACCCGCCGGTAGAGGCGAGCGCCCTCGCCGCAGAGCCTCTCGGCCTCGTCGTGCCGCGACTCGCGAAACTGCGCCAGGCAGAGAAGGTTGAGCGACCGGGCGACACCCGCCATCTCGCCGCGTCGGGTGAAGAGGCGCCGGGCCTCCTCGGCCAGGGCGCGGCTCGCGGCGGATCGGCCCAAGCCGTCCTGCGCCTGGCTCTCCTGGAGGAGCGCCCGCGCCGCCAGGAGGGGGAGGCCTCGCGCCTTCGCCCGGGCGACGACCGGTCCGGCGCGCTCAGCGACCTCCTGCGGGCGTCCCAGGAGGATCAGCGCTTCGAGGTCGACGACGCGCAGGCGCAGGTCGGCCGCCGCGGGCTTGTGCCCGGCGGGCAAAGCGCGCAGCTTCGCGGTCACCGCGAGAGCCTCCTCGGGCGCGCCGCTCTCGACCAGGCTCGCGGCGAGGAGGAAGCCGACCTCGAAGTTGCCCGGCTCGAGCAGCCAGAGCGCGCGCCGGAGCTTGAGCTCCTCGGCCAACTGCCCGGCGGTGCGGTACGCCACGGCCTCGATCAGCAGCCGGCTCTCGCGCGACACCCGGGTGGCGAGGTGGAGCGCCTGCTGCCCCTCGGCGCGGGCGAGAGCGTCGTGCCCGGCCCGGGACTGCGCGGTCGCGAGGGCGGCATGGATCAGGGGTTGCTCGGGATCTCGGGCCGCGGCGGAGCGCAGGCTCGCGATCGCCGCCGTCGTTTCGGACCGCGCGAGCGCGTCGAGGCCCCGGCGATAGCTCTCCTGGGCGGCGGGAGCGACCGGTATCGCGAGCCAGGGCGAGGCGTTCGGGTCGACGGGTCTCGGGGACCTGCCGGAGAGCCCACCGGAAAGCCAAACCGCGAGGCCGGCGAGGAGGAGGGCCGCGAGGGCGACGTTGAGCCAGAGCCCGCGCTTCCGGCGCGCCTCCTTGCCCAGCCGGTAGAGGAGCGAGCCGCGCCGCGCGAGGACCGGCCGCCCGTCGAGGAAGCGCCGGAGGTCGTCGGCGAAGGCCGCCGCCGAGGCGTAGCGCGCCGCGGGCTCCTTGCGCAGCGCCTTGCCCAAGATCGCATCCAGGTCGCGGCCCAAACCGGGGGGATCCGGCTCGCGCTCGTGGATCGCGCGCTCGAGCGCGGCGAGGCTGGTGTTGCCGAGCTTGTAGGGCTTCCGCCCGGTCAGCAGCTCGTAGAGGACGACGCCGAGCGAGTAGATGTCCGAGGCGCGTTCGACCGCCTCGCCGCGCACCTGCTCGGGGCTCGCGTACGAAGGGGTCATCGCCCGCTGTTGGGTCTGCGTCGCCTCGGCCTCCGCTCCGGGCCCGCCGCCGGCTTCGAGCAGCCGCGCGATGCCGAAGTCGAGCAGCTTCGGCTCGCCCCGTTCCGAGACCAGGACGTTGCCGGGCTTCAAGTCGCGATGGACGACCGAGGAGGCGTGCGCGTGCTCGACCGCCGCGAGAACGGAAAGGAACAGCTCGATCCGGGCCCGCAGGGGAGTCTCGATCCGCGCACAGTGGTCGAGGATCGTCGTGCCCCGCACCAGCTCCATCGCGAGGAAGGGCCTTCCGGACGGGGTGATCCCCGCATCGTAGAGGCGGGCGATGCCCGGATGCTCGAGGGCGGCGAGGATGCGCTGCTCGGCGCGAAAGCGGCGGAGGACCGTCGAGTCCACCCAGCGGCCGATCACCTTGAGCGCCACGGGGCGCGTGAAGCCGTCCCCCAGCTGCTCGGCGAGATAGACCGTGGCGCTGCCCCCGCGCCCGATCGGCTGGAGGATCCGGTAGCCGGCGATCGGTTCGGGGGCCTCCCCGCCCGCTCCACCCTCCGCGCTCTCCGCAGGGTCCGCCGCGCCCGCGCCCTCCGAGGTGCCCGCGCTGTCCGGAGAGGGGGGCTCGGCGAGCCGCCCTCCGAGCGCGCGCAGCGGCGGCCGGTCGAACGGCGTCGTCGGGCACTCGGCGGAGGCGAGGAGAGCGCGCAGCTCGGCCTCGAACGACGGATCGCCGCCGCTCGCTTGGCGGATCGCCGCCTCCCTCTCGCCTTCCGCCAGGTCGAGGATCCCGTCGAAGGCCGCGCGCAGCCGGCCGAAGCGACGGTTCGGGGCGAGCCGCGGCGCCTCCGTCATGGCGAGGCCGTCCCGCTCGCCGTCCCGCCCAGCTCCTGGAGCAGCCAGGCGCGCGCGAACGCCCAGTCGCGCTTCACTGTGCGCGGCGAGCAGTCGAGCACCGCCGCGGCCTCCTCGACGTTGAGACCGCCGAAGAAGCGCACCTCGACCAGGCGGGCCAGGCGCGGCTCCTCGGCCGCCAGGCGGTCGAGCGCGCGATCGAGGTCGATCATCTCGGCGGCGGAGAGCGTCGATTCGACCCCGCCCGACTCCGCGTCCAGCAACGAAACGTGGGGCGAATCCGCGCCCCGCTTCGCGGCCATCCGCCCGCGCGCATGGTCGACGAGGATGCGCCGCATCAGGCGCGACGAGAAAGCGAAGAAGTGCGTCCGGTCCTGCCACTGGATGTCGCGCAGGCCGCGCAGCTTCAAGAACGCTTCGTGAACGAGAGCAGTCGGCTGGAGCGTATGCCCCGCGCGCTCGCCCTCGAGGTGGCGCAGGGCGAGCCGGCGCAGCTCCAGGTAGACGGCGGGGATCAGGCGCTCGAGAGCCCGGTCGCCGCCGCCCTTCCAGACGCCGAGCAGCTCGGTGATTTCAGGGGTCTCCGGAGTCTCCGCGGGAGTGACGCCCGCGCCGGGGCCGGAAGAGCATTCGCTCAAGTTGCGCTCCGCATCGAAGTTGGCTGGCGACCGATCTGGCGCTGATCGTATCCAAAACGTTCCCTGCTACGCCCGCTCCCCGCCTCCCCCTTGGTTCAACAAGCGTCAGCGCGGGTCAGTTCGCGGAGGCGTTCCCGCTCCCATCCTCCGCGGGATAGTAGGCGCGGCCGCTCTGATACCAGACGCCTTGACCGGAGATCGGTTGGATGCGCGCCTGCACGGCCTCGTCGAGGGTCGATGGGTCGACCGGGTGCCACTCGGAAATCTCCCAATCGATCGTGCCATCGCTCGTGGCTTGCTCCAGGAGCGGCAAGACCTGTTCGGCGGCCGCTCGGAGCCCGAAGTTGCGGTAGTAGCCGACCACACGGGTCGGTTCCATGGTGCCCTCGACGAAACGAGGATGGTGGAGCGTGACGCGCACGACCGCCCAGAAATCTTCGAGGCCCTCTTCCTTCCGCGGCAACTGTGTCGATCGCCACCAGCGTTTCATGGCCACGGGTCAGGCACGCCTCGCGAAGAGGTAGCAACGGCGGCTCGGGTACTCTGCGCCCTCGTAAGGCTCGCGCTCCACGATCTCCGTGACCGCGAAACCCGCCTTCTGGAGAGAGGCGATGACGTCGCGCGGCAAGAGAAAGTGAAAATCGAGCGAGACCGCTTGCCCCCACAGATCGTCGAGGTGGAGCGTCCGATCGCCGACGTGAAACGACACGAGCAGAACGCCGCCGGGAGCCAACACCCTGCGGAACTCGACGAACGCGACGTCGAGCTCCGTCGCCTCGAGATGGATCACGGAGTAGAAAGCGACGATTCCCGCCAGGGACCCGTCCGTCAGATCGAGCGAGCGGAGATCGCCGGCGCGAAACTCGAGCCCCGGATTGAGCTGCCTTGCCCAGCGGACCATCTCCGGCGAGAGGTCGACACCGAGGACGGCAATGCCCTGATCGTGAAGGTATCGAGCCACGTGCCCCGGGCCGCAACCGAGATCCCCCACGGTGCCTCGATCGCGCACCTCCTCGGCAAACCGGTTCAAGAGGTGCCGATCGAGAGGCTTCCGCGCGAGCTCCGAGTAAAGGTGCTCGACGTACGCCGCGGCGACCGAGTCGTAGCTCGTGCGGAGGGAATCGTCGGTGCGACTCATGCTGCGGTCGGCTTCCGCCGGGGGATTACGTATTTCCGCATACCTTGTCAACGGCCGGTGCGCCGCTTCAAGCAGTCGAGAAGGGCCTGAGCCTCGTCCGGGGTCGCACCCGGCCGAAGCGCCACGATTCGACGTCGGCCTTGCTGAGCAGATCGAGGTAAACGAAGACCTCGATCGGAGCCACGACCTCGCCCGTGGCCAGGATCGCCTCAACCGCCCGAACCACCTTCGGGTAGCACTTGTCGTTTCGGTAGGTTTCGGCGGTGATCTTTTTCATTGGGTGGGTGCGGTCACTCGAGGTAGCGTAGCGGGGCCATGGTACCGCGTGAAGCGGGGCGGGCTTCACGCTTCCCACCACGAATGGCGGTCGAGCTCCGACCAGGGGATCACCTCGGCGAGAGTTCGCTTTTGCGCCTCGGCGCCGCCGTAGACGAGGAAGGGTTTTGTCTGAAGGTCCGGGCGGGCCTCGGCGGCCAGGGCGCGAAACTGTTCGAGTCCGCCGAAGAAATCGCCGGCGATCGTCCGGCCCGATTTCGTTTCGATCGCGAACAACGAGCGGCCGTCCTCGACGACGAGGTCCACCTCCGAACCCTTCGCGTCGCGAAAGAACAAGAGGCTCGGCGGCAGGCCGCGATGGACCCGCGATTTCAGGA
>DATMZM010000496.1:0-3175 GCA_035607445.1 Thermoanaerobaculia bacterium | reverse complement strand
ACGGGCGGGGATTCTGGATCCTGGCCGCCACCATGGCGGCGACCGCCGCCGCGGTGCCGATCGCTGTTGGTTTGGCGGGCGAACAGCTGGGCCCGCTCCTGGCCGAGCCCGCGCGCGCGTTCTTCCTCTCGACGTCCGCCGCGGTCCTCGCCGCGGCCCTCCTGCCGGCCCGTTCCGGGGATCGCCGCGAAAACGAGCCTCCGCTCGATTTGACGAGGCCCCAGACCGGCGCGCTGGCTGCGCGCTGGTCACGCGTCCAGCGCCGGGCCTTGCGCGATCCCGGCACGAGCGCTCTCGTCCTGTTCACCGCCGGCAGCTTGGCCGCCGCGCTCTTCGGTCCGGCTCTCGTCCCGCGGCCGGGCGATCTGTCGCCGGACGGGGGCAGCTTCGACATCCGGCTCAGCCTGCCGGACGGAGCCACCCTGGCCGAGGCCGAGCGCCAGGTGCGCGGGGTCGAGGAGCAGCTCGGCAAGACCGAGGAGGTCGAGCGCTTCTGGAGCAGCTCGCGGGCCGGCAGAGGCTTCGTGCACGTGGACGTGCGCCCGCGCGACCGGCATCCGGACCGCCTCGCCTGGCTGGCCACCCGCATCCGCTATAGGATCCCCGGCGCCGCGGCGGCGCGCATCGAGACCGGCGCGGGAGCGGCGGGAGGGGGGGCGTTCGTCCTCGATCTCGAAGACCGGGCGAAGGCCGACGAGGAGGGCCTCTCCTATCGCATGGTCCTGCGCGGCGGCGATCTGGGCCCCCTGACGACCGCCTACCGGCGCATCCTCGACCGGCTCGACGGCTTGAAGGTCCGCCCGCAGTCGATCACCGGCTGGGGCGATCCGTCCGTGCTCCTGACCCTCCGGCCGATGGCGGGCACGGCCCCCCGGGACGTCGCCGAGATCGCCACGGCGCTCGCCCGGACGAGCTTGGCGCCCGTCCCTCTGCCGCTGCCGCCCGGTCCGCACGGCGCCTCCCGCTCGCTCGTGGTCGTGCCCGCCGGGGCGCCGCCCGATCCCGACCGAGCCGTCCCCCTGGTGGCGGACCTCCTCGACCGCCCGCTCCGGATCGGAGCCCGGACGCTCGTCCCCGCCGCGTCGCTCCTCGCGCGCCAGGAGTCGACGATCCCCAGGGTGGCCCGGCAATCCGGCCGCTTCGTGGTGCCGATCGAGGTCCGGTTCCACCAGAGCGCCGAGGAGGCTCGCCTCGCGCGGCGCCAGGAGGTCGATCGCAATCTCGCCCTGCTCCAGCTGCCGGCCGGGGTCGACCTCGAGCGGCCGGCGCTCACCCTCCTGTTCTGGCAGCCGGACCGCCTGCGGTTGATCGCCCTCGCCGTGCCGCTCCTCCTGTTCGCGGTCGCCGCCTGGCGGCTGGGCGGGCTCCTCTCCGCCCTGGTCGCTCTCGTGCCGCTCGCCGCGGGCCTCCTCGCCGCGACGCCGCTCGCCGCCGCGACGCTCGGCCAGGTCGACGAGCTGACCATCCTCGCCCTCGTCGCGAGCCTGTGCCTCGCCCTGCCGCCCGCCGCCGAGGTGGCCGAAGCGTCGAGTCGCGGATTCGGGGGCTTCGCGGGACCCGGGGGAGGGAAAGGTGCGGCCGGTTCGATCGTTGCGAACGTGGCGCCCCCGGCAATCGCCGCCGGGCTCTATCGCGGCCTCCGCCGGGAGACGCCCTGGCTCGCCGCGTCCCTCGTCCCCTCCGCCCTGGCCCTCGCGGTGCCGACGCTCGGGGTCGACCTCATCCGCTGCCGCTGGGTGGTGCCGCTGCGCGCCTCGTCTCTCTGCGGCGCCGTCGCCCTCTCGGTCGCCCTCGTGGCCGTGCCGCCCTTGCGCCTGGCGGCGGCGCGATTCCGGGCGCGCGACCCCGAGGAGATCCGCCGCAGGAGGCATCCGCCGGAATGGAGCGCGGCGGCGGCAACGAGTGCCCCGCGCCTCGCCGTGCGCAGCCTGACCAAGACCTACGCCTCGGGTCACAAGGCGCTCGCCGGCGTGAGCTTCGAGCTGACGCCCGGGATCACCGGCCTCCTGGGGCCGAACGGCGCGGGGAAGACGACCCTCCTGCGCCTCCTGACCGGCCTCCTCTCGCCCACCCGCGGCTCGGTCTCCTTCCGCGGCGTGCCGGTCGACGCGGACGACCTGGCCGAGTACCGCCTGCGCATCGGCTTCCTGCCCCAGGAGTTCAACGCCTACCCGGACTTCACGGCCGAGCAGTTCCTCGACCATTGGGCGCTCGAGCGCGGTCTCGACGACTCTCGCGAACGGGCGGCGGAGGTGGCGAAGCTCCTCGCCGAGGTGGGCCTCGCCGAGCACGCCCGGCGCAAGGTGCGCGACTTCTCGGGCGGCATGCGGCAGAGGGTCGGCATCGCCCGGTCGCTCCTCGGCGCGCCGCCGATCCTGATCGTCGACGAGCCCACGACCGGCCTCGACATCGAATCGCGCGGCCGCTTCCGCCAGATCCTCCTCGAGCAGGCGGCGGACCGCATCGTCCTCTTCTCGACCCACATCGCGAGCGACATCGAGGCCGCGGCCTCGCGCATCCTCCTGCTCCACCGCGGTCGGCTCCGCTTCGACGGCACGCCCGAGGACCTCCTCGCCCACGCCCGCGGCCGGGTCTTCACCGCCCTCGTCTCGGACGCCGAGCTGCCCGCCTTCGGCCATCGCTACCGGGTCACCGCCCGCGTCCGCCGCCTGGAGGGTCTCGAAGTCCGGGCCGTCGCTCGGCCGGGCGATTCCGTGGCCGGCGATCTCGCGGAGCCGAACCTCGAAGAGGCCTACCTCGCCGAGATCGAGCGCGCCGATGCCGAAGAAGGGCGCGAGCAACGGCAAGAGACGTTTTCGTTCCTCTAATGGCCCTGGTACGATCCGCGTCCCTGCCGGAGGTTTGACGATGGCGATGTTCGAAGGTCTGCAAAACAAGCTCCAGGAAGTCTTCCGCAACCTGCGCGGCGAGGGGCGGATCTCGGAGGAGGTGCTGACCTCGGCGCTCCGGCAGATCCGGCTTGCGCTCTTGGAGGCGGACGTCCACATCCGGGTCGTCAAGCCGTTCATGGAGCGGATCCGCGAGCGGGCGCTCGGCGCGGAGGTGATGGAGAGCCTGAGCCCGGCGCAGCAGGTGGTGAAGGTCGTCCGCGACGAGCTGGCCGAGCTGCTCGGCGAAGAGGGCCAGGAGCTCAAGCTCGATCGCCGGCCGTCGG
>DATMZM010000503.1:0-23345 GCA_035607445.1 Thermoanaerobaculia bacterium | reverse complement strand
TACCACGTCTTCGTGCTGGCGCAGGATTCCTTCGCGGCGGGCGGAGAGCGCCATCTCTGGGGCGCTGCGCTCGTCCTGCTCTGCCTGGTCGCCACCCTGAGCCTGGTCGCCTTGCCCGCCCGACTCCGGGCCCATGAGGAGTCCCGCCATGGTTGATCGTGCCGGGACGGCGCCTCCGGTGCTCGAGGCTCGCGACCTCGGGGTCAAGAGCGGCGCGCGCGATCTGATCCGGGGAGTCGACCTGCGGGTCGAGGCGCGGAGCGTGCTCTGCCTGGTCGGTCCTTCGGGGGCAGGCAAGACGACGCTGCTGCGCGGCTTGAACCGGTTGATCGACCTGGCGCCCGACCTCCGGCGGGTCGGTGACGTGCTCCTCCACGGCCGCTCGGTCTACGCCCGCGGAGTCGACGGCGACGAGATCAGGCGACGCATCGGCATCCTCTTCCAGCAACCCGTGATCTTCCCGGGCAGCGTCGCCGACAACGTCCTCTTCGGGCTCCGTCACGCCGGCCTCGCGCGCCGCCGGGAGATGCCGGAGCGGCTCGAGCGCGCCGTTCGCGAAGCCGCGCTCTGGGACGAGGTCAAGGACCGCCTGAAAGAGTCGGCGGCGAGCCTGTCGATCGGCCAACAGCAGCGGCTGTGCCTCGCCCGCGCGCTCGCCGTCGAACCCGAGGTCCTGCTGCTCGACGAGCCCACGAGCTCGCTCGACCCGCGCTCGACCGAAGCGATCGAGGAGCGCATTCGGACGCTCCGCGAGAAGCGCGCCATCGTTCTCGTCACCCACGACCTTCGCCAAGCCGAGCGAACCGCGGACGTGCTCGCCTGTATCGACCGCCGCGACGGCGCCGGCACCGTGATCGAATGCGGAGCCTGCCGCGATCTGCTCTCCCGGCCGCAAACGCTCGAGCTCGCCCGCTTCCTGGACGGCGCGCCGGCTGGCGACCCCCAACCCCTCCGATTCCTCGCTGAGACCGCGACCGCCGGCCCGCTGGCGGTCGTCGAAACCTAGAAGGAGAGAGAACGCCATGCCCAAACCCCGACTCGCCATTCTCGGCGCGGGCCCGACCGGCCTCGAAGCGGCCCTCGAAGCGACCGAACTCGGCCTGCCGTTCACGGTCTACGAGGCCGCGCCCCGGGTCGCTGGCCATGTCCGCAGCTGGGGACACGTCCGCCTGTTCACGCCTTGGTCGATGAACGCCTCGCCGCGGATGCGTGCCGCGTTCGCGGCGCAGGGAGTCGAGATACCCGACGGCGAGGACTGTCCCACCGGCGCCGAGCTGATAGAGCGTCTGTTCGAGCCGATCGCCGCCCTGCCGGCGATCGCGCCGAACCTGCGGCTCGGTGCGCGGGTCCTCGCGGTCGGGCGCGAAGGACTGCTCAAGCACGAGGAGATTTCGTCTCCCGCCCGCGCCGCGCGGCCGTTCCGATTGCTGGTTCGGGACGCCTCGGGATCCGAGCGCGTCGAGCACGCCGAAGTCGTCATCGACGCCTCGGGCACGTATGGCAATCCGAACGCGCTCGGCGACGGCGGCATCCCGGCTCCGGGCGAGGAGGCTCTCGAGGGCGCGATTCGCCGGGACATTCCGGACGTCGCCCGCGAGGCCGCCGATTGGGCGGGCCGGACGATTCTGCTCGCCGGCGGCGGGCATTCGGCCAAGACGGCGGCGTGCGAGCTGGCGGAGCTGGCAAAGAATGCATCCGGCACCCGGATCCTCTGGGCGCTCCGCGGCGAGTCCCGGCCCGCCGCAGATCCCGCCGACCCGCTTCCCGGGCGCGCTCGACTCGACCGTGAGGCGGAAGGGATCGCAAACGGCGCGAACCCGGCCGTCGAGGTGCGTTCCGGCGCCGTCGTCGAGTCCCTCGCCCAGGACAACGGCAAGCTCGCGGTCACGCTGCGCGGCGCGAACGGCGCCGAGACGCTCGGGGTCGATCGAATCCTCGCGCTGACCGGCTTCGTTTCCGACGACCGCCTCTATCGCCAGCTTCAGATCCACGAGTGCTATGCCTTTTCGGCGCCGATGAAGCTCTCGGCCGCGCTCCTGGGGGCTGCGGGCGGTGGCGGCGACTGCCTTGCCCAGACCGGTCATGGGGCCGAGACCCTGGTCAATCCCGAGCCGAACTTCTTCATCCTGGGCATCAAGTCGTACGGCCGGAACAACAACTTCCTCATGCGGGTGGGTTGGGAGCAGGTCGCGGAGGTGTTCGGGCGCCTCCGGGAGGGCGGGATGCTGGGGTAGACTTCTGGGCTGTGAGGAGATCTTCCATGAAGAAAACCACCCGTTCCCGTGTCGCTTTAACCCTCGCCCTCGGCGGCCTCGTCGCGACGTCCGCCTTGGCGCAGGCTCCGCAGCTCGTCGCGCCGCGCCCCTCTCCGGGCGCGAGCGTCTCCCAGACCATCGGCTTGACCGACGTCACCGTCCACTACAGCCGCCCGGGCGTCAAGGGCCGGAAGATCTGGGGTGAGCTCGTCCCTTACGGCGCGGTCTGGCGCACGGGCGCGAACGAGAACACGACGATCGCCTTCTCGACGCCGGTCAAGGTCGAGGGACACGAGCTGCCGGCGGGCACCTACGGCCTGCAGACGATCCCGACCGAAGGGGATTGGACCTTCATTCTGAGCAAGGACGCCGATCTCTGGGGCGCTTTCGACTACAAGCAGGAGCACGACGCGCTGCGCGTGCAGATCAAGCCCTCGACCTCGGAGCACGCCAAGGAGCGCATGGAGTTCTACTTCGATGATCTGACCGACACGTCGGCGACGCTCCTCCTGCGCTGGGAGAAGCTCGTCGTGCCGGTCAAGCTCGAGGTCGATACCGCGGCGCAGATGGCGAGCAAGCAGCGCTGGCAAGCCCCCTACCAGGCCGCGAGCTGGTGCCTTCAGGAGGGGTCCCCCTGCTTGGACAAAGCGGAGAGGTGGCTCGACGCCTCGATCGCTCTCGATGCGAACTTCACCAACCTGCGCGCCGAGGCGAACCTCTACGCCAAACAGGGGAAGACCAAGGATGCGATCGCCGCGGGCGAAAAAGCTTTGGCCGCGGCGAAGAAGGCGACCCCGGCTCCAGACAAGGACCAGGTGGTGGCGCTCGAAAAGCTCGTCGCGGAATGGAAGGCGAAGTAGCGCTCGAAGAGCCGGCACCGGTCCGTTCGAGTTCCTCGCGTCCGTGAGTCCCGGAAAGGATCCCGACGCCGGTTGAAGAGAAACGATGCGCTTTTCCGTGGATCCTGCCGTTTTCGAGATCCTGCCCCGCCTCCGGATCGCCGCGATCTTGGCGCGCGGCCTCGACAACGCGAGCCCTCGTCCCGATCTCGAGCAACGGCTCCTCGAAGCGGCGACGGCCGCCGCGAGCGACTTCGTCGAAGCCGACTTTCCGAGCCACCCGGCGATCGTGCCCTGGCGGCAGGCGTATCAGGCTTTCGGCGCCAAGCCGTCGAAGTTCCGCTCCTCGATCGAAAGCTTGCTGCGGAGCGCAGCCGCCTCGCGGATTCGCGGCATCAACCCGCTGGTCGACATCTACAACGCCGTCTCGCTGCGGCATCGGCTTCCCTGCGGAGGCGAGGATCTCGCGGCGATCGAAGGAGACTTCGGGCTGTTCCGCGCGGTCGGGGGCGAGCCGTTCGTGCCGCTCGGAGGCGTCGAGAACGAGCCCGCGCTACCCGGCGAGCTGATCTATCGCGACGACCTCGGCGCCGTCTGCCGCTGCCTCAATTGGCGGGAAGCGGAGCGGACCAAGCTGACCGCGACGACCCGCGGCGCGATTCTCGTCATCGAAGCTCTCGGGGAGTCCGACGAGGCGCTGATGGCGGCGGCTCGGGATCTCGCCGCGACCGTGCACCTCGAGCTGGGCGGAGAGGCGCGGCTCGGGTTGCTGTCGTGCGATCGAGCGGCGGTCGATCTCTCGGCGGCGGCTTAGCGGGAGCCTTCGCCGAACACCATCTCGGGCGGCGCTTCCGGATGGTCTTTCAGGTAATCCTCGTAGAGCCTCAGGTACGAACGGCGCTCTCCGTTCTTGGGGTCGAGGCCGCAGCGCTTGGCGACGATCTCCGCTCCTTCCCCTTCGAATTCCGAGAAGTCGCCGATCGGCGTGTGATCGAGAGCGATCTTGACGCCGCCCAACTGCCACTCCTCGCGAACTTTCTGATAGCGATTGACGACCTCGAAACCGAGCCCTTCGAGGAGCGAGCGCGCCTTTCCGGCGTCGTCCACCTCGATCTCCAGCTCCTCGCGAATCTTGACGTTACCCTCAAGAACTTGGGGTCCTTTGAGAGTCACCCGGGCGCGGCCGCCATCGACGCGCAACCGAAGGATCCGGCCGGCGTCGAGAAGCTCTCCACCGCGATCGAGCACCCAGTTGTCCTCGAACGAACCGGGCGCTCGGCGCTCGGCTTCGAGCTCGATCAGGCGTTGGCGCAGGTTGTCGAGCTCGACTCCGGGGAACTTGATTTCTCGCTCTAGACTCTTCGACTTCATGGGCCTCGGACTATCGCACCTCTCCCAGCCGATCCAGCAGCCTCACGACCGAGCGGACTCCGTTGTAGAAGTGACTGATGTTGAATTTTTCGTTGGGCGAGTGCAGCGCGTCGTCGTTCAAACCGAAGCCGAGCAAGAGAACCGGCGCGTGCAGCACGTCGCTGAAGGTCGCGACGATCGGGATCGATCCGCCCTCGCGGACACGCACGGGCCGGCGGCCCCAAACGTCCTCCATCGCCGCGAGAGCGGCTTCGACGAATGGACCCTCGGTCGAGACGCCGACCGCTTGGGCACCGTGGAGATATTCGACCTCCACCCGCACGCCTTGGGGTGCGATCGAGAGGACATGGTCGCGGAAGAGCTGCGCGATCTTCTCGGGCTTCTGATCGGGAACCAATCGCATGGAGACCTTCGCGCCGCACCACGAGGGCAGAACGGTCTTCGCCCCCTTCGCCTGATAGCCGCCGTAGATGCCGTTGACGTCGCAGGTGGGACGGGCCCAGGTGCGCTCACGGACCGTGTAGCCCTCTTCGCCCCAGGTCTCGGCGATTCCGAGCTCTTCGCAGTACGCCTTCTCGTCGAAGGGCAGCTTCGCGAACTCCTCGCGCTCCCAGGCTTCGAGCGGTCGGACGTCGTCGAAGAATCCCGGGATGAGAATCTTGCCGGTCTGCCGGTCCTGGAGCCCGGCGATGATGTGCGCGAGCGCATTGAGCGGGTTGGCGACCCCACCGCCGTAGGTGCCGGAATGGAGGTCCCGGTTCGGGCCCGTGACCTTGAGCTCCATGTAGGCTAGGCCCTTGAGACCGTAGACGAGCGACGGCTGACCGGGTCCGTACATCGAAGAATCGGAGATCACCACGCAGTCGCAGGCGAGGCGCCGGCCCGCGTCTTCGCGCACGTAGCGCTCGATCGATTCGCCGCCTGATTCCTCCTCTCCTTCGACCAAGAATTTGACGTTGACCGGCAGGCTGCCGCGCTCGGCGAGCAGTGCGGCGACCCCTTTGACGTGGGCGTAGGACTGCCCTTTGTCGTCGGTCGCACCGCGAGCGTAGAGCTTGTCGCCGTCGACGGTCGGCTCGAAGGGGGGGTTGCGCCACTCCGAGAGAGGATCCGCCGGCTGAACGTCGTAATGACCGTAGAAAAGGACCGTCGGCTTGCCCGGAGCGCCCAGCCATTCGGCGTAGACGAGGGGATGACCCTGGGTCTCGACGCGTTCGGACGTGAGGCCGGCCGCGCGGAGCTTCCCGACGACGAAGTCAGCGGCGCGGGAGACGTCCGCGGCGTATTGCGGATCGGTCGAGATCGAAGGGATCCGAATGTAATCCTGCAATTCCTCGAGATAGGTTTCCTTCTCGGCGTCGATGCGCGCCAAGACGTCGGTCGATTCACGGGCCATCTGGAGACGCTCCTGGGTCGTCGGACATGGAGGGGGGCAGTCTATCGCGAAAGCGTTTCACCAGGAGGCGGAGGTTGACCGCGTTGACCAGGGCGTGAGCGGCGATCGCCGGGAGCAGATTGCCGCGCCAGAGCACCAGCGCCGAGAAACCGGCGCCGGCGAGAACCGCGAACAGGGTCCAGGTACGGTAAACCCGGCCCGGCCCGGTATGGAGCAATGCGAACAGGAGCGTCGCCGGCAAGGAGCCCCAGGCCCGGAGGATCGCGCCGCGAAAGAAGAGCTCTTCGGTCAAACCCGAGATCAGCGCGAGAGCGAAGACCTCGGCGCCGGCGAGCGGACCGACGACGGCGGCGAGGCGCTCCTCGAGCTCGCGGGCAAGCCGAGAGGTCCGGCGTGCGCCGGCCCAGAGGAGGAGCAGAAGCCCGCCGCCGCCGATGCCGAGCGCCAAGTCGGCGGGCCAGGTCCTGGCGTCGATGAACAGGCCGACCGGAATCGGCCCTTCGCGCAGTCCGATCCAGAGCCCACCGGCGAGGGCGAGGAGAAGGTAGAAGCCGCAGGCCAGTCGAAAAAAGCGGCCCGGCGAGAGCGAGAGCGGCTCCAAGGGCTCCAACGGGCCCTACTTCTCGTCGTCGAACGAGCGGCCTGTCTTCTTCCAGTCGGCGAGAAAGCGGTCGAGTCCGACGTCGGTCAGCGGGTGCTTGTAGAGCTGCTCGAGCACTTTGAACGGCATCGTGATCACGTCCGCCCCCAAGAGGGCCGACTGGACGATGTGCATCGGATGGCGTGCGGAGGCGACGAGCACCTGGGTGGCGAACTCGTAGTTCTGATAGATCGCGACGATGTCCTCGATCAGCGACATCCCCTCCTCGCCGACGTCGTCGAGGCGGCCGATGAACGGCGAGATGTAGGTGGCGCCGGCCTTCGCGGCGAGGAGCGCCTGGGCGGCCGAGAAGCAGAGGGTAACGTTGGTCTTGATCCCCTCCTTCGACAGCGTACGGACGGCCTTGAGGCCATCCGAACCGAGCGGGAGCTTGACGACGACGTTGTCGGCCAAGGAGGCGACCCGATGCCCCTGCTCGATCATTCCGGCGTAGTCGGTGGCGAGGACTTCTCCCGACACCGGACCGGGCACGAGCCGGGCGATCTCCCGGACCGTCGGCAGATAGGGCTTGCCCTGCTTGGCGATGAGCGAGGGATTGGTCGTGATGCCGTCGATCATGCCCCAGTCGAGGGCGGTCTCAATCTCGGCGATGTCGGCGGTATCGAGAAAGAATTGCATCTTCGCGTCTCCGTTCTTGACCGTTCCGGATCAGTTCACGGGTTCATCCGAGGGCGCGCCCGGCTCGCCGTTCGCGGTTTCGGTCTCCAGTTCCGCTTCGTCCTCTTCCCCGGCGTCGGCGCCGAGGGCGAGCTTGGCGACGGCGACGATTCGGTCCTCACCCTCGAGATCCATCAGCTTGACGCCCTGGGTCGAGCGGCCGATGACCCGAATGCCGTCGACGTTGAGGCGGATGATCTTGCCCTCGAGGGTGATCAGCATCAGGCCGTCGCCCGTCGCGGCCTGGCGGACGCCGACGACCTCGCCGGTCTTTTCGGAGACCTTGAGATTGATGATGCCGAAGCCGGCTCGGCCTTGAACCCGGTACTCGGCGAGCGGCGTCCGCTTGCCGTAGCCCCGCGTGGTGACGGAGAGGATGTCGCCCTCGGCCTCGAGGACCTCCATCGAGACGACGCGGTCGCTCGCGCGCAGGCGAATGCCGTTGACCCCGTAGGTGGCGCGCCCCATCGAGCGAACGTCTCCCTCCGGGAAGCGGATCGCGAGGCCCTTGGCGGTGGCGAGCAGGACGTCGTGCGTGCCGTCCGTGACGCGAACCGCGAGCAGGCGATCTCCGGCGTCGACGTTGATGCCGATGATACCGGCCGCGCGCGGGTTCGCGTAGGCCGAGAGCGGCGTCTTCTTGATCGTGCCGCGCTCGGTGACGAAGAACAGGAAGCGATCGGCGGCGAACTCGCGGACGGCGACGGTGGTCGCGACCTTCTCGTTCTTCTCGAGCTCGAGCAGGTTGACGATCGCCTTGCCTTTCGTGTTCGGGCCGGCCTCCGGGATCTCGTGCACTTTCAGCCAGTGGATCCGGCCGCTCTCGGTGAAGACCAGGATCGCGCTGTGGGCCGAGGCGACGTACAGGTGCTCGACGAAGTCGTCGTCCTTGGTCGCCATTCCCATGCGCCCTTTGCCGCCGCGGTTCTGCGCCCGGTAAAGAGCGAGCGGCGAGCGCTTGACGTAGCCCGTGCGGGTGACGGTGATCACCATGTCCTCGTCGGCGATCATGTCCTCGATCGAAATCTCGTGCGTCGCCGGGATGATCTCGGTGCGGCGCGCATCGCCGTAGCGATCGCGCAGCTCGTGAATCTCCTTGCGAATCTCTTCGAGCACGAGCGGGTCGGAGGCGAGGATCGAGCGCAGGCGGCCGATCGTCCGGAGCAGCTCGTCGTACTCGTCGACCACCTTCTGGCGCTCGAGGCCGGTCAGGCGCTGGAGACGCATCTCGAGGATCGCCTCGGCCTGCGGTTGCGAGAGCGCGAAACCAGCCATCAGCCGCTCTTTCGCCTGGGCCGGCGTCTGGCTCGCGCGGATCGTCGCGATCACCTCGTCGAGATGGTCGAGCGCCTTCAAGATCCCTTCGAGGATGTGCGCCCGCTCTTCGGCCTTGCGCAGGTCGTGGCGGGTTCGCCGGATGATCACCGTCTTCCTGTGGTTGAGGAAGTGGACCAGGAGCTCCCGGAGGGTGAGAACCTTCGGCTGGTTGTCGACGATCGCGAGCAGGATGATGCCGAACGTCGTCTGCATCTGCGTCAGCTTGTAGAGCTGATTCAGGATGATTTCGGGCACCTCGCCCCGCTTGCATTCGACGACGATCCGGATGCCGTCGCGATCGGACTCGTCGCGCAGATCGGAGATTCCCTCGATCTTCTTTTCACGGACGAGCTCGGCCATGCGCTCGATCAAGCGCGCCTTGTTGACCTGGTAGGGGATCTCGTTGACGATGATCGACTGCTTCTCGCCTTTCACCGCGGTCTCGATGTGCGCCTTGGCGCGCACCTGAATGATGCCGCGCCCGGTCGTGTACGCCTGGCGAATCCCCTCGAGCCCATGAATGAAACCGGCGGTCGGAAAGTCCGGCCCGGGAATCGCGGTCATCAGCCTTTCGACGGTCACCTCCGGGTCGTCGATCAGGAGGTCGAGCGCCGCGATGACCTCGGTCAGATTGTGCGGCGGGATGTTCGTCGCCATGCCGACCGCGATGCCCGCGGCGCCGTTGATCAGGAGGTTCGGCACCTTCGCGGGGAGGACGACGGGCTCTTCTTCCGCGCCGTCGTAGTTCGGCTGCCAGTCGACGGTCTCCTTGTCGATGTCGTCCTTCAACATCTCTTCGGCGAGGCGCGCGAGGCGGACCTCGGTGTAGCGCATCGCCGCGGGGTTGTCGCCGTCGATCGAGCCGAAGTTCCCCTGGCCGTCGACCAGGGTGTAGCGCATCGAGAAGTCCTGCGCCATGCGCACGACCGTGTCGTAGATCGCCGTGTCGCCATGCGGGTGATATTTGCCCATCACGTCGCCGACGATGCGCGCGGACTTCTTGTAGGGCTTGCTCGCGGTGTTGCCGCTCTCCCACATTCCGTACAGGACGCGGCGATGCACCGGCTTCAAGCCGTCCCGAACGTCGGGCAGGGCGCGCCCGATGATCACGCTCATCGCGTAATCGAGGTAGCTGCGCTTCATCTCCTCTTCGATGTCGACCGGAACGGGTCGCTCGAGCGGGAGAGGGGGCGTGTTCTCGGTCATGTCCTCGCTCTACTCCAATGCGTTACCTAGAAAGGGCGCCGCGGCTCAGATGTCCAGGTTTCGTACGTTGAGCGCGTTCGCCTCGATGAACTCCCGGCGCGGCTCGACCTGGTCTCCCATCAGCACGGTAAAAATCCCGTCGGCTTCGACGTCGTCTTCGATCCGCACTTGGAGCAGGCGGCGCCGCGCGGGATCCATGGTGGTCTGCCAGAGCTGCTCCGCGTTCATCTCGCCGAGGCCCTTGTACCGCTGAATCGAGAGGCCCTTCTTCGCCCCGTTGTACATGGCGTCCATCGCCTCGTCGACGCTCGCCAGAATCTGCGTGTCCTCGCCCTTGGTGAGCGTGAAAACGGTCGCGCGGAGGGCCTCGAGGCCTGCGTGGTTCGCTGCGAGGCTGCGATACTCGGCGGTCGTCATCAACGCCCAGTCGATGCGGATGTCGCGCTCGACACCGTCCTTCCGGCTGCGGAAGGAGAGGACGCCGCAACCGTGCTCGTCGTCGGAGCCGACTTGAACGCCCAGAAAACCGGCCTGCTCGATCTGTCGGGCGACCGCTGCGAGCTTTTCGGGGTCGCTGAGCGATTGCTTGTCGACGAGTCCGCCCAAGAGAGCGATCCGGACCGCCCCTTCGGGCACGCCACGAGCGGAAAGCTTGGCGAAGTTCTCCCGAAAGGCCTCGACCTTGTCGACGAAGTGAGCCAATCGCGGGCCGGAGAGAACCTCGCCCTCGCCGACCGCGAGCTGCCAATGCGCCTGGATCCGCTCGACCAGAAACACCCGATACTCGCGATCGTCCTTGAGGTAGGCCTCCCGCTTGCCTTCGGACACCTTGTAAAGCGGCGGCTGCGCGATGTAGAGATAGCCGCGCTTGATCAGCTCTTCCATCTGCCGGTAGAAGAAGGTCAGGATCAACGTCCGAATGTGGCTGCCGTCGACGTCGGCGTCGCACATGATGATCAGCTTGTGGTAGCGGAGCTTGGCGACGTTGAAATCTTCGCGGCCGATCCCCGCGCCGAGCGCGGTGATGATCGTCTTGATCTCCTCCGAGGAGAGCATGCGGTCGAAGCGAGCCCTCTCGACGTTCAGAATCTTGCCCCGCAGCGGCAGGATCGCCTGGAAGCGCCGGTCGCGCCCCTGCTTCGCGGTGCCGCCGGCGGAATCGCCCTCGACCAGGAAGAGCTCCGCGACCTCCGGGTTCCGCTCTGAGCAGTCGGCGAGCTTGCCCGGGAGCGACGAGCCGTCGAGAGCGCCCTTGCGCCGGGTCAGGTCCCGGGCCTTGCGCGCGGCCTCGCGCGCGTGCGCGGCCTCGACGCACTTGTCGACGATTCGCCGAGCCTCCCGCGGGTTCTCCTCGAGGTAGGACGCGAGCTTGTCGTTGACGACCTGCTCGACCCACCCCTTGATGTCCGACGAGACCAGCTTGTCCTTGGTTTGCGAGGAGAACTTCGGATCTTTGATCTTGATCGAGACGACCGCGGTCAACCCCTCGCGAATGTCCTCGCCGGTCAGGTTCTCCTTGAGCGCCTTCAAGAGCCCGGCCTGCGATGCCCAGGCGTTGACCGTGCGCGTCAGCGCGCCCTTGAATCCGATCAGGTGAGTGCCGCCATCGCGGTTGTTGATCGTGTTGGTGAAGCTGTAGAGCAGCTCCTGATAACCCTCGTTCCACTGGAGCGCGACCTCGACGACCTCCTCGCCGGTACCGTCGTCCCGCTTCTCGATCAGATGGATCGGCGGCGCGTGGAGCGGCGTCTTGTTGCGGTTCAGATGCTCGACGAACGAGCTGATGCCGCCGGCGTACGCGAAGTCGGCTTCCTTGCCCGTGCGCTCGTCGGTCAGATGGATGAAGATTCCGCGGTTCAGAAACGACAGCTCGCGGAGTCGTTGGGCGAGCGTCTCGTAGTGGAACTCGAGGACCGTGAAGATCGTCGGATCCGGCCAGAAGCGGACCTTGGACCCGCTCTTTTGCGTCGTGCCGATCGTGCGGATCGGCGCTTCGGGGAGGCCTCGGTGGTAGGTCTGAAACCAGACGGAGCCGTCGCGCTTGATCTCGAGCTCGAGGGTTTCCGAGAGCGCGTTGACGACCGAGACTCCGACGCCGTGGAGGCCCCCTGAAACCTTGTAGGAGTTCTTGTCGAACTTTCCCCCGGAATGGAGCTCGGTCATGATGACCTCGGCCGCCGAGCGTCCCTCTCCCTTGTGGAGGTCGACCGGGATGCCCCGGCCGTCGTCCTCGACGGTGACCGACTCGTCGCTGTGGATCGTCACGTCGATGCGCGAGCAGTAGCCGGCCTGCGCCTCGTCGATCGAGTTGTCGACCAGCTCGAAGACCATGTGGTGGAGACCCGAGGCGTCCTCGGTATCGCCGATGTACATGCCGGGGCGTTTGCGAACCGCCTCCAGGCCTTTGAGGACTTTGATGTTCTCAGCGGTGTATGTGGGTTGGGTCAAGCCGTCTCTCTCCATGTCGCCGCGGCTCTCTCCGGGGGCTCTTCGATCTGGGTTTACCCCCCGGGGCCGGGGATCTTGCGAGATCGGTGAATGATACCACAAAGCGCTGCTTTTTTCGAGCCGTAGGTCTTGAAAATCAATAGCTTAGCCGTACCCTTCGGGAGGGTCGGTCAAAGCGGCCGGAGCACCCCTTTGTCGACTTGCCAGACGCTCTCGACGTCGATCGCGAGCCAGACCTGCGGGCGGCTCGACGTCGCGAGGATCTGATGAGCCTCGGCGAAGATCTTCCAGGCCGACGAAAGGGTGGCCGCAGCCAATTCGGCATCGGCGTCGTCGAGAAGGTAGACCGGATTGCGGCCCGCCCGGGCGAGAACCCGCCCGTGGGCCGAGAGGAGCGCCAGGGCGAGAACCTTTCTCTCTCCCGCCGAGGCCACACTGCGGATCTCGCGGCCTCCCCAGAGAATCTCGAGCTCGTCTCGCTGGCAGCCGACGAGCGGAGCGCCGCGCCGAATCTCCCTCTCTTCGATCCTCATCAGGCTCTGAAAGACCTCTTCGGCTCCGGAGAGAGTCGAGGAGGGAGAAGGTCGGTACCGGATCTCGATCGCGGGAAGCGGCAGGTCGAGCTCCAAGAGGACGCGCGCCAGCTCTTCTCGGAGTCTTTCGACGAACCCATTTCGATGCTCGGCGAGATCGACCATCGCGCCCGAGAGGACTCCGTTCCAAGAGGCGAGCTCCTCGGTGATCGAGCCCTCTCCCCTCTGGAGGATTTCCCTCTTTTGGAGGAGCGCGCGGCGAAAGTTTTCGAGCACCAAAAGCGCGGCGGGACGGACCCCGAGGATTCCGCGATCGAGAAACCGCCGGCGTAACGCCGGAGTGCCGGTCAGGATCTCCGCATCCCCGGTCGCCCAGGCGACGACGGGCAGGACGGCGAGATGCTCGGCGAGAGTCGTCGCCTTGCCGTTGACCGCGCGGATCTTTCGGCCCTCCGTGAGGCCCGCGGTCAGGTGGTACCGGCGATCCGTCTCGACCTCACCCTCGACCAGGAAGCCGTCGCTGCCGTGGCGCGCGCAATCCCCGAGTTGGCGCGTCCGGAAGCTTCGCGTCGTCGCGAGCTGGTAGATCGCTTCGAGAACGCTCGTCTTGCCGGCGCCGTTCGGTCCGAGGAGGAGGTGACTGCCGGCGCCGAACGACCAGTCCAGATCTTGGAGATTGCGAAAGGTCCGGGCCTCGAGCCGGGTGAGCATGCGTCTCAGATCCGCATCGGCATGATCACGCAGAGGTAGCGGACATCGGTCCCGTCGACGGGATAACCCACGCACTGCGTATTTTCGTCCTTGAGATCGAAGCGAACTTTTTCGGTCTCGATCGCGGCGAGGAATTGAGCCATGTAATCCGGATTGATCCCGATCTTGATCTCGGGACCCACGTAGTCGCAAGGCACCTCTTCGATCGCCTCGCCGAGATCCTGATTGACCGCGGAGACGACGACTTGGCCGTCCGTGAGCAGCAGGCGCACCGCCCGAGCCCGATCCCCCGTCATGAGGGCGACACGTTGGACGGCGTCGCCGAGCAAGCGGCGATCGAACGTCGCCTTCTTGTCGTGGTCCTTGGCGATGACCCTCTCGTAGTCGGGAAAAGTTCCCTCGAGAATCCGGCAGATGAGCTCCCTTCGCCCAAGCCCGAAGGAAAGGTGATGCTCGCCGCGTGCGAAGACCACGTTGCCGTCCCCTTCGAAACGCTGGAGCTCCTGGAGCGCTTTGCGCGGCGCGAGAACCGAGTCCTCTCCTGCACCCTCGACCACCTGCTCGACGAGAGCGAGCCGATGGCCATCGGTCGCCACCATCTCGACGCTGCTTCCCTTGAGCTTGATCAGGGCACCGTTGAGCTGGAAGCGCGACTCCTCCGCGGAAACGGCGAAGAAGACCTTCGAGATCATCTTCTTGAGCGCGGAAAACTGAAGCTCGACTCTCTTCGTCGCCTCGAGCGTCGGGAGGGTCGGAAAGTCGTCGGGCGACAAACCGTGAATCTTGAAGCGCGAGCGGCCCGCGCGGATCGAGAGGATTCGGGGCTCCTCGAGCACGAGCTGAACCTCGTCCCCGACGAGCGAACGGATGATCTCGGTAAATTTGCGCGCTTGGACCGCGATTCCGCCGGGCTCGGTCACCTCGGCCTGACACCAGGAGGTCAGGGAGACGTCGAGGTCGGTCGCGGCGATGGACAGGCGCGCGCCGCGCGCTGAGAGGAGGAGGTGTGAGAGGACCGGGATCGTCGTCTTTTTTTCCGCGATGCCGAGCATGGGCGAGAGCTCGGCCAGAAAATCGTTGCGAGGGACGCGGGTTTCCATGCGCTTCTTCTCCGTAGAGGCCAGGGATCATATCTCACACTAGTCGTAGCTAGAAGGCGCTGCGGATCTGCGGAAATCGAGTACAAGTGTCTGAAAACAGGTGATTTCGTGTTACGACACGGCGGCGGAGATCTGCGGATCGACTGCGGAGCGCCGCGGATGGATTCGGGAAGCCGAAATCTATCCGAGAGCGGTCCGCAGGCTTTTAGGGCCCTGGATCCGCAGGTGATCCACAGGAGGTCCCGAGGCTCAGGAGAGGCCGCGTTCGAGGTTGTGGAGGACCCGTTCGAGATCCTGATCGCCGTGGCGGAGTTGCTGGATCTTGTCGACCGAGTACATCACGGTCGAATGATGTTTGTCGTTGAACTGCTTGCCGATCTCGGGGTAGGAGAGGTCGGTGAGGCGCTTGCAGAGGTACATCGCGACCTGGCGCGGGAAGGAGATCTGCTTCGAGTTGTTCTTGCTCTTGATCTCGACGACCTTCAAGCCATAGTGGCGCGCCACGCTCTTGATGATCTCGGCGGCCGTCGGCTTGCGCCCTTCGTGCGGAAGAATGTCCTTGAGCGTTTCTCGGGCGAGGTCGAGCGACAGGGGCTTGCCGGTCAGCGACGAGAAGGCGATGACGCGGTTGAGCAGACCTTCCAGCTCGCGAATATTCGATTTTACTTGTTGCGCGACGAAGTCGGCGACGTCGTTCGGCAGATCGATTCCTTCGACGTCGGCCTTCCGGCGAAGGATCGCGACCTTGGTCTCGAGGTCGGGCTGCTGGATGTCGGCGATCAACCCCCACTGGAAGCGGCTGCGCAGGCGTTCCTCGAGCGTCGGAATGTCCTTGGGCGAGGAGTCGGAGGAGAGGATGATCTGCTTCTGGCTCGTATAGAGGGTGTTGAACGTGTGGAAGAACTCTTCCTGGGTGCGTTCTTTGTTGGCGATGAACTGGACGTCGTCGATCAGGAGCGCGTCGATCGTCCGATAGCGCTCCCGGAATGCGGGCATCCGGTCGAACCGGATCGAGTTGATCAGTTCGTTGACGAACTGCTCGGCGGCCAGGTAGAGGACCCGGAGCTGCGGGTGTTGGGTGAGAATCTGATGGCCGATGGCGTGCAGGAGATGGGTCTTGCCGAGGCCGACACCACCGTAGAGAAAGAGGGGGTTGTAGCTCGCCGAGGGTCGGTCGGCCACGGCGCGAGCCGCCGCGTGGGCGAACTGATTGGAGTTGCCGACGACGAAGTTGTCGAAGCGGTACTTCGGATTGAAGGCCGGCTGCGTGCCGGCGAGAACCGGCGAGGTCGCGACGAGAGGGGAGTCTTCGAGGGCGAAGAGGATCTCGAACCCGGGCTCGGCAAGGCCGGCGATGGCCCGATCGACGGCCGGCCGATAGCTCTCTTCGAGAGTCGAGAGGAACCTCTCGTTGGGTGCGATCAGGACGAGGCGATGGTTACCCTCCGTCCGGACCCGGAGAGGGCGGAACCAGGTCGAGTACTCCTCCGGGGCGAGCTGTTGCTGAAGCTTACGCTGGAGCTGAGACCAAAGAGAATGTGATGGCATGAAGCTCGGGACCTGTCAAAGTAGAGACACCTTTTCCACAGTTTTTCCACACCCTGAGGAAATTCCTGTGGGGAAAATGACCGGACGCGAGGTAAGGGGCCGGTGAAGACCGAGAAAGAGTACCAGCATCACCGGAGGCCCGCAAGAGACCTCGATCAAGGAAAATGGAGAGCTCATGCTCGCCGCCGATCTCCTCCTCTGGTTCGATCGCCACCGCCGCGACCTTCCCTGGCGGCGCCGCGTCGAGCCGTACCGGGTTTGGGTCTCTGAAATCATGCTGCAGCAGACGAGGGTCGAGGTCGCGATCCCCTACTACGACAGGTTTCTCTCGCGTTTCCCGACGGTCGAGACGCTCGCCGCGGCCGAGATCGACGAGGTCCTCGCTCTGTGGTCCGGTCTCGGGTATTACCGGCGCGCTCGCCAGCTGCACGCGGCGGCGGCGAAGGTGGTGGAGAAGGGAGGCTTTCCTCGGACGGAGGAGGGGCTGCTCGAGCTGCCGGGAATCGGGCCTTACACGGCGGCGGCGATCGCGAGCATCTGTTTCGCCGCGGTGACCCCGGTCCTCGACGGGAATGTCGAGAGGGTCGTGGCGCGCTTCTTGGCCGCGGAAGGAGACGTCAAGAGCGCTGCCGTGCGCCGGAGGCTTCGCGCGACGGCAGCGGCGTTTCTCGATCCGCTCCGGCCGGGCGATTCGAACCAGGCGCTGATGGAGCTCGGAGCCATGGTCTGCCTGCCGCGCCGGCCTCGGTGCCTGCTCTGCCCTCTCGCTCCGGACTGCGCCGCGGTTCGGCGCGGCGATCCGGAGAGCTTTCCGCGGGCGCGGCGGCAGCGTTCGAGCGAGGTGGTCGAAATGCTGGCGGCGTTGATCGAGGATCGCGAGGGCAGGATCCTGCTCTTTCGCCGCCCCGACGCGAGCGTTCTGCTCGCCGGAATCTGGGAGGTCCCCTGGATCGAAAAGGCGGCGGGAGATCCGGAAGCGGAGCTCGCCCGGCGCTACGGCGGCGCTTGGCGCCTCGGCGCGAGGATCGGCCGGGCGCGTCACGGAATCACCTTTCGGGATCTCCGTGTCGAGGTGCGCCGGGCGGAGCTGCTCGACGCCGGCGAGGTCCGGGAAGGCGCCGAAGTCGGCTGGTTCTCTGCGGAAGAGCTCTCGCGGCTCGCGACCTCCTCCCTCCTCGGCAAGATCCTCTCCGGGCGAGACGGCGGCCGAGGGGACGGGGAAGACGGGGAAAAAGCGGGCGTCAGCCGCGCCCGCCGGAGCCGCCCGCGAGGATGAACCAGCCGATGATCTTGTCGTCGAGCTCGCGCAGGCGGGTCGCCACCAAGGTGCAGAGGATTTTGAGCAGGTTGTGCGAAGACAGACGATGGATGTCGAGGATCCCCTCGAGCACCTCGCGCGGGATGGCGAGGACGACGGCTTCTCCGTCGTGGGCCTTGGCATCCGCGGAACGGGGCTGGTTGTCGATCAGCGCCATCTCCCCGAAGTAGTCCCCGCGGTCGAGGAAGGCGAGCGCCTCCTCGCCGGCTCCGGGGATGAACTTGCTGATCATGATCCGGCCCTCGAGCACGATGTACATCGAGTCGCCGAGATCTCCTTCGCGGAACAGGACCTGGTTCGCAGCGAGCTTTTTTTCCTTCGACAGGGAGGAGAGGAAATTGATCTCGAGGTTGGACAGCTTCTGTTCCTGAAACAGCTTGCGCTTCGAGGCGAGGTCGACGCGGAAAGTCCCGCCCGCGGCGGCGGCGGCCTCGAGCGGAGCGCTCGCCGCCTTACCGCTCGAGGAGAAGAAGCGGGTCAACGTATCGTTGGTCGACCGGAGCTTTTGAGACAGGCTCTTCCAGAAGGCCCAGTAGAGAGAAAGGTAGAGCTTCGGGTCCGCTTCGAGCGCGGGCGCGACGGCTTCGGGATGGAATGCCAGGAGGGACGACTCGGTCGTCGCGGTGGCGCTGCCCGAGCGGGCGTGGCCGTCGACGAAACTGGTCTCGCCGAACAGCTCCCCCGGGCCGAGCGTCGCGAGCTCGAAGCGGCCATACGGCGTGTTGCGCGCGATCGAGACGTCGCCGGATTCGATCAGATAGGCGCCGAGGGAGGGTTCCCCTTCGCGCAGGACGGAGCCGCCGGTGTCGACGCGGAGGCGCTCGACCCTCTCGGCGAGAAGCTCGAGCTGAGGGTCGCTGAAGTGTGAGAACAGCTCCCAGCGGCGGAGGAGAAGGGGAGAGATGCTCAAGGCGAAACGATTCTAACGTAGCCGCGCAAACAGCGGGCATTCGAGAACGGAGGGAGGCCTGGCTCCGTGCCGGTGCCGGGCGCGGACGGGGTCAGAGAAGGGACAGCTGCGCCGGCCGGAGCCGAGCCCAGACTTCGCGCTCCACGACCTCGAGCCAGCGATCGCGGGCGTTCGGATCCAAAGGAAGCGCGAAGAGGCGGCGCGCGACGAGCTCGCGCTCGAGGCGGGCGTCGACCGCCCGCTGGAAGGACGGGTTGTCGGAGCGGACGCCGTCGGGCGAGGGGACGTCGACGATCGGCACGTGCACCAAGAGGTCGTAGCCGGTCATCCAACCGTCGACCATCGCCTCGAGGCGGTCCTGGCGGCCCGCGGCGAGGAGCAGGTAGACGTAGTTGTCGAGGACGCTGCGGTCGCAGAGAACCACCGGGTAGCGCGCCTGCGCCTGGATCTCTTCCGCGATCTGGGTGTGGAGGATCCAGCTCTGGGCGGCGGGCGAGGTCTCCTCGTTGATCGGCAGCGGGCAGCGACGGGCGACCTCGTGGACGATGTCGAGGGAGCAGTCGCGCGCCTTGAGCAGGGCGGCGAGCCCGTAGCACAGCGTCGTCTTGCCGACGCCGTGCGTGCCGATGAACGCGAGCTTGAAGCGCGGCAAGCCGCTCAAGGCCGCGCCTCCGCGATCTCGCCGAGCGCACCTTCGAGCAGCTCGAGAGCGTCCTCGAGCTGCTCCTCGGCGATCGCGAGCGGCGGCGCGATCTGGGCGACGCGCCCGGCGGGACCACCGGCGAGCAGGAGGATGCCGCGCGCGAGGGCGGCGCGCGCAAAACGTCCGGCCCAGTCCGCGCTCGCGAGCTCGATCCCCCAGAGGAGGCCGCGGCCGCGAACCGCCGTGATCGCGGGAGAGAGCGACGGCCAGCGGGCGAGGCGGAGCGCGATCGAGTCCCCGAGGCGGGCGGCGCGGGCGGGCAGCCCTTCCCTCTCGAGCAGGTCGAGCGTCGCGAGCGCCGCCGCGCAGGCGAGCGGATGGGCGACGAACGTCGCCGAGTGGAGCGCCTCGCCGGGCGTCGCCCAGCAGCGGAAGACGGCGCGCGAGCCGAGGACCGCGGCGATCGGCAGGCCGCCGCCGAGCGCCTTGCCGCAGCAGAGGAGATCGGGCCGGACGCCCTCGCGCTCGACCGCGAACATCCGGCCGGTGCGTCCGAAGCCGGTGAAGATCTCGTCGGCGATCAGCAGGGCACCGGCGCGCCGGCAGAGCTCGGAGAGCCGGGCGAGCCAGCCCGGCGGCGGCAGGAGGACTCCTTCGCGGCCGACGATCGGCTCGACGAGGACGCTCGCGACGTCGTCGCGTTCGAGGCGCGCGACGACCGGGGAGAGATCGCCGCCGAAGGGAAACCGAGCGACGTGCGGATGGAGGTGCGCGGCGAAGGGGTCGCGAAACGCGGGACGCGCCGTGGCGGCGAGGGCGCCGAGCGTCAGACCGTGATAGCCGGGATCGAACGCGACGACGCCCGGCCGGCCGGTCGCGGCGAGGGCGGTCTTGAGCGCGATCTCGACAGCTTCGGCGCCGGAGACCGCGAAGAAGACCTGGGCGTCGTCGACCGGCGCGAGAGCCGCGAGGCGCTCGGCGAGCGCGAGGCGTCCGGGATGGGCCGCGACGTCGCCGAGGGCGTGAACCAGGAGGTCCGCCTGCGCCGCGACAGCTCTCAGGACCTCCGGATGGCGATGGCCGACCGCCGCCACGCCGAAACCGGCGGTCAGATCGATGAACCGGTTGCCGTCGGCGTCGAGGACGTTCGCTCCGCAGGCCTCCTGCCAGACGAGGGCGGGCCGGCCGGGGGCGACGGTCGAGATCCCGGGTGCGACGAAGCGCTCGAGCCCGGCCGAGAGCGCGCGCGAGCGCGGGCCGGGCGGAGGGACGACGATCCGCGGCGGCAGATCGCCGCGCTCGAGGCCGGGCATGGCTACATCGCCCGCCGGCCGGACAGAGAGCGTCCGAGCGTGACCTCGTCGGTGTACTCGATGTCGCCGCCGATCGGCATCCCGAACGCGAGGCGAGTGACCAGGAGGGCGCGCGACTTGAGCAGGCGGGCGATGTAGAGGGCCGTCGCCTCGCCTTCGACGTTGGGGTTGGTCGCGAGGACGACCTCCTCGACGCCGGTCAACCGGTCGAGGAGACCGGCGATCGCGAGACGGTCCGGACCGATCCCGCGGTGCGGCGAGAGAGCGCCCAGGAGCACGTGGTAAAGCCCATGGAATTCGCCGGTCCGCTCGATCGGCGCGATGTTGAAGGGTTCTTCGACGACGCAGATGCGCGCCCGGTCGCGTCCGCCGTCCGAGCAGATCGCGCACGGTTCGACCGCGGTGATCGCGTTGCAGAGGGAGCAATGGAACAGCTTCTCCTTGACCTCGACGATCGCGCGCGCGAGCGCCTGCGCCTCGGCGGCCGGCACCTTGAGCAGGTGATGGGCGAGGCGCGTCGCCGTCTTCGGGCCGATCGACGGCAGGCGTGCGAGCTCGCCGACCAGGCGAGCCAAGGGATCGGACATCGCAGGCGGTTTCTAGAAAAGGCCGGGAAGGCTCGACGCCATCGAGCCGACCTTGGCCTGCATGGTCTCCTCGATCTTTCGTCCGGCCTCGTTGACGGCGGCGACGATCAGATCTTCGAGGACGGAGGGGTCTTCGGGATCGAGCACCTCGGGATCGATCTTGGCCGAGATGAGCTGCCGGTGGCCGTTCATCTTGACGGTCACCATGCCACCGCCGACGCTGGCCTCGACCGTGGTCTCGCCCAGCTCGCGCTGCAGGCGCTCCTGCATCTCCTGGGCTTGCTTCATCAACTGACGCATACTGCTCATTCTGGCGCTCCTCCCTCAAGCTTCTTCGTCCCCGACCGCTTCGACATGGCCGCCGAAGAGATCGAGGAGCGTCTGCACGGTAGGGTTTTCGATTCCAACGCCGATCGGGTTGGCCCCGTCGGCGGGCACCTCGGCATGGACCGCGGCAGCCGAAGGAGCTCCCGCCTGCGCCCGCCAGAGGGCGCCGTCGCCCCAGACGGCGGCGACGGCCTCCTGCAGTATCTGCGGATTGCTGCCGCGGTTCAAGCTGTCGCGGAGAGGCGCATCCGCGGGGTCGTAGACGATCGCGAGCGAGCCTTCCGCGAAGCGAAGCTCGGCGCGCGCGAGATGGGAAGCGAGCGGCGGCTTGAGCTTTCGGACCTCTTCGTGGAAGCGGTCGACCGAATCGCCGGAGGCGGTCGCGGGCGGTGCCGGCTGAGAGGGAGGTGCCGCCGGGCGGGAGACCGCGGCGGCGGCCGGCGCGGCGGTCTCCGGGTGCCGCGAGGGCGCCGCGATCGACGGCGGGGTGAGCGGAGGTCGGGCGATCTCCGTGCGCGGCCGCCCGGCCGCCGCGATCGCGGCGCCCCCGGCGAGGATCTCCTCGACGCGCGCGAGCTTGGGCAGCTCCGCGCCGCGAAGCCAGGCGATCTCGACGGCCAGCACCCCCGATTCGCTCCGCCGGACCAGAGGCTCGCTGGTCAGCAGCTGATGGAGGAGCCGGAGCAGGTTCTCGTAGCCGGCCGCGGCCGCGAGGTGCGAGAGCGCGTTCGTCTCCTCGTCCGGCAGGTCGATCTGCCCGGGGGCGCCGCCCATGGCGAGGTGCAGCGCGTCGCGGCAGAAGACGAGAAACTGACCGTACACGTTGCGCGCATCCCAGCCTTCGTCCTCGACCCGGCGGGCCATCTCGCGGATCGCGAGGCGGTCGCCGCCGACGATCGCGGCGAGCAACCGATGGAAGAGAGCCGTATCGAGCCCGCCCAAGAGGCGGACCGCGTCGTCGTCCGAGATCCGTCGATTGCCGAAGGTGGCGAGCTGGTCCAAGAGGGCGACAGCGTCGCGGACGCTGCCTTCTCCGGCGCGCGCGATCAGACGCAACGCCACGTCGCTCGCCGCGATGCCCTCGTCATTGGCGATCCGGGAGAGGAGCGCCGCGACCGTAAGCGAGGGGACGCGCCGGAAGTGAAACTCCTGGCAGCGCGACAGGATCGTCACCGGGACCGCGTCGACCTCGGTGGTCGCGAAGATGAAGACGAGGTGCGGCGGCGGCTCTTCGACGATCTTCAGCAGGGCGTCGAAGGCCTGGCGCGAGAGGCGATGGATCTCGTCGAGCACGACGACCTTGTAGCGATCGCGCGCCGGCCCGTACTTCAGGCTCTCGGTCAGGTCGCGAACCTGCTCGACCTTCGAATAGGTGGCGGCGTCGACCTCGATGACGTCGAGGTCCGACCCGCGGGTGATCTCGCGGCAGGGGAGGCAGTCGTTGCAGGGATCGCTGCCGGGCCCCTTCTCGCAGTTGAGCGCCTTGGCGAAGACGCGGGCCGCGGTCGTCTTGCCGACGCCGCGGATGCCGGAGAAGAGGTAGGCCTGTGCGATCCGCCCCTCCTGGATCGCGTTGCGAAGGGCGGTGACGATCGCTTCCTGACCGACCAGGCTCGAGAAATCCTGGGGCCGCCACTTGCGGGCGAGAACCTGGTATGCCATGCGCGGTCGCGGAGGAGAAAAGGGCAGAATCCGACGAAGGGTTCCGGTTGATCTGCGGCACTCGCTCGCCCGACCTTATCGCTGCTCCCTTCCGGGCCTGACGAGGTTCGGTGGGGATCGATGCACAGGACCCGAACCCTTCGTGGGTCCCTGCCCGAAAGAAGGACATCGTACGTCGCCTCAAGGGGCGTGTAAAGGACGTGGGCCGAGGGCGGCCGGGGCGACGGGTTTACCGCGACGGGTTCCTCCATTAACATACGCGCCTTGCCGGAGGGGGGATCCCGCGACGTGGATGGCCCGTTCGATCCGGAGGACCGGGATTGGATGGAGCTGGCCCTCGTCGAGGCCCGCAAGGCCGGGGCGATCGGCGAGGTGCCGGTCGGAGCCGTGATCGTCCGCGGCGGGGAAGTCGTCGGGCGGGGTCACAACCGCCGGGAGAGCGAGGGCGATCCGCTCGGACACGCCGAGCTCCTCGCCATTCGCGAGGCGGCGCGCCGGGTCGGAGGCTGGCGGCTTTCGGGCTGCGCGATGTACGTCACCTTG
>DATMZM010000339.1:0-2774 GCA_035607445.1 Thermoanaerobaculia bacterium | reverse complement strand
ATCATGGAGGGAAGATCCCCGGGAAGGGGAAAACGTTACACGGGACGTTCCCGGATCTCCGGCGGCGATCCGATGCCCGAGGAGGAGCCCCCGGCCGATACCGGATCGCACGATCCGGAGGTCATTTCGCCGCGCGGGCTTCCCGCAGGGCTTCCTCGGCCTCAGCCAGGTCCTTCCCGGCGCGGTCCGCCTTCTCCCTCGCTCTGGCCGCGGCGCGCTCGGCCTCGTCGGCCGCCCTTCGCGCCTCGGCCGCTTCCGCCGCGAGCCTCGAGGCCTCCTCGCGCAGGGGGGCTGCCCGGGCGCGGGCGCGTTCGACCTTCTCCTCGGCCTGGGCGATCCGCCGCGCGCGCTCGGCCTCCTCCTTCCCAGTCTCTTTCTCGGCGGGTTTGGGCGGCAGACGGCGGTCCGCCGCGTCTCCGGCCGGCTGGGCGGCGAGCTGCAAGCCGGCCATCACCTCGAAGCCGGGAGGATCGAGATCGCGGTCGAGCCAGCCGCGGGCCGCCTCGTCCGCCGCCGCCGGGCTCCAGGCGATCGCCTGGAGGTTGCCCGCGATGCGCTCGACGAGGTCGCGGCCCGGCGGCCGGCCGCGCTCGGCGAGGATCTGGGCGGCGTCCCAGCGCAGCTCGTCCGCGAGGCCGCGGGCGAGGCGAAGGTCCTCCCGCAGCGATTCCGCCCCCCGGCCCGAGGCCGCGTCGCGCTGCACGTCCCGGGCGCGCCGGCCGGCCGCGATCAGGGCCTCCATCTTTCGCCCCTCCCGGGCGAACAGCGCGTTGACCGCCCAGGCGGACGGCGTCGGCTTGGTGAGCGCCTTGACCGCAGCCGCCTGGTCTTTGCGCTTCTCCTGGCCCAAGCGCGCCGCGAGCGCATTGCGCGCCGCGACGAACTCCTCGGGAGCCAGCCGATAGAGGTCGCGGATCTCGGTGTCCAGCCCGACCTCGGTCGCCATGGCGCGGATCGTACAACGCGAGGCGAGCGGCCTTTCCGCAGTTCTCCTTCTGCGGCAGCTGCGGCTGCGTCGCAGGCGGCTTTTTTCGAAGGGCTATCGTCCCGGAGGCTCGTTGTTGAACATCTTGACCTGCAGGATGACCTGTTCCGGAGAGTCGCCGTTTCGGCTCGGGCCGACGAGCTCTTGTCCGACTTTCAAGCTCAACTCCTTACGGAGGTCGAAGGGCACCGCCGCCGGAAAGTCCGCTGGGGAGACCTGGATTCGCCCCTGTTGGTCGACCCGCGCCGGCACGGGGATCTCCCAGGGAACCGTGCCCGGCAAATCCTCGGGTCGTTTCATGTTGACCCGGATGATCCGTGGGCTCTCGTTGGCCGCCGCCGGTCTAGCCGCGAGGCCGGGACGCTCGGTCTGCGGCTCGATCCCGGCCATCCTGTCCGGGGCTGGTACGGGATGCGCCGGAGCGGGCGCGGGGAGCGGCTTCTGCGTCAGGAAAAGCCTGCTGGCCTGAAGCTCCGCCCGCGCCTCGTCCCGCTCGCGGGCGAGCTTCGCGTTCCGCCGCTCGAGAGCGGTGATCCGGTGGAGAGAGGCGGGCGCCGTCACATCGGCGAACGCCCGCTCGAGACCCGCGATCTGCGACGACTGGGCGGCGATTGTCCCCTCCTGCCGCGCGATCCGCTCGGCGAGCTGGTCGATCCCACCGCTCGGAGCCGGGCTGTCTTCGGCCGCGAGGAGGTCCGCCAGGCGCGCCTGGTCGCTGCGGGCGATCTCCGCGTTCTGGTAGGCCACGAAACCGGCACCGAGGGCGAGCAAGAGGGAGGCCGCCATCGCGAGCGGAAGCCACGGGGTACGATTCGAGGCAGGTGGCGGCGGAGCGTTGCGAGACTCCTCTGCGAGCGCCGCGAGAGCGCGGCCCAGGCCCGGAATCTCTGAAGCTTCGAGGCGGAGCGCCTCCTCGACGGCCGCTTGGCAATCCGGGGCCGTTTCGAGGCACGAGATGAACTCCGGGGAGGCGTCGCCGGACGCCAGGAATCGACGGAGATCCTCGTGCCAGCGAGCGTCGATGCGGTCGAGAATCTCGGGAGCGAGGAGAAAGGAGGGTGCGTTCGGCTCGGTAGGGCGAGAGGTCGCTGTGCTCGTGTTCACACACCTAGGACGCGTCGAGCGGTGATCCTTTACATCACTTCGTCGCAAGCCATTGATTCAATGTGGCTTGCCGGCGATCTCCTGGGACAGGCGGCGGATCAGTCGAAACAGCCGGACGGCGACCCGGGAATACGGTTCCCGGCGGCGGTCGGCGATCTCCCGGATCGACAAGCCCTGCCAAAAGCGAAGCTTCAGGAGTTCTCGGTCCTCGCGCTTGAGCTTTCGGATCCCGGCTTCGAGCGCGGCCTCGCGAGGGTTCCCGTCCTCGTCTTCTTCGTCCCCTCTCTCGCCTTCTTCGCGGTGCTCCGAGCCTTCGGAATATCGGGCGAGAGCGGACTCCGCCCGCGCGCGCTTGCGTGAGGACCTCGGCCAGGCGATCGGTCTCTTCGCGGAACGCCCGATGGCAGCTCGCGCGGAAGGCGCCCCGATCGCTGCTCGGGATCCCGTCGAACGCTTTTTCCTCCGGCAACCGCTCGATGCGTACCTTGCGGAGGAAAGCTCGCTTCCGGTCGGTATCGACGTCGTCCTCCCCTTCGACGCCGCGGCGGCCGTTCGGGCGTGTCAAGGGTTGCGCACCGATCCGCCCGCCCTTGAATCCCCCCGCGGGCGGGAGGTATCTTCGATGCCGGTTCGATCCTGGGGGCGGCATGAACCACTGGCAGGAAACGGCGGAGATCCTCTCCCG
>DATMZM010000203.1:0-6034 GCA_035607445.1 Thermoanaerobaculia bacterium | reverse complement strand
GTCGAGGCGAGGGCCGTCGAGAGCAGCCCGGCGGCCAGGGCGAGGGGGAGCGAGGGCGCCGGCATCGTCCGGCATCATAGGTTCTTTGCCTGGGGTACGATGCCGCCCGCCATGTCCGACCGAAGCCCCGAAGAGATCGCCGTTTCCGCCGCCGGGCGCTCGTTCGGCCTGGTCGCGGCGCGCTGGAACGGCGAGATCGTCGACCGCCTGCTCGACGGCGCGATCGACGCCCTCCTGGCACGCGGGGCGGCACGCGGCGCGATCGAGGTCGTGCGCGTGCCGGGTGCCTGGGAGATCCCGCTCGCTCTCGAAGAGCTGGCGCGCCGAGAGCTCTACTCCGGGCTCGTGGCGCTCGGCGCGGTGATCCGCGGCGAGACGGCGCACTTCGAGGTCATTTGTTCGGCGTGCACGGACGGCTGCGCCCGGGTGATGGAGCGCCACGCGATTCCGGTCGGTTTCGGCGTCCTCACCTGCAACAACCGGGCGGAAGCCGAGGCGCGGGCTGGCGCCGGCTCCGAGGGGAACAAAGGGAGGGAGGCCGCGCTCGCGGCGCTCGAGATGGCCGATCTTCTGGCGCGGCTGCGCGGCTGATCGCGCGGTTCGGCCAACGTTTCGCCCCGGTTGCGCTATCATCCCGATCCAGCGGCCGCAGTCCCGGCCGGCACCCAGGGAAAGCGAGTCGAGGGGACGAATCGAGCTTCGAGGCGGGAACCCGTATTTCAAGGATCTTTGAGGCGCGGAAGATGGTGGTCGGGAAGCGGCGCACAGCGCGGGAGATGGCGGTCCAGATGCTGTACCAGCGGGATCTGGGCGGCAGCGCCCTGCCGCAGATCTTCGCCAGCTTCGATCCGCTCGAAAGCCTCGCGGCGGACGGCGGGGACGAGGACGCCCCGGCGGCGCCGAAGCCGGCCGCCGTTCGCAGGAACGGCTCCGAGCCGCTGCCGGCCGCCGACTCCGAGAAAGGGCGCCGGCAGCTCGACCAGGCCTTCACCTACGCGCGCACCCTGGTCGAGGGCGCCCTCTCCCACCTCGACGAGATCGACGAGCTGATCCGCTCCCAGGCCGACAACTGGCGCCTCGAACGGATGCCCGCCGTCGACCGCAACATCCTGCGGCTGGCCGTCTTCGAGATGCTCTACGAGAAGGACATCCCGAAGCTGGTCGTCGTCGACGAGGCGATCGAGCTGGCGAAGAAGTTCGGCTCGGAGCAGTCGAGCCGGTTCGTCAACGGCTTGCTCGACGGCCTGCTCAAGCACCACGACTTTCCCGGCAGCCTCAAGTGACGCGGCGCTTCGGAGACGGAGGCTAGGCGCCGCCCGCGGCGCGGAGAGAGAATGACGACCCCGTACGATCACAAGGCCCTCGAGGCGAAGTGGCAGGACCGCTGGGAGAAGCAGCGCGCGGCCGAGGTCGACCTGCGCCACGCCGAGCGCAAGCTCTACATGCTGATGATGTTCCCCTACCCCTCGGGGGACCGCCTGCACGTCGGCCACGGCCGCAACTACATCCTGGGCGACGCCCTCTACCGGTACTTAAGGATGCAGGGCAGGAAAGCGCTCAACCCGATGGGCTGGGACGCCTTCGGCCTGCCGGCGGAGAACGCGGCGATCCAGCGCGGCGTCCATCCCAAGCTCTGGACCGCCGGCAACATCAAGGTGATGAAGGAGCAGTTCCGCCGCTGGGGCATCCTCTACGACTGGAGCAAGGAGAGCGCCTCCTATACCCCCGAGTACTACCGCTGGAACCAGTGGCTGTTCCTGCGCATGCTCGAGGGTGGGATCGCCTACAAGAAGGCGGCGCCGGTCAACTGGTGCCCGAGCTGCCGGACCGTGCTCGCCAACGAGCAGGTGGTGGACGGCGCCTGCGAGCGCTGCGGCACGGCGGTGGTCCAGAAGAACCTCTCGCAGTGGTTCTTCCGCATCACCGACTTCGCCGACCGCCTGCTCTCGGGGCTCGACGGCCTGCCGGGCTGGCCCGAGAAGGTCAAGGTGATGCAGCGCAACTGGATCGGCCGGTCGGAGGGCGCCGAGATCGATTTCCCGGTCGAGGGCGCGAGCGAGACGATCACGGTCTTCACCACCCGCCCGGACACGGTCCACGGCGCGACCTTCCTGGTGCTCGCGCCCGAGCATCCGCTCGCGGCCCAGCTGATCGCCGATCACCCCGAGCGGGCGGACCTCGAAGCCTGGATCGAGACGATCCGCAACACGCCGCGGATCGAGCGCGAGGGCGAGGGCACGGCCAAGGACGGGCGCTCGACCGGCCGCTTCGCGGTCAACCCGGCGACCGGGGAGCGGATCCCGATCTGGCTCGCCAACTACGTCCTGCCGGATTACGGCACCGGCTCGATCATGGCGGTGCCCGCGCACGACGAGCGCGACCTCGAGTTCGCCCGCCAGGAGGGCTTGCCGGTCCGGCTCGTCTATCATCCCGAGGGCGTCGAACCGAGCGGAGAGATCCCCGCCGCCGATCTCGCCGAGCCGATCCTCCACGAGGGGACGATCAAGAACGCTCCGCCGTTCGATGGCGTGCCGGCCGGGCCGGAGACGATCCGGCGCTTCGTCGCCTGGCTCGAGGAGAACGGCCACGGGCGGGCGAAGGTCTCCTACCGCCTGCGCGACTGGCTGATCTCGCGCCAGCGCTACTGGGGCACGCCGATCCCGATCGTCTACTGCCCCGAGCACGGCGCGGTGCCGGTGCCGGACGACCAGCTGCCGGTCGTGCTGCCCGACGAGGTCGAGTTCACCGGCCGGGAGGGCAACCCGCTCGGGCGCGTGGCCGCCTTCGTCGAGACGAAGTGCCCCCGCTGCGGCGCGCCGGCCCGGCGCGAGACGGACACCATGGACACCTTCGTCGACAGCTCCTGGTACTACCTCCGTTACCTCTCGCCGCGCGACGCGACGCGGATCTTCGATCCCGCGCTCGCCGCCAAGTGGGCGCCGGTCGACCAGTACATCGGCGGCATCGAGCACGCGATCCTCCACCTGCTCTATTCGCGGTTCGTCTGCCGGGTCCTCCACGACTTCGGCCTGGTGCCGTTCGAGGAGCCGTTCACCAACCTGTTCAACCAGGGGATGATCACCCGCTTTTCGGACAAGAGCGGGCGGATCGAGAAGATGTCGAAGTCGCGCGGCAACACGGTCTCCCCGGACGAGCTGATCGAGGAGATGGGCGCGGACACGGAGCGGGTCTACACCCTCTTCATCGGGCCGCCCGACAAGGAGGCCGAGTGGAGCGACGAGGCGGTCTCGGGCGCCTACCGGTTCCTCAACCGCGTCTGGCGGATCGGCGAGCGGCTCGACGAAGCGCCGCCGATCGGCCCGGCCGACGAGGAGCTGGAACGAGCCCGTCACGCCGCGATCCAGCGCGTCAGCCAGTGCCTCGAGCGCCTCGCCTTCAACACCGCGGTCGCGGCGCTCATGGAGCTGACCAACGCCCTCACCCGCGCGCTCGAGGAGAAGACCGCCTCGCGCCTGCGCCTCGAAGAGGCGTTCGACACGCTGCTCCAGCTGCTCCACCCGATGGCGCCGCACCTGACCGAGGAGCTGTGGGAGCGGCGCGGCCACGTCGAATCGCTGCTCGAGAGCACGTGGCCCGACTACGACGAAGCGAAGATCCGCCGCGACCGGGTGACGCTGGTGGTCCAGGTCGACGGCAAGCTGCGCGACCGGATCGAGGTCGCCGCCGATGCCGACGAGCGGGAGGTCCGCGCCGCCGCTCTCGCGAGCGAAAAGGCCCAAGAGCACATGGCGGGGCGGGAGCTGGCCAAGGCCGTGGTCGTGCCCGGCCGCCTGATCAACCTGGTGACCCGGAGGTAGAGATGAAGCGCGCTCCCTGGAACCTCTCGACCCTCGTCCTGCTCGCCCTCGTGGTGCTTCCCGCGCTCGTCCTCGACGGCTGCGGCTACGCGCTCGTCGGCCGCGGGACGAACCTGCCGCCCGGCATCAAGAACGTCTATTTGAAACCGCTCGCGAACCGGACGCAGCGGCAGCAGGTCGAGCAGGAGCTGACGCGCTCGATCGGCGAGGAGCTGGTGACCCGCCAGCGCTTCTCGCTCACCGCGGGCGAAGCCGGCGCGGACGCCGAGATCGAGGGCGCCGTCACCGGCTTCGGGGTGACGCCGGTCACCTTCGACCAGAACGGCCGCGCCACCGCCTACGAGATCTCGATCGCGGCCGAGGTCAAGTTCAAGAGCCTGGCCGACAACAAGGTGATCTGGTCGAACGACCACTACACCTTCCGCGAGAGCTACCCGCTCGAGGTCTCGAGCACCGCCTACTTCGACCGCGAGGACGAGGCGATCCAGAAGGCCGCCAAGCGCTTCGCCGAGACGATGGTGAGCGACCTGCTGGAGGGTTTCTAGACGGCACCCGCCGCGAGCGACCGGACCATCGTGGAGACGCCGCCGCGGCTCCTCGCGGTCGTGGGTACGACGGCCACGGGCAAGAGCGCCCTCGGCCTGGCGCTCTCTGAGGCGCTCGGCGGGGAGATCGTCAACGCCGACGCCCTCTCTGTCTACCGCGGCTTCGACGTCGGCACGGCGAAACCCAGCTCCGAGGACCAGGCGCGGGTCCGGCATCACCTGATCGACATCCTGGAGCCGCACGAGCGGTATTCGGCGGGGGAGTTCGCGCGCAGGGCCCGCGCCGCGATCGGGGAGATCTCGGCGCGGGGGCGCCTGCCGATCGTCGTCGGCGGCAGCGGGCTCTACCTGCGCGCGCTGCTCTCGGGAATCAGTCCGATCCCGCCCGGTGATCCCGAGGTGCGCGCCGCCTTGCGCGAGCGCCTCGCGGCCGAGGGGCTCCCCGCGCTCCGGGAGGATCTCCTCGGTCGCGACCCCGCGACCCACGCCCGGGTTCCGCCCGGCGACACGCAGCGGATCCTGCGCGCTCTCGAGGTCGCTCTCGTCTCGGGACGCCCGCAATCGGCCTGGATCGCGGAGCGGCCGTTCGGCACCGAGCCGCTCGCCGCTCGCGTCATCGGTTTGACCCTCCCGCGAACGGTCCTATACGATCGGATCGCCGGTCGCGTAGCCCGGATGGTCGAGCAGGGGTGGGTGCAGGAGGTCGCTCGACGGCTCGCCGAGGGGCTCGATCCCACGCTCCCCCCTTTCCAGGCCATCGGTTACCGCCAGCTCGTCTCTCACCTACGCGGGGAGCTGACCCTCGAAGCGGCGATCGACGAGACGGTGCGAGCGACGCGCCGCTTTGCCAAGAGGCAGGAGACCTGGTTCCGCCGCGAGGCGTCGGTGACCTGGTTTCCCGCGGAGGAGCTCTCGAGCCTCGTACCTCGCATCCTTGATTTCGTTCAGACCGGCCGGAGGGCTCATGCCGAAGCACAACATCAACATCCAGGACGGTTACCTCTTCCAGAGCCTGAAGGAGGGACAGACGATGTCCCTCGAGCTGATCACCGGGCGCCAGCTCCTCGGCCGGATGAAGCGTTTCGATCGTTTCGCCGTCGTCCTCGAGACTGAAGGCAAAGAGATCTTGATCTACAAGCATGCCATCGCCACGATCGCGACGGCCGCTTGATCCCGTCGCGGGCCGCTTCGCCGCGGCCCTCGGCGTCCTCGCCGTCGCCGTAGCCGTTCACGCTTGCGCTTCCTCCGCTCCGCCGCCGATCCCGGCGCCGGCCCCGGTGCCGCGCGGTCTCGACTTGCCGGCGGAGGAGAAGGCGTTCCTGGTCGAGCCGCTCGCCGGTTTCCCCGGCGCGATCGATCCGGCACGGCACGAGGAAATCCTCTCGGCCCATCGGAACCTCCTCGCCGCGGGCGATCTCGCCGGCGCCGGCCAGCTCGCGGCCGAGCTGCTCGCGGACGATCCCTCGTCGCTGCCGGCCGCGGTGCTCGCGGCGCAGGTCGACTTCGCGCGCGGAGACGTCCGGGCGGTGGTCAAGCGCCTGGTGCCGGTGGGCGACGCCGCCCCGGGCTATACCGCCTCCCAGCTCCTGCTCGGCCGCGCCGCGGAGCGGTCGGGCGACGTCGCTCTCGCCTATGCCGCCTACCGGGCGGTGGCGGCCAAGTCGCCGCTCG
>DATMZM010000473.1:0-30287 GCA_035607445.1 Thermoanaerobaculia bacterium | reverse complement strand
GGTGCCGATCGGCCGGCCGATCTCGAACGCTCGCCTCCATGTGCTCGACGCGCACGGGGGTCCCGTGCCGATCGGGGTCGCGGGAGAGCTCTACATTGCGGGCTCGGGTCTTGCGCGGGGCTATCTGGGCCGGCCGGATCTGACGGCCGAGACGCTGGTTCCCAACCCGTTCGCTTTCGGCGTCGGCGAGCGCCTCTACCGGACCGGTGACCGGGCGCGTTCTCGCCCGGACGGTGCGATCGAATTCATGGGTCGCATCGATCATCAAGTGAAAATCCGTGGTTTCCGGATCGAGCTGGGGGAGATCGAAGCGGCATTGTCACAGCTGCCGGGTGTCGGAGCCACGGTGGTGATGGTGCGGGAGGTGGCGCCGGACGATTATCGCCTGGTGGCCTATGTCACGGGCGAGAGCGGTCCGCCGCCGGGCGGAACGGAGCTTCGGGTGCATCTCCAGTCGCATCTGCCGGACTTCATGATCCCCACGGCTTTCGTGCTTCTCGAGGCGTTGCCCCTAACGCCGAATGGCAAGGTCGATCGGCGAGAGCTGGCTCGGTACGCGGGGGAGCTCTCCGCTCCTGTTGGGGAGCGACGTCCTCCGAGGACGCCCGTCGAGGAGATCCTGGCCGGGATCTGGTCCGAAGTGCTCAAGTCTTCCCAAGTTTGGTTGGACGACAACTTTTTCCAGATCGGCGGGCACTCGTTGATCGCGACCCGGCTGATTTCGCGAGTGCGGGAGACCTTCCGAGTCGAACTGCCGCTGCGTAGCCTCTTCGATGGGCCACGTTTGACCGATCAGGCGTCGCTCGTAGAAGCGATGTTGGCCGCCGGCGGTGGGGAAGGCCAAGCCGTCTTCTTCCGGCGAGAGCGAGGCTCGCCACCGCCATTGTCCCTGGCCCAGGAGCGCTTCTGGGAGGGCAGGCGGTTCGAAGCCCTGACGGTCGCCCCCAACAACCTGCCGACGCTGGTCCGCTTCGAAGGTCCGCTGGACGTCCACTGCCTGAGGCAGGCGGTGCAGGAGGTCGTCGATCGGCATGAGGTCTTGAGGACGAACTTCCGGGAAGGCCCGAATGGGCCGATCCAGGTAATCCACCCCTCCTCGACCGTTGAATTCCCCATGTTGGATCTGGCGCGGCTCGATCCCGTCGAACGGATGGCGGAAGTAGACCTCCGATGCAGCCAGGGCAGGAGGCTGCATTTCGACTACGAGCAAGGACCTCTGTTTCGGTTGATCCTCTTTCGCGGCTCGGACCGAGATCATCTCCTTTTCTTCGTCATCCACCACATCGCCTTCGACGGTTGGTCGCGTGCGATCCTGATCTCCGAGGTCTCGGCGAGCTACCAGGCCTTCTGCGAAGGTCGGCCCTCTCCTCATTCACCTTTGGCGATCCAGTATCAGGACTTCTCGCGCTGGCAACGACAGACCCTCGAAGGGGAGGCTCTGGTCAAGCAGGTGAGTTACTGGCGCCGGCACCTGGAAGGTGCCTCCTCCTTGGATCTCCAAGGCGATCGGCCGCTGCCTGCCCGCCGGACGTTCGCGGCGGGTTTTGAGGGTTTCGTGGTGCCGAAGGCACTCGAAGATGCGCTCGAGACGTTTGCAGCGAATCATGATGCGACCCTGTTCATGGTCCTGCTCTCGGCGTTCTACGCACTCCTCGGCGAGGAAACGGGACAGCGCGACATCGTCATCATCTGCCTGTTCGCCAACCGCAACCAAGCCGAGGTCGAAAACCTGATCGGTAACTTCTACGCCGGTCTGCCTTTGCGTGCGCGGCTCTCGGAAGCCGACACGTTCAGCGACTTTCTAAGACAGGTGCGCAACGTCACGCTGGCGGCACACGAGCATCCGGACATTCTCTACGAGGCCGCTTTCGAAGAACTGAGCTTTCATCAAAAGGGAGATCTCGCCACGTTCCGCGTCCTCTTCCAGCTTGCGAAGCTGCCGACCGCCAGGCCAAGTTGGTCCGAGCTCAAAGTCACCGAGCTGCCTGTCGAGGCCAGTGTCATGCGTAAAGATCTGAGCCTCTTCATGTCCCAGGTGGGTGGCCTCGGCGGACGCTTCCGGTACAACCGTGACGTGTTGGACCCAGAGACGGTCATCGGCTTGCGCGACCGTTATCTCCGGATCCTCACCGCCATCGTCGCCGAGTCGGATTCTCCGGTCATGGGGATTCTGATGGAGAACGCTGCGGAGGCAATGTGATGCGGAGGTCCCGATGATACCGATCGCACATTCGAGCGCTACGGGAAGGAACCTGGTCACCTTCTGGAACGAGGTCCGCCTGCATGCCGATCAGGCGCGGTCCACCTCCGTCCGGCCGGTGCCGGGGATCGTGCCTTGGCGCGCGGCCTTGGAGGACGTCTTGAAGGTCGGCTACGGGATTCAGAGCCATTCCTGTTTCGTGGCGGGTGCCTGGGAGCGGGTTCGCTGGCGCACCACCCCTTCGGCAGGAGCGCTCTACCCGTATGAGGTGATCGCGAGCGTTCTCGGTGAGGAGACCTACTTCTGGGACGTCGAGAACGGCCGTCTCGTCCCCTGCGGCTTGGCGACACTGGCCCGCGAGCATCTGGCCGAGGCCGGCCTCGTCACACCGTCCGGACATCGCCTGGAGGCTCTTCTCGTCCTCCTCGCCCGTCCCTGGCTGAGCATGAAGAAATACAGTCGGCGAGGCTACGCCTATTGTCATCTCGACGTGGGACATCTGGCCACTAATCTGGGAATCTACACCGCCGCACTCGGCTTCACGACGAATCTGCACCTGCGTTTCTCCCGCGCTTCCATCGCCGAGCACCTGAAGCTCGACGGACTATGCCGCGAACCTTTAGCCGTCCTCTCCTTCACCAGCTCCGAGCCGGTTGGTGATCCGCAGCCGACGGCCGAGCTGGAAGCTGCTGCCGGTTTCCATAGCTTGGAGCTACCCGGGCAGCAAGAGGTCGCAGCCTGGGATTCGCTCAGCGGCATCCTCTCGTTCGAGGCCTCGCTGGAGCCAGCTTGCGTGCCGATCGGCGCCGCGCTCCTCCACGAGCCGGTGGAGGTTCCCGAGCACGTCCTCCTGCCGCTGCCGAACGGCCGCCCTCCCCTGTCATCGGTCATGGAATGGCGCTCGGTCATTCTCGGTCGGCGCTCGGCCAAGGGCTTCCGAGACCAACCTTTGAGCATGGTGCAGATCGGCGAGCTTCTCGATGCTCTGCGGGCCGAGGGCTTCCCGGCGGACTGCCCCCCGACCAGCTCCGCACGGCTGGGAGTGCGGCTGGTGGCGAGAAACGTCGACTCCCTCGCGGGCGTCTTCGCTTACTCCCCGCGGAGTCACGCTCTTCTTCGCATCGGTGTGCAGGGGGAAGATCCCCGCTCCGCCTGTATGCAGCAGCAGATCGCGGGAGCTGCGGCGGCCCTGGTCATTTTTCACGCGCCGATCTGCCGCTTGGTCGACGAGCAGGGGTACTCAGCCTTCACCGAGCTGCACTTCCATGCCGCCCAGCTCGGCCAGCGCCTCTACCTGGCGGCGTCGCGGCTCGGAGTCGTGGGGATGACCTGCATCGGCGGATTCGACAGCGAGCACTGCGCGGCTCTGGCTGGTCTCGATGCCGATGACGAGGCGGTCTATGTGATCCTGCTCGGCATCCCCGACGAGAATGCTTTCAAGCACGATCGGCTGAGCGTGGCGTTCAGCCACGGATTTACCACCCAGGAGCGCTGATGGATCGCCCCCTCCTCGATCACCCCGCCTTCGAGCGACGTTTCACGCCGGAGCACCGGAAGCTTCGCGAGCAGGCCCGGTGCTACTTCGCGGCTCCGCGGCTGAACGAGTTGGTCGGTGAGCCCGGCGGCTACCTCCGCAAGTCGCGCTGGCAAGAGCTCGGCCGGCTCGGGTTCCTGGGTGTCTCTCTGCCTCGCGAATTCGGGGGACGAGGACTTGGCTTGTTGGGCGCGCTCATCATGAGCGAGGCGACGTCGCAGCTCGAGGATCTGGGCATTTCCCTCGGTATGCACTGCCAGTCGGAGATCACCGGGCAATGGCTGGCGACGGCGCACGACGAAGAGCTGCGCGACCGCTATCTACCCGAGATGATGGCTGGACGGCTCGTCGGCTGCGCTTGCGACACGGAGCCCGAGGGGCAAATGGAGTCGACGGCCGAGCGCGATAGTGGCGAGCTGATAGTCAACGCCCGCAAGCTCTACGTCGTCAACGGAGCCAACGCGGACCTCTGCTTCGTCACTCTCAAGCTCGACGGAGAGTCGACAACCGTGCTGGTGGAGAAAGACCGCCCCGGTGTCAGCGTCCGCAAGGTCTTCGACAAGCTCGGCACCCGATCGATCGATTCCGCGAGGATCGACTTCGCCGAGGTCCGGGTACCGGCCGTCAACCTAGCCTTAAAGCGAGGCGTGCGGCAGTTGATGCACTGGAACAAGGTGATGACCACTGCCCGCTTTTTGATGTGCGCCGACGCCTGCTTCCTGCATGGACGAGCGCTCGATCGGATCCTGGACTACGGCGGACGGAGGATCGTCGACGGCCGCCCCTTGACGAGTTGGCCGATCAACCGCCAAGAGCTCGCCCGGGCCGCCGCCGACCAGGTGCTGATGCGCGCGGGGATGATCGACCGCTTCGAACAGCTGGAAAGCCGGCGCAACGCGGTGGCCGAAGTCGCCGCGCTCAAATGGTTCTGCGTCGACCGGGCAGCTCGTTTCGCGGCGTTTTGCGCCGAGATGCAGGGGGGCGCGGGCTACATGTGGGGCAGCGAGTTTCTGAACGCTTATGCGCAGATCCTGGGCCTCAAGATGGCGGGGGGGAGCCTGACCACGATGAAGTCCATCGCTGGCCAGGCGCTCGCCTACCGCGAAGAACTGGAGGCACTGTCGTGAGCAGCATCCTTGCCCGCGGCGCGATCCGGGACGCGATGGTTGATTGCCTCGGCCGTCATGACGGGCGCAAGGCGGTGGTGGGTGCGGAGTCTCTCGCCTATGGTGAGCTCGCCGGCCGGGTCGATAACGCGGCAGACTGGCTTTGCGCCGTCCTGCCCGGTGACGAGGCCGGACGTCGCTCTCGAAAGCATCTGGGATTCTGCCTCGGCAACCGCGTCGAGTACGTCATCCTCTACTTCGCGGCTCTCTACGCCGGAGATCTCCCGCTCTTGCTCGACGCCAACTTCAACACCGGCGAGATCGAGGCGATACGGAGCGATTGCGGTCTCGACGCGCTCTTGATCGAGCCATCGAAAGCAGCAAAGATCGAGGTGCCCGGAAAGGGCGACCCGATCCCGTTCGCCGACGAGGTCGTCCTACTGCCGCTCTCCCAAGTGGCTCCGCCGCGCTTCGAGCCGAGGGTGTCGACCGAGGTCTGCCGATTCACCTCCGGAACCACGGGACGTCCGAAGTGCCTGGAATTCAGCGGCCACGCCGTCGTCTCGGCGGCGAAGAACTGGATCTTGGGGACGGGGATGAGAGGCGAGGACCGCACCCTCTGCCTGGCCGCCCTCTCGAACGGCCTGGCTTTCAACACCTCGCTGCTCTCGTCTTTTCTCGCCGGTGGAGAGCTCCACTTCTTGAAGGGGGCACCGCTGACCCGCCCGGTCGCGCGGCGGATCGAGGAGCTCGGGATCACCCGGCTCGTGGCTTTTCCCACGCTCTATCGCAACTTCGTGGCTCCCGGCGGCCCGGACCGCGCGGCGATGGCGAGCCTCGAGCACGCCATCTCCGCCGGCGCTCCGCTCTGGCCCGACGTCCGCGAGGAGTTCCGCGTCCGCTATGGCCTCGATATCTCCGACTACTACGGAATCGCCGAGACCGGACCCTGCACCTTCGAGCGGGATGCGCGCCACCACTCCGGATTGGGCGTGCCGCTGCCCGGCGCGGAGATCAGGATCGCTCCCGGACCGGGCGATCCGGGGACCGGCGAGATCCTGGTGCGCACCGCTTCGATGGCCAGCGGCTACCTCAACCACCCCGGGCTTTTCGAAGGGCGGCTGGACGCCGACGGCTTCTATCACTCCGGCGACCGCGGGCGGCTCGTCGACGGCCGCCTGCATCTCGTCGGCCGGACCGAGGATCACATCAACGTCGCGGGACGAAAGATCGATCCCACGGAGGTCGTCGCCGTCGTCTCAGCGCTTCCCGGAGTGGCGGACGCCGTCGCCTTCCCCGACGAGGATTTGAATCGCGAGGTTCTGGTTCACCTGGCGGTGGTCGCCGGGAGCGCGGACCTCACCCGGGCGGCCGTAGCGGAAGCCTGCCGATCGCGGCTCGCTCCCTACAAGGTTCCGGGACGCATCAGCTTCGTCCCGGAGATCCCGCGTACGGGGATCGGCAAGCCGCGGATCGCCGTGCTCCGCGAGCAGCTCAAAGCGAGTCGCAAGGAGTCCCCATCATGAGCGAGGACGATCTCTCCGCGATGAAAAAGCGGGTTGCTCGCCTGGTTTACATCGCCGCCGGCGGCAAGATCGACGAAAAGGATCTGGAGCGGCCCGACACGGACCTGCGCGAGATCGGACTCGATTCCCTCGGTTATCTCAATCTCCTCGAGGGCCTGGAGAGGACGTTCGGAGTTTCGATCGACCTCGACCAAGAGGAGGACCACAGCTTCCTCCACACCATCGACAACATCGTGTGCTACGTCACGGCTCACCGGGGCGCGCCGGCATGATCGACCTCGCGACCGATCGGACGACGGGCTCGGTTCGGGAACGGATTGAGAGCCTGATGTCGGCGCACCCCGCCGCCGAGGCGTGCGCCGTCATCGAGCACGCCTATGGCGTCCTGCCCCTCCTCGACACTTTCTTCGATGCTGCCACGCGACAGGCGATCTCCGCGAGCTGCGAGCTCGGCTCGCTCGGGTTCTTCACGCCGGAGCCCGAGCTCGGCTGGGGGGCGGCCGTCGACGGCGAGCCCGCTGGCGGAGGAGTGGCTCTGCGTGGCGAGGTCCGCCTCCCGAGTCCGGCCTCCGACGGCTCGATCGTGTTGGTGCGGCTGGCCGATGCCCGGCATCGATTGGCCTGGATCGAACACCGCGCACACGGCGTCGAGCGGTGCGGCTCCCGTAGCGGCGGACCGGCTAGCACACCGTGCTGGCTCCATATCGAGGGGGCAGAGATCGGCGAGGATTTCCTTTCGCGTGCGGTGACGCTCGCCCCCGGAACCGACCTCTTCAGGTGCCTCGCGAACTACGCAAGCGTGTGGGCTCTCGCCGCGGCCCTCGCTGCGCACGAAGGAGTCCGTGCTCTTAGGCGGGCCGCGAGGACTACCAAATTCCGAGGCGGGAGCTTCAGCGGCTGGCAGCCCCTGGCCTTGGGGCTCGCCGAGGCGGAAATCGAAGCGGAGCTGGCCGCAGCTTCCGCGTTCCGATACCACGCGCTCACTCCGGAGGAGAGAGACGAGGACGACGCTCAAGCCCTCGCGGTCGCTCTCGGAGCGGCCCGGGCTCTCGATGTCGTCGTCCTGCGGACGGCCGAGCTGGTCGACTCGTTCGGCCTCGAAGTCGGCGGTCCGTTGGCCGGAGACTTGGGAAGGCGGAGTCTGACCGTATTCCTCGGTGGGGCGCCCCAGCTCGAGATCGAGCTCGCCCGCGTCCTCGACGCGCGGGAGCTTGCCGGACGAGAGGAGAAGCGATGAAGCTCGCCCTGGTCGGCTATGGAAAGATGGGGCGCGTCGTCGACGACCTCGCCGCGGGAAAGGGAATGGTTGTCGTCGAGCGGTTCACCCGCGCCAGGCCCCTCTCGGCCGATGCGGCGACGCGGCGTGCGCTCGAAGAGGTCGGTGCGCTCGTCGATTTCTCCGTTCCCGAAGCCGTGATCGACACGGTGCGCGCGGCGGCGGAGCTGTCGCTCCCTCTGGTGATCGGGACCACCGGCTGGCAGAGCCGACTCGGCGAGATCCGTGAGCTGGTCGAAAGCTCCGGCATCGGTGTCGTGCAGGCGTCGAACTTTTCGCTGGGCGTCAACGTCTTCTATCGCCTGGTCGATCAGGCGGCGAAAATCTTCTCGGCCTTGGACGGCTACGATCCCTTCATCCACGACTGGCATCATCGATGGAAGCAGGACAGCCCGTCGGGTACCGCGCTCGAGATTAAGCGTCGGATGGCGCTGCATTACGGCCAACGAGAGGTACCGATCACCTGCCGGCGTGCCGGCTATGTGCCGTCCGAGCATGCGATCGGCTTCGATTCGGCGGCGGACACCATCCACCTCGAGCACCGGGCGCGCAACCGTCAGGGTCTGGCCGAAGGGGCCCTTCTGGCGGCCCGCTGGATCGTTCACCGCGCCGGGTTCTACGAATTCCGCGAGGCCCTGGACGACCTCCTGCCAGGGGACCTCGAGCGATGACCTTTCTTTCCGCATTCATCGGAGCCTTGCTGATGATGAAGACCCTCGGACCCTCCGAATCCGTGCCGTTCGATTCCGGACGCTGGCGATGGAGCGCGGCGGCGAGCAGGGTGGAGGACCACCTGGGCCGTCGTAGCCTCTACCTCGAGAAGGGCATCGCCACGGTGGCCGATGCCCACTTCACCAACGGGTGGATCGAGTTCGACGTTGCATTCACCGGTGAACGGGGATTCATGGGCGGGATCTGGCGCGTCCAGGACACCAAGAATTATGAGGAGTTCTATCTGCGGCCCCATCAATCAGGCAATCCGGACGCCAGCCAGTACACACCCGTCTTTCACGGGATCGAAGGCTGGCAGCTCTATCACGGCGAGCGGTATACGGTCTCCATCGTCCATCGATTCGACGAATGGACCCACGTCAAGATCCTTTTTTCCGGGACCCGAGCCGAGATCTATGTCCGGGACATGGAAAACCCCGTGCTGTTCGTGGACCCGCTCAAGCGAGATGTCGCAGAGGGCACCGTAGGTGTCAATGCCGGACTCTTCGCTGCGGCCTATTTTTCCAACTTTTCCTTCAACGCGACCGATTCACCGCCCTTCAAAGGGCGGTCCCGCCGGGTTGAAAGCGCTCCGCAAGGCGTTATTCCTTCCTGGTGGATCTCGGACGCTTTCCCGGAGAGCTTCCTGGCGGACAAGGTCGCTCTCGGACAGGCGGACCTCTCGGGCCTTGGCTGGACCCACCTGAAGGCGGACTCGGGGCTCGCTGACCTCGCCAGAGCTCATGGCCTCGATCTTCCGCGGAATACGGTCTTCGCCAGGAAAGTGATCGTCTCTCGCCGGGAGCAGGTCAAGAGGCTGGACTTCGGCTTCTGCGATCGGATCAAGGTCTATTTGAACAAGCGGCTTCTCTTTCGGGGCGACGACACCCCACGCTCGAGAGACTATCGATTCCTGGGCAGCATCGGCTACTTCGATTCGCTCTACCTACCTCTCGATCAAGGCGAAAACGAGCTCTTGATGGCCGTTACGGAGGAGGTGGGCGGCTGGGGGATCCAGGCGAAGCTCGCCGACCTCGCGGGAGTCTCCTTTCAAGAATAGCCCTCATGCAGCCGACCAGGAGAGAGAGGAAATCATGCTCGACATCGTGAGAGACGATCAAGGCCGCGAGCGAGGCCCCGAGCCTCCGCTTGGCGGCGACAAGCCGGAGCTTTCGAGGAAGGGTTTCATCATCACCTATCCGATGTTCCGCTACTGGAACAAGGAGGCGGTGGAGGAAGGGTTGAGGCCGAGGCCGCTCAACCTCTATGTCCATACGCCGTACTGCATCCAACGCTGCGCGTACTGCTACTTCAAGACGACGACCTTGAAGGACAATCGGCTCCAGGAAATCGACCGCTACGTAGATTCCGTTTGCAGGGAGATCGAGCTCGCCGCGGAGTATTACGGCCTCCGGAACCGGCCGATCGAGACGGTGTATTTCGGCGGTGGTACGCCGACGCTCCTGACGGAAGACAACATCGACCGGCTGTTTGCGACCCTGCGCGCGAACTTCTCGCTCGGCGATGCACAGATCACTTTCGAGGGTGAGCCGGTCACCCTGACCGAGCGAAAGGCGGCTCTTCTCGCGCGCAACAAGGTGAAGCGCATCAGCCTCGGCATCCAGTCATTCAAGGAGGAAGTGGTCTTCCTGACCGGGCGTCGGGATACCGAAGAGCAGACCTTCAAGGCGATCGAGCTCGCCAAGAACACCGGTGCCGAAGTCAACATCGACTTGATCAGCGGTCTACCAGGCGAAACCTCCGAGTACTGGGCGTACTCCGTGCAGCGGGCCCTCGAGGCCGACGTCCACAACATCACCATCTACAAGCTCGAGCTGTACGCCAATACCCCCTACTACTCAGCCGAGAAGAACAAGGAGATTTCTCTTCCGAGCGAAGCCGAAGAGCTCGAATTCATCAAATACGCGATGGTCGAGCTCAAGGCGCACGGCTACCGGCCGGTCAACACGTTCACGTTCAGCAAGGAGGGCGCCTACGACCAATTGAATACCCGGAGCAAGTGGCTGGGCAACGACAACTGCGCGGTTGGCGTCTCGGCGTTCGGCTCGCTCGGCCGTTGGAACTATCAGAACACGAGCGACATCAACGGCTACACCGCGACCGTCGAGAGGGGCGAGCTACCGGTCGTCCGGGGCTACAACTGCACCAGCTTCGATCTGATGGTGCGCGACGTGGTCATGGGCATCAAACTCGTGCACCTGGACCACGTCCGCTTCCAAGAGAAGCATGGCTTCGACCTGCGAAAGGTTTGCGCCGAGGATCTGTCTCAGCTCGCGGACGACGGTTTCCTGACCGTCGACGACAGAAACGTCTCGCTCACCGACCATGGGATCCTCTATGGCGACTTTGTGGGGAGGACCCTCGAAAGCTCCTTCAAGAAGCTGAGAGGAGCGAGTTCCGGAAGCCGTTCACGGGTGCTTTTCTAGTCCGGGTCTGATCCATACCAGGTTGCCGAGAAAGGATCGGAGATGACTTCAGAGCAGGTGGTCGAAAGGATCAAGCGCATTCTTGTCGAGGACTTGGACGTCAACCTGACCTACGAGGATCTGGACGAGACGGTGCCTCTCTTCGAGGATGGCCTCGGTCTTGATTCCGTGGTCTTGGTCGAGCTCATCGGTTTCCTCGAGAGGCGATTCAACATCGAGCTGCGGGACGATGCGCTCAATCTGGAAACGTTCAAGAACCTCCGATCCGTCGGGCGTCTCGTCGGTGAGCAGTTGGTTGAACAGGCCCCCGGATAGAGCTGTCGGCATTCTGGAGATCGCCATGCGCAAGCCAAATTTTTTCATCGTCGGTGCCCCGAGATGTGGGACGACGTCGATGTATGTCTATCTTTGGCAGCACCCGGAGATCTACTTCTCAGTCCACAAGGAGCCGCAATTCTTCGGGAGCGATCTGAGACCTCTCGCGGGAGCGATCCGAGAGGAGGAGCTCTATCTCCGGCTCTTCGCCGGAGCCGAAGACCAGCCGCGCGTCGGCGAGGCTTCGGTCTGGTACCTTTTTTCTCAGAAAGCGCCCTACGAAATCAAAGCCTTTGCACCCGAGGGGAAGATCATCGCCCTGATTCGCGACCCGGTGCAGATGGCCTACTCCCTCTATTCGCTCTATACCCGCTCCGGCAACGAGGATCTGCCGAGCTTCGAAGAGGCCCTCGCGGCCGAGCCGGAGCGCCGTCGAGGACGTCGCATCCCGCCGGGCGCCTATTTTCCCGAGGGCTTGATCTACACCGATGTCGCGCGACACGCCGCGCAGGTGGAGCGCTACTTTGCAGTCTTCGGTCGAGAGAACGTCCACTGCGTCGTCTTCGACGATCTCGTGCGTGACACCGCCGCGGTTTACCGACGCACCCTGGAGTTCCTCGGCGTCGACCCGAGGTTCGCAGCCGAGCTCGATGTCCGAAAAGCGAATCAGTGGGCCCGCATGCAGGGGATCCGGCAGCTGCGCAACACTCCCCAGGCGGTCAGGAGCCGCATACAATCCGATCACATTAGGCTGCACGAGGACGCGTCGCGACGCCCCCTCTCGGCGGGGCTCTCGGCCGATCTGCGGGAGCTCTTCGCCAAGGACGTCGCACGCCTCGGCGCCCTGTTGGGGCGCGACCTCAGTGCCTGGACGCGGGGTGAGGCGGCCGAGGGGGTGAAAAGGCCGCCGAGGGCGCCGGCGCGGGATGTCCTCGCGAGCGTGCGAGCGCTGAAGAGTTTTCCCCGCGAGCTTCGCGCCAAACACGACAAGGTGGAGACGCTGGAGCAGAAATTCGCCCGCTGGCAGAGGCTGCGAGTCCCGGATCTTTCGTTGGAGCAACGGCCCTACAATCCGGATTGGACCGCCTGGTTCACCCACGAGCAAGCACAGATCGCGAGCGCGTTGGGCCTGCGGGCGGTGAAAGTCGAACATTTCGGGAGCACCTCGGTCCCGGGGCTGTCGTCGAAGAACATCCTCGACATCGCCGTCGGTTTCGAAGGGCCGTTCGACGTTGCGGAGGTCGAGAGAGGGCTCGCCCGGATCGGCTACGAAAACTACGGCAACAGCCCGGTCGATCCGGAAACGGTCTGGTTCTGGAAGCTCGAGAGCGACCGCGTTTTCGTGATCCATCTCTGCGACCAACGCCGGCCCTGGATCGACGAGCAGGTGGACATGCGCGAGTACCTCTGCGCTCACCCGGAGGAGAGGAATCGTTACGCGGAGGTGAAACGGCGCCTTGCCGAGGAGACCGACAAGGGTGTCCTGCACTACTCCTTCCGCAAGCTGGCCACGACGGTCGACATGGTCGATAGGGCCCAGAAGTGGCGGAGGGGTTTAACCTCGTGCGAATCGCGATCGGTCGACGACGAGACGCTGATGAGTACCGGTGCTGATGATTCCGTCGGGAGCCGCGACCTCCACCTCGAACCTGAGCAGCCGATGTTGCGTGACTTTCGCCAGCCGGACGCGGATGATCACTTCGTCGCCGGTCCAGGCGGTGCCGACGTGAGTGACGTCAACATGGGTTCCGACCGTTGTCTGTGCGTGGTCGAGAAAGGGCTGGATCAACGCGAGGCAAGCATCCTCGACGAGGCCGATCATTCGGGAAGTCGAGAGGATGCCATCCACGTGAGGAGGCCTCATGTCGGAAGTGACCACGTAAACGGCTGCGTGGGTCAGGCCGGCAGCGATTCGGGCGGTAAGCATGGCCATGAATAATCTATCGCATCGACACGCGCTGGTGGCTCCCGGTGGGGCCGACCTGATCCACTGGCTGTCGACGGATGCCGGGGTTCGCGATCGGGTCCTGGCGGACGGTCGCCACACCGTCTCGTACGAAGAAACGATCCCTCTCCTGGAAGAGCTCGACGCCCTTTTTACCCGTTGCCGCGCATCGCATCGCCACCCGTTGGCCCTCGAATGCTCACAGACCGTCGCCGGAGCCATCGCGCTCCTCTTCGTCCTGAGCCGGGAGTACGACGTGGTGCTCCTGCCCGAGCTCGGGGAGTCGTCGAAGGAGCTCGGCACACCCCGCTTCATCCCCAGCTTCTGCTCCCATGTCCTCACCGCGTCGGCGGGCAAGGCGGGGAGCGTCGATTCTCCGATCCAGGGCATCGAGCTCGTCGTCAACGATGCGTTTGCCGCGGAACCGGTCCTCGCGGATTTCGTCGGCCCGGATCTCTACTTGCGGACATCGGGAAGCACGGGGAAGCCTAAGCTAACTCGGATGTCGCACCGGAAATGGCTGAACAACGCGGCCGCCTGCGGCGAGCGCTGGAAGCTCACGGCAGACGACCGGCTCAGCGTGCCGGTGCCGATCTTCCACAGCTATGGATTCGGGGCCGCCTTCCTGCCGGGTCTTCTCGCCGGAGCGGCGATGGACGTCGGGTCGGGCGGCAACATCCTCCGCTATCTCGAACGGGAATCGCGCTTCGAGCCCAACGTCGCGTTTCTGACGCCGGGTTTGTGCAGCATGTTCCTGAGCGTCCGCAAGACACCGCGAAGCTATCGACTGGCGGTGACGGCCGGCGACAAGATCAAGCGGGAAACGATGGCCGAGTTCGAATCGCGTTTCGGGCCGCTGCTCAACCTCTACGGCAGTGCCGAGATGGGAGCGGTCTCCTCCGCGTCTCCGGACGATCCTCCCGGTGTACGCCTCGGGACTGCCGGCTATCCGCTCGCCGGCATCGAGCTGGATGTGGCGGAAGCCGGAGAGGAGATCGAGACGGCCCTGGGAGAGCGGGTCGGGCGGCTCCAATGCCGGCAGAAGAACGGCTCCAACGGCTATCTGATCCAGGAGGAGCGGTGGTGCTTCGAGCCCCGCGGGAACGACGAGTGGTTCGATACCGGAGACGTGGCGAAGATCCGTGCCGACGGTTACGTCGAGATCGTCGGCCGCTCCGGTTTGAGCGCGAAACGAGACGGCCTGCTGGTGGTCTTCGCCGAGGTGGAGGCGGCAGTGGAGAGAGTCGAAGGAATCCAGCGCGCCGTCGTCGTCTCCATGGGGGAGAGCCGCCGCGGCAGTCGCCTGGTCGCTGTCTGCTTGGTGGACCCGGGTCGCGGGGAGGGTATCGCACCAGGGACCGTGCGGCGGAGGTGCTTCGAGTGCCTGCCGCACTACGCAGTGCCCGACGAGGTGGTGACGGTCGAGTCCCTGCCTCTGTTGCCGAGTGGCAAAATCGATCGTTGCGCAATCCGTGAGCTGGTTCTCACCGGCAGACAAGCGACCGCCGTGCAGCAGCTTGGGAAGCCATGAGGAACTGCCGTTGAAGGGAGACGAGGCTCGCTACGTCCCACGCCGGATACCGCGGTACGAAGATCTCGACGTGCGCGGCGTCGTCACGGCGGCTCGCCACTCGCCTCCGTCAGATGGCCCGGGGGGGCAATCCCAAGCCAGGCCGCCACTCGGGAAGCGATCTCCGTGGCATGGACCGTACCTCCGAGGCCTGGTCTGATGCCGGCACCGATCGCCATGTAAATGCCCTGAATATCCGGATGGATGCTGAGATGGCCGTGTGCGCCGTAGACCGGTGCCGGGGCTGAGGGCTGGCCCCCCGGAAGGTTGCGGAAGACGAACCCCTCGCGGGCAAAGAGGATCAGGTCGCCGCTGTTCGGGTGATCGAGACCTATCCGGGCCGCCTCGCGCCGGCTGAAGATCTTTTCGATCGGAGCTTCCCCCCCCACTCGCCAATCCGCGTAGCGCTTGGTGAGGTCGGCGAGGATGCGCGCGGCGGCCTTGACCTTTCCGCTCCCCTCCGGGCCGGCGTCGAGATAGATGTGGGCTGTGCCACCTTCGCCGATGGCGTAAGCGGTGGGCCCGGGCGCGGAATCGCCGACCATCGCTTTGTCGTCTTTGGCGAGCAACCCGAGCTCGGCCAACGGAGCATTGGGATCGACCGCGGTATGGACCGGCGTCATGCCGTGATCGCTCACCACCACGACGGTGGTCCTCGTGAGGTCGAGCCCGGCGAGCAGTTGCCGCAGCTCCCCGTCGACCGCCTGCCAGACCCGGTTCCGCGCCCTTTCGAGGTCGTCCCGCCGTTCCGGGGAAAATCCGGGCTGGCGGGAGTCGACCAGCAGGAGCCGGTGCCCCGCATCGTCGATCACCGGGATATAGCCCATGAGGAGATCCCAGTCGCCGCGCGATGTCGCGATTCGCAAAGCTCCTCCCAAGAAGGCTGCCATGCGCTCAGCCTGTTCGGTCCAAGTCGCCGAGTCGATTCCAGGCTTGCCCTGCCAACTCGCCGCCAAGCTGACGCTGCTGGGAGAGCCAGGCCAGTCGAGCCCTCTGTCCATGAGCGCCCCAGCGAAGTCGTCTGGGTAGGCGATCGTGTGAAAACGGCCGCCGATGAAGAGCTGGCAGCGGGAGAGGTCCGGCGTGAAAGCGAGGAGCTTGAGCCATGAGGAGACACGTCCGCCGGGGCGCGACCAGGTCAAGTGCGCCCACTCGCCGACGTGCAAGGGGGCTGTCGTGCGTCTCTCGGCGCCGGACGGTTGGGCGGTCACCACCACGCTGTCGTAGTTGATCTGGCCGTCGTCTCGGCGGTCGACGGCGATCAGTTCGAAAACCTCAGCGACCTCTCCCGCCTCATCATTGAGAGCGTCCCGTGCGGCCAGCAGAGCCGAGTAACTCGCCACCGTCTCGTGGTCCGAGCCCGGCGGAGGAGGGTGCCAATCGGCGGGTGAATAAAAGAGGATCTGCGCCTCGCGCTCCGCGGCGGTATCGTAGACCAAGCCCCAGTCGGCGGTGCGCCGCACTTCCTTGGCGTCGGCTCCGGGCCAGGCGAGGACTGCCGTCCGAAGTCCCTGGCGGCGAGCCGCCTCCCAGAGCGTCTCCGTTTCGATCGGGGCATCGAAACCGCTCACTTTCTTCTCGAAGGCCGATCCGCTTGGGTGGAACTGATTGCCCACGATACCGGTCGAGGCCGGCCAAAAGCCGGTTGCCAGGCTGATGTGATTGGTCGAGGTGAGCGTCGGATCGACCGGGATCAGCTCGTCGGCGACCTCGCCGTCGCGGAAGAAGCGTTCGAAACCGCCCTCGTGGAGCACGCCTTGCCTGTAGAGCTCGTGCAGCGTGAGGGTGCTGGCGCCGTCGAGGCTGATCAAGATGACGCGGTGCGGCTGCGCGCCTCCGGCGGCAGGCTTCGTGGGGGAGGCGCTCGAGCAGCCGGCAAGCCCCACCGTAAGCAGGAGAGCTGACACACGATGTCGCGGACCGAGCATAGTGCGGCTGGTTGGGTTGGTGCGGCTGGTGAGGACTCGAACCCCGAGGCGCCATCCAACGATATCACCCGGCCCACGCTGCGGCGCCGGGTCGCAGAGGACGGGCATCAGTCGCCACGGACGGGACCGCATGTCGACAGCCGTCGCACGCGATGCGAATGGCGCTCGCCGCCGCCCGCCCACCAGCCCTCGCCGACCGCTCCTGCCCGCCCGGGAATCGCCCCGCACCGGAAAAGAATCGATTCTTTCCCGCCGGAAATTGATTTTTTCCCGCTGCGGGGCGATTTCCGGCTGACAAGAATTGATTTCCGGCGGCTCGAAATCAATTAGGGCCGGCCGCTAATCGATTGTTTCCCGGCGGAAATCGATTTTGAGCCGGCAGAAATCGATTTCGACGGGCTGGAAATCGATTGGGAGCGGAAGAAAATCGATTGAAACCGGCCGGAAATCAATTGTTTTCGGCCGCCGATCGACCGGGAGCGGCCGGAAATCGGTCCGCGGCGGGGAAAAATCGACTCGCAGCTTCTGAAAATCGACCCGCGCCGGCCGACGATCGACCACCTCGCGGCGGAGATCGCCCGTCAGCCCGCCGGGCGCAGGGTGAAGCTCTGCGCCGGCATCTGCTCGTTGTCGGGGCCGACGACGGTCCAGAAGTAGTGCGCTCCGGGTTTGAGCTTCGCTTGCTCGGATGCGGGGAAGGGGACCGCGGTGCCGGTCGTCTCGTCGCTGGTCCAGAGGTACTTCTGGCCTTCGTCGAAGACCAGGACGTGGCGGCTCGCTCCGTCGGGGTTGGTGAAGCGGAAGGCGCGGGGCGGCGCGGCGAGGGGGCCGAGGGGGGAGAGGGCGTCCGCGGGCTGCTCCCCGGGGCCGCCCCGGGGACCGTCGCTGCCGGGGGGGCCGGGGATCGCCGGCTTGGTGATGTGGACCGGGGGAGCGGGTTGCGCCGTCGGGCCGGGGGCGCTCTGTTGGGTCCTCTGCCAGACCGCGAGACCGACGCCGAGCGCGAGGAGGGCGGCGAGGGGAAGCGCCCAGACGGCGGCGCGGCGCGGGCGGTTTTCGTTCGCCGCCACCCCTTCTCCCCTCTCGAAGCGCCGCCAGGCGGCGTCGAGCGCGTGCGGTGCCACCGGGGCGGGATGATTGAAGGCTTCGAGGCGGGCGAGCTCGGCCGAGCACTCGGCGCAGGCCGCGGCGTGGGCGAGGGTGGCTTCGACGGCCGGCGTGCGCGGCCCGGCGGCGGCGCGGTAGAGCTCGGGCGGCGTCGGATGGCGCCCGGGGGGGCCGGGAGGCGTTTGCGGCAGCTTGGGTTCGGTCATCGGGGCCCCTCCTCGAGCAGCTGGCGCAAGCGCCGTCGCGCGTTCCAGATCTGCACCTTCACCGTCGGCACCGACAGGGAGAGCCGGCGCGCGACCTCGTTGTACGACAGTCCCTCCTGCACGTGCAGCAGCAGACAGGCGCGCATCCGAGCGGGCAGGTTCGCGAGCGCGGCGATCGTGCGCTTCAAGTCCTCGCGGTCGACGGCCTCCTCTTCGGACGTCGGCCGGTCGTCGGCGATCGTCGATCCGAGCGTCTCGGCTCCCTCCTCGCCGATCGGCCGTTCGAGCGAATCCGGCGCCGGGGCCCTGCCGCGCCGCCGCCACTCGTCGCGGGCGGCGTTCTTGGCCACCGTGTAGACCCAGGCGGCGAAGCTGCCGTCGCCGCGGAACTGCCCCTGGGAACGATAGACGGACCAGAGAGCGGTTTGACTTAGATCCTCGGCTTCATCGGGCGAAAATCCGCTGGCCTGAAAGTAGCTCCTCAAGCGCGGAAAGTACTCGTCGAAGGTGGCGCGGAAGTCGCTTTTGGGGGGCAGGGCCGGTTCGGGAGAGCGGGCCATCGCGTTCGATCTCATCGAGAACAGGGACACGAGTCTAACCGACTCGTTCAGGCCGTCCGGCCGCGGCGCCGCCCGGACGAGCGAACGCCCCGGGCGCTCGAAGGACGCTCCGGGGCGCGGGAGGGAGGGGAAGAGGAGTTACAGGCGGACGACGTTGCGGGCCTGGGGACCCTTCGGCCCGTCGACGACGTCGAAGGAGACGCGGTCACCCTCGCCGAGGGTGCGGAACCCCTCCGCCTGGATCGCGGTCTGGTGAACGAAGACGTCGGCGCCCTGGTCCCGGGTGATGAAGCCGAAGCCCTTGGCGTCGTTGAACCACTTGACCGATCCCTGTTCCGGCATGAATCAACTCCTTGCGATGCGCCGCGCGGCGGCGCGGTCCTGGATGAAAGCCGCCCTTCTACGTTGAGGGCGAACGAAAGGCTGCGTTTCGAGCGGGGAGACCGGCACGATGCGATTCGACCAAAGGCGTGAGAGCGGGGGGTCCTTGCGGGGCTGTCCTGGATCGCTTCGAGGCGAGGAAATCGTGACACGGATTTTCGGGGGACGCAAGACTCGGATTCGCGCGGCGCGGAATCGTCCGACCCGTGCACTATTTTGAGGGACGAGGGTGTGAAGACTGCGGAGGAATGCACGATGAAGAGAGCCCCGTTCCCGTTCGTCCTGATCGCTCTGATCGCTCTGCCGGCGGCCCCGCTCGCCCGGGCGGAGGAGTCCTGGCCGCAGTGGGGGCACGACTCCCTGCATCGCGGCATGGTCTCGGTCGCGGGGCAGCCGCTCGACCGGCGCCTCGCCGACCTCGTCTACGACCCGTTCGTCGAGCTCGAGAGGGCGGAGCAGTTCGGCGTCCTCGCGCCCCACTACCAGGTGCCGCTGGTCGACGGCGACGACGTCTTCATGGAATGGAAGACCGGGACGTTCGTGCCCTGCGATCCTCCGGGCTGGATGACCGACGAGCCGTGCGGCGTCAACACCTGGAACACCCAGGTCTGGAACGAGCGGCGCCTCCGCTGGCACCGCGGGCGGCTGGTCGAGAAGTGGAGCTTCGCGAGCGACTGGGTGCCGGCGCCCGTGCCCGCGCTCAACTTCCTCGGCCCGTCCGAGCCCGTGTTCCATGCCCTCCTGGCGCGCGGCCGCGTCTACGTGCCGGGGGGCTCCGGCACGCTGTTCGAGCTCGAGCGGAAGAGCGGCAGGGTGATCGCGCGCATCAACCCGTTCGGCGCCCTCGATCCCCATACCTACACCGTCGGCCCTCCCGTCGCCGACCGGCGCGGGAACCTCTACTACCAGGCGATCCAGCTCGCCGACTCGGACCCGTGGCACCGCGACATCCGCGACGCCTGGCTGATCCGCGTCCGCCCGAACGGCGCGATCAGAAAGGTGAGCTTCTCGGCGCTCGCGCTCGGCGCCCCCGCTCCGAACGACCTCTGCAAGCTCGAGTTCACCCCGGATCAGCTGCCGTGGCCGCCGAGCCCGACCGCGGTGCCGCCGACCGTGCCGTGCGGCAAGCAGCGGCCTCCGGTCAACGCCGCGGCGGCGGTCGGTCCCGACGGCACGATCTACGTGCCGAGCCGCGCGCACCGCGCCGACCGCTACTCGTTCCTGCTCGCGATCCGCCCCGACCTGACGCCGAAGTGGGCCGCCTCGTTCCGCGGCCACTTGAACGACGGCTGCGGCACGGCGACCCTGCCACCGAACGGCACGCCGGGCGGCTGCGCGGCCGGGGCGCCGCTCGGCGTCGATCCCGCGACCAACGAGGCGCCGACGGGCCGGGCCGTCGATTCGGGGACCAATGCGCCGGTGATCGCCCCCGACGGCAGCGTCTTTTTCGGCACCTATGCCGAGTACAACGGGTTCCGCGGCAAGCTCTACAAGTGGAGCGCGGCGGGGCGGTTCCGCGGCGCTTTCGACTTCGGGCTCGACGTCACGCCGAACCTCTACCGCCACGACGGCACCTACTCGCTCGTCCTCAAGGAGAACCACTACGGCTTCGGCACCTACTGCGCGGATCCGGCCTTCTGCGCGCCGAACGAATCCCCGGCGTTTTTCGTCACGCAGCTCGGCCCCGACCTCGCGCCCGAGTGGCGGTTCCGCAGTACCAACACCGAGAGCTGCTCGCGCAACCCGGACGGCACTCTGGCTTGCGTCTCCGATCACCCGAACGGCTTCGAATGGTGCATCAACGCCGCCGCGGTCGACCGGAACGGCGTCGTCTACGCCAACAGCGAGGACGGCAACCTCTACGCGATCGCCCAGGGCGGCGTCGAGAAGGATCGGATCTTCCTGCAACTTGCGCTCGGGGCGGCCTACACGCCGCTGTCGATCGGTCCCGACGGCAAGGTCTACACCCAGAACGCGGGGCACCTGATCGTCGTCGGGAGGCGGTGAGGACGGGGCGGCGGGCTCCACGCCGCCCGGATCTCAACGCCAGTCCCCGTCGAGCTGGAACGCCGCCCAGTGGTACGGGTGGGCGAGGCCGCCGCGGATCAGCTCGCGCTGCGCCGCGGCGAGCGCGAGGTCCTTGGGCGCGCCGGCGCTCAAATGGGCGTAGAAGCGGCGCATCAGGTCCGAGGTCGAGCGGTCGGAGACCGGCCAGAGCGAGGCGAGGACGGTGCGGGCTCCCGCGTAGTGGAAGGCGCGCGTCAGGCCGAGCAGCCCCTCGCCCTGTGCCGCGGGGCCGAGCCCGGTCGCGCAGGCGGAGAGGGTGACGAGGTCGGCGCGGAGCCGGAGCCGCTCGAAGATCTCCCAGGCCTGGAGCAGGCCGTCGTCGCCCGGGCGCGCCGAGCGCCGCGGCGGCGAGAGGGCGAGGGCGGAATCGAGCGGGAAGCGCGGGTCGAGCAGAGCGTGGCCGGCGAAGTGGACGATGCGCGCGCCCGGGGCGTCGGCGAGGAAGCGCGCTTCGGTGGCGCCGTCGCCCAGGTAGAGGCGGGCGGGCCGGAACAGCTCGGCGATGGCGCGGACCTCGACCCGGCTGTCGGGCAGCGGCTCGAGGCCGCTGCGGAAGCGGAACCAGGGGCGCTCGTCGCGATCCGGAGAGCCGCCCCGGCTCGCGCTCGTGGAGGCTCCTCCTCCTCCCCGCGGCCCGGCGGCGGCGAGCCGCGGCGGCGCGCTCGGATATCTGGGATCGCCGAAGGCCACGAGCGTCTCCGGCTCGCCCGCGCCGCCGCGGCCCTCGCGGCCGGACCGCAGCTCGGCCGCGAGGGTGGCGGAGAGCACGGTCGAGGAGGGCCAGCGCTCGGCGAGGTAGACGCCCTTCCCGCGGCCGTCCTGCCGGACGAGGGCGGCGAAGGGGAGGGCGGCGAGCGGACCGTCGGGCGAGATCAGGAGGCGGTCGGCCCCTTCGAGCCAGCTCTCGGCCGGCGCGACGAGCCGGGCGTAGAGGCGCGCGGCGGCGGCGCGCAGGGCGGCTGCCTGGGGCGGGCGGTCGCCCGAGGCGGCGAGGCTGCGGAAGACGGCGACCTCGTCGGCGAGCCGCGCCTGAGCGACCGGCAGCTCGAGGACGGCGAGGCCGGAAGCGGGAGCGCGGGCCGCGCCTTCGGGAAAGACGACGAACAGGGTCGTCGCCTTGTCGCCGACCGCGTAGTCGAGCCAGACGGTGCCGGGATCGAGAGTGCGGCGGGCGGCGGCGAGGTCGAGCGGCACCGGCGCGATGAGAGAGGCATAGCGCGGCGAGGCGCGGCGGATCCGCTCGCGCAGCGCCTCGCGGTCGGCGAGCAGCCGGCGGCGCTTCGCGAGCAGCTCGTCGAGACGCCCGGAGTCGCGGTCGGGGTTCGCCCCCGAGATCTCGCCGGTCAGCTCGGCGAGCGCGGCGTCGATCCGCCGCTGCTCGGCGCTCAGGTCGGCCGGCAGCTCGGCCGGCGGCGCGAGATCGCGCTCCGCGATCAGGTCGAGCAGGCTGCGCGCCCGGAAGCGCTCGAGCGTGTGGAACGCCTCCTCCGGACGGCCCTCGACGAGCGCCAGGTCGATCGCGCCGCGGTAGAGCGCGGCGAACTGGGCGCGCACGCGGGTACGGTCGAGGTCCGAGCCGCCGAGCCGGCCGACCGTCGTCTCGAGGACGTCGAGAGCGCGCGCGGAGGTGCGCGCCGCGTCGCGGAGCCGGCCACGGCGCCGCTCGATCTCGGCCCGCACCGCGAGCGCCTCGACGTGGTAATCGGTCCCCGGAGCCAGGCGTTCGTGGATCTCGAGGCTGCGCATCACGTGCCGCTCCGCGGCGTCGAGATCGCCGGAGCGCATCTCGAACCCGGCCGAGCGCGCGAGCACGGACGCGGTGTCGAGACCCTCCGGCAGCCGGTCGGCGAGCGCCGCCGCTTCGGCGACTCGGGCGCGGGCGGCGGCCGGATCGCGGCGCCGCTCGGCGATCGCGGCCAGGCTCAGGAGGTCGTAGGCGAGGATCGGGGTGCCCGGAGCGACCTTGCGGTGGATCGCGAGCCCCCGCTCGGCATAGCCGGCCGCGCGCCCGACGGCACCTTGGGCGTCGCCCTGGGCGAGGGCGGCCTCGGCGAGGTTGGTCTCGACGCGCGCTTCGTTCGGGCTGCCCGGGGCGAGCCGGGCGGTGAGCGCGAGCGCCTGCTCGAGGGTTTCCTCGGCCGCGGCGGGGTCGCCGCGATGGGTCTGGATGATCCCGAGGCCGGAGAGCGCGCTCGCCTCCGCCGGCCCGCCCGGCGCGCGCTGGCGGTAGATCGCGAGCGCCCGGCGCAGCAGTCCCTCGGCCCGGTCGTAGTCGCCGCGGGAGAGCGCGATGTTCGCGAGATTGACCAGCAGGTCGGGCTCGTGGATGCCCCCGGGCTCGATGCGCAGGAAGAGGGCGAGCGCGCGGCGCGCGTAGCGTTCGGACTCGTCGAGCTGGCCGCGGCCGCGGGCGACGGCGCCGAGGTTGACCAGGAGCCCGGCGACGCCGCGGCTCTCCGGCATCCGGCGCTCGTTGAGCGCGAGCGCCACCCGGTACTGCGCGAGGGCGCCGTCGAGGTCGCCCCGCAGCATGGCGGCGACGCCCAGGAGGTTGCGGGTCGCGGCGAGCGCGAGGCTGTCGGGAGCCGCCTTCGCCTGGATGGCGAGCGCGCGGCCGAGCGCCGCGTCGGCCGCCTTCAAGTCCTCGCGGTGGTTCTGGGTCAGGCCGACGGCCGTCCACGCCTGGGCGACGGCGAGGCTCCCGGGGACCAGGCGCTCCTCGATCGCGAGCGCGCCGCGGCTGTCCGCGAGAGCGCCGTCGAAGTCCTCGGACCCGTTGCGCGCCCGCGCGCGGCGCAGGAGGACGAGCGCGAGGAGCGCCTGGCGCCGCGGCTCCCGGCCGCCGTGCGCGCCCCGGCCATAGCGCTCCGCCGCGGCGAACGCCGCCTCGGCCTGCGCCGTCTCGTGGCGGTCGGAGAGGTCCTGCGCCCGGCGCAGGCTCTCCCAGGCTCTCGCCTCGGGCGTCGCGGCGCGCTCGGGCCGACAGCGCAGGCGGAAGTCGTCGGCCGGCAAGGCGACGTCGAGGCGCCGCGGCTTCGCGTTCGGCTGTCCCTTGGCTTGTCCCGTGGGCTCGGCGCGCTCGACCGCGAGCTCGACCGGACCGCGCGGCGCCTGCTCGATCTCCCAGAGCGCGAGGTCGAGGCAGGTCCGCACGGGCGCCGCGAACGCCTTCGGGTTGGCCGGCGAGGCGGCGCGCCGGAATTCGACGAGCCGATCGCCCGCGAGCAATCCCGCCGCCTCGGCGGCGCCGCCGGGAAGGACCGAGGCGATGGTCGCCGCGCCGTCCGCAGAGGGCGCCGGCCGCGCGCGGCAGCCGGCGAGCGCGCAGCAGCCGATCAGAGCGAGAACCGCAGCGACGGCTCGGCGAGCCCGGCGGGTGCGGCGAGCGAGGCGAAGGCTCCGGGCGGGATCGTGGGGCGAGTCCATGGAGGTCTCCCGCGAACAGGCGTTCGCGCAGGTGGATCGTTACGGTGTCGCCGCGGCGGCGAACGGGGACCCGCCGGAGCTCGACCCCTAGAGAACCGGAAACCGGCTCCGGGTGGGAGGCGGGAGGGGGCGAGCCTCGGGTCGCCGGGCGCCTAGCCGGTCCGCCGGCCGAGGGTGATCGAGAGGGTGTGGCTCTTCGTCCGGCTCGCCGTCCGCTCGGGCTCGAGCTTCAGGGCGTCCAGCACCTCGACCGCCAGCCCGCCCTCGAGCTTGGACGTCACGGTGAATTCGATCTCGACGGTGATCGAGTCGAACGCCGCGGGCGAGCCGCTCGCCCGCCGGCTCGTGACGGCTCGACCGATGTCCTCGATGGCCTTCCTGAGCGACGCGGAATCGTCCCCCGGCGTCGCGGCGGCCTCGAGGCTCGACACGTCGAGCGCCACGCTGACCTCCACCGATCGCTGCGAGGTCCTGCTCGCGTCCGCTGAAACGACGACGAGAGCCAGGCCGAGGCTCTTGTCGATCGAAGTCTCGGCCTCGACGGTGACCGTCGCGGACTTGAGAGCGAGGCCGTATTTCGCGAGGGACGGCTCGGCCTCGGCCAGGGCGGAGCCGACGGCGGACACGAGGTCCGCGATCTGGACCGCGGCGGCGGCGGGAGTCTGCGAGCGCTCCGCCGTCGCGCAGGCGCAGAGGAGCGGCAGGGCCAGTCCGAGGGCGATCAGGGCACGCATGGATCTCTCCTTCCCACTCGTCTATCTCCAGTCCCCGTCGAGCTGGAAGGCCGCCCAGTGGTAAGGGTGGGCGAGGCCGCCGTGGATCAGCTCGCGTTGCGCGGCGGCGAGGGCTCGGTCCTTCGGCTCCCCGGCTTTCAGATGGCCGTAGAAGCGGCGCATCAGCTCCGCGGTCGAGCGGTCGGAGACCGACCAGAGGGAGGAGAGGACGGTGCGGGCTCCGGCGTAGTGGAAGGCGCGGGTGAGGCCGAGGAGCCCTTCGCCCTGGGCCTCGGGGCCGAGGCCGGTCTCGCAGGCCGAGAGGGTCACGAGGTCGGCCGCGAGGCGCAGGTTCTCGAAGATCTCCCAGGACTGGAGGAGGCCGTCGTCACCGGGGCGGGCGGGGCGGGGCGGCGGCGTGAGCGCGAGCCCGGAGTCCAAGGGGAAGCGCGGGTCGAGCAGGGCATGGCCGGCGAAGTGGACGATGCGGCCTTGCGGCGCGTCGTTCAAGAAGCGCGCCTCCGTGGCGTCGGCGCCGAGGAACGCGCGGGCGGGCGGAAACAGGCTCGCGATCCCTTCGACCTCGGCCCGGCTGTCGGGCAGCGGTGCCAAGCCGGAGCGGAAGCGCAGCCACGGGCGGGAGTCGAGGCCGCGATCCTCGCCGCCGGCCGCCGTGCCCCGGGAGGCGGCCCCGGGAGGCGGCGCGGGATAGCGCGGATCGCCGAAGGCGACGAGCGGGGTGGCCCCGGGGAGCGCGGCGGTTCCGGAGGGCGAGGCGGCCGCCGGGCGGGCGCGCTCGCGGCGCAGCTCGGCGGCGAGCGTCGCCGACGGGACGGTCGAAAAAGGCCAGCGCTCGGCGAGATAGCCGCCCGCGGGTGCGGGCAGGGCGAGCGCCGCGAAGGGGAGCGCCGAGAGCGGGCCGTCCGGCGAGATCACCAGGCGGTCCGCATGGCCGAGCCAGGGCTCGGCCGGCGCGACCAGCCGTGCGTACAGGCGCTCGGCCGCGGCGCGGAGCGCGCGCTCGGCCGCCGGGCCGGACGCGCGCTCGCCGGCGAGGACGAGGCTGCGGAAGATCGTCACCTCGCTCGCGAGCTTCGCGCGGCCGAGCGGGATCGCGCGCACCGCGAGCCCGGAGGGCGGCGCGCCCGGGAAGCCCTCGGGGAGGACGACGAAGAGCGTCGTCGCGCCGTCCGCGACCGAGTAGTCGAGCCAGACGGTGCCCGGGTCGAGGGTCCGGCGCGCCGCCGCGAGCGCGAGCGGCGAGGGCGAGGTGAGCGCGGCGTAGCGCGGGGCGGCGCGGCGGATCCGCTCGATCAGCCGTTCGCGCTCGGCGAGCAGGCGAGCGCGCGAGCCGAGCATCTCGTCCAAGCGGCGGCCGTCCTTGGCGGGATCGACCCCTTCGATCTGATCGTCGGCTTGGGCGAGCGAGGCGTCGATGCGCCGCTTCTCTTCGGCCAGCTCTCGGGACAGCTCGCGCGGCGGTGCCAAATCGCGCTCGGCGAGGAGCGCTAGCAGGCTCCTCGCGCGGAAGCGCTCGAGAGTCCGGAACGCCTCCTCGGGCTGCCCGCGCTCGATCTGGAGCGCCATCGCGGTGCGGGCCAGGTCGGCGAACTGGCTGCGGAAGCGGGTGCGGTCGAGGTCCGAGCCGCCGACCCTCTCGACCGTCCGGTCGTAGACGTCGAGAGCCTCCGAGAAGCTCCGGCTCGCCGCCTCGGTCCGGCCGCGGCGCTGCTCGATCCGGCCGCGCAGGTCGAGCGCGTCGGCGTGGAAGTTCGAGCCGGGGACGACCTTCTCGACGATCGCGAGCGCGGCCTGGTCTGCGCGGTCCGCGGTCGCGAGGTCGCCGAGCTCGAGCGCGAGGTACGAGGCGCGCAGCAGCGAGTAGGCGACGTCCGCGGTCGGCGGGTGCGCGAGGTCGATCGCGAGCGCCTCGGCGATGCGCGCCTTGGCGCCGCGAGCGTCGCCGCGGCTGCGGGCGATCTCCGCCGCGTTGACCAGGTCGTAGGCGAGGATCGGAGACGGGGGACCGAGCTTGCGGTGGATCGCGAGGGAGCGCGCGGCATGCTTCTCGGCGCGGTCGAAAGCGCCCTGGGCGACGCAGACGGTCGTCAGGTTGGTCTCGGCGCGCGCGACCATCGGGCTGTCCGGCGCCAGCTGGCCGTAGAGCGCGAGAGCTTCGAGCAGGTCGGCCTCGGCCTCCGCGTAGTTGGCGCGCTGCATCTCGAGGAGACCCAGGTTCGCGAGCGCGATCGCCACGGCCGGCGTGCCGGGGAGGCGCTTCCGGTAGTCCGCGAGCGCGGCGCGCAGGCGTCCCTCCGAGGCCTCGTAGTTGCCGCGCGCCATCGAGACGATGCCGAGGTTCAACCGGACGTCGCTGACGCTCAGCGAATCGGGCTCGTGGCGCGTGAAGTGCGCGAGCGCGCGGTTCTGGAAATCCTCCGCCTCGTCGTAGCGGCTGCGGTGGCGGGCGATGTTGCCGAGGTTCATCAAGAGAGCGCCCACCAGGTGGCTCTCCGGCAGCTTGGCTCGGGCGATTGCGAGGGCGGCGCGGTAGTGGCGGTCGGCGGCGTCCTCGTCGCCGTGGAGCGCGGCCTGGCTGCCGACCACGTTCTCGGTGAAGGCGAGCGCCAGGCTGCCGGGGGCGGCGGCTTGCTGCACCTTGACGGCTTCGGCGAGCGCGGCGTCGGCGGCCGGAATGTCCTGGCGCATGCTCTCGGCCCGGCCGAGGAGCGCCCAGGTGCGCGCGGTCGAAAGAGAGCCGGGCGCCAGGCGGCGGCGGATCGCGAGCGCGGCTTGGAAGTCCGCGCGGGCGGCGTCGAGCTCCTCGGCGCCGAGCCAGGCCTCGCCGCGCCGTTGCAGGAGATAGGCGAGGAGGCGCTCGTCCTTGAGCGCGCGCACCTGGCGCTCCGCGGCGGCGAACGCCTTTTCGAGCTTCGGCGTCTCGTGGGCGTCCGCGAGCTCCTGGGCCCGGCGCAGGCTCTCCCAGGCGCGCGCCGCGGGCGTCTTCGGATGCTCCGGCCGGCAGCGCACGCGCCAGTCGTCCGCGACGACGTGCACGGTCGAGCGCGTCGCGGCGCCGGCCGCCCCGCGTTCGATCTCGAGGTCCACCTCGCCGCGCGGCGCCTCGTCGAGCTCCCAAAGCGCGAGGTCGAGGCAGGTCGAGATCGCGCCGTCGAACGCCCGCGGGTTCGCGGGCGGCGCGGCCTTGCGGTGGAGCGCGAGGACGCGGTCGCCCGGGCGCAAGTCCGCGGCCTCGCCGCCGCCGCCGGGCAGGACCGCGGCGATCACCGCGGCGCCGTCGGGAGACGGGGGAGCGCTCGGCCGGCAGCCGGCGAACGCGAGCGCTCCGGCGAGCCCCGCCGAGGCTGCGAGTCGCGCGGATGGGAAGCGGAAGGAATGCGGGCGAAAGGCGAGCGCGAGCATCATCCGGCTCCTCCGCGCTTTCGGCGGGTTCGAAAGGGTTCCGGGTCTAGGGTGCGGCGAACGGAAGAGAAGGGGACGGATCGCCGGGCCGGCGGGACCGGCCGCGGGATGTACGGATGCGCTTCGGGTGCCCGGTCGATTAAACTGCGCGACCCACGCGCCGGCTGCCTGCCGCCTCTCCCGCTCCTCGTCGCTCCGGAGCCGGCGCTCTCAACGGCCCCGCGGCCGGAGAATCGAATGCACGCACGACGTACCCTCCTCCTCGCTCTCTTCGCGCTCGCCCCGGCCGCCGTGCCGGCGCGAGCGCTCTCGCCCTACCTGGTCGAGGACATCGATTCGACCTTCCGGAGCGGCAGCTCGTTCCCCGACCGGTTCGTCCGGGTCGGCCAACGGGTCGTCTTCACCGCGACGACCCCCGGCCGCGGCCTCTGGAGCACCGACGGCACCGCGGGCGGCACGGTGCCTCTGCTCAGGAACCAGGCCGGCGGGATCGAGACCGTGGCCGCGACCGGCGAGCTGCTCTTCGCCGTCGCCTGCAACGGCCACCGCTGCCAGCTCGAGGCGACCGACGGCACGCTCCCCGGGACGCGCGCCCTGATCGGCATGCCGGGCTCGTTCGTCCGCGCCGCTGCCGTCGCGGGACCGCGGCGGATCTTCTTCACCCGCGCCGATGCGGCGACCGGCGAGGAGCTGTGGACGAGCGACGGCACGGTCCCGGGGACGCGCCGGGTCAAGGACCTGAAGCCGGGGCCGCAGGGCTCCTCGCCGCGCGGCCTGACCTGGCTCCGCGACCGCCTCTTCTTCTTCGCTCTCGACGGACTCTGGACGAGCGACGGTTCTACCGCCGGCACGCGCCGGATCGCCGCCCTGGGCGCCGATCCGACGGGCCTGGGCCCCGTCGCGGGCGGCGCCGGCACGCGGATCCTGTTCTTCGCGCCGAAGGCCGGCGGCACCGATTTCCGGCTCTGGTCGAGCGACGGGACCGCGGGCGGCACGACGACCCTCGGCTCGATCGCGGTGCCCGCCGAGCTGCGGACGCTGCTCGCGCCGTTCGCGACCGCGGGAGCGAACGCGTTCTTCTTCCTCCCCGACGAGCAGAGCTACCGGCTGTTCGTCTCCGACGGGACGGCGGCGCGGACGAAATCGGTCGCGAGCTTCGAGCGCGCGAGCGTCAATCCCCAGATGGTGGTCGCCGGCCCGCGGGTCGGCTTCGTCGCCACCGACGCGGCGCACGGGCAGGAGCTCTGGGCGAGCGACGGCCGGCCGGCCGGCACCGGCGCTCTCGACATCTGCCCCGGCACCTGCTCGGGTTACCGGGGCTTCCTGAGCGATCCGTTCGCGGACGGCGCCGGGAAGGTCTGGTTCTCGGGCCAGGCGGCGGCCGAGGGCGCCGAGCTCTGGATCTCCGATCTCACGCGGCCGGGGACCCGCGAGGTCGAGGACCTCGCCCCCGGATTCTTCTCGTCCGATCCCCACGACTTCCTGGCCGTCGACCGGCGGGTCTTCTTCGTCACCGGCGTCTCTCACGACGACGAGGCGGTCTGGGTGAGCGACGGCCGGGCGGCGGGAACCCGCCGCCTCGCCGGTCCGGCGGGCGCCGATCGGTTCTTGAACGTCGGCTTCGGCGCCGCGCTCGCGGGGCGCGCGGTCTTTCGCCTCGACGACGGCGTCCACGGGGCGGAGCCCTGGATCTCGAGCGGCACGGTCGCCGGGACGGCGCTCGTCGCCGATCTCGAGCCGGCGCAGCTGGGGGGCTCGCGACCGCAGGCCCTGACCCGCGTCGGCGATCGCTGCTTCTTCTTCACCACGCTGCCGGACGTCGAGGAGGCGCACGAGCTCTGGGTCT
>DATMZM010000493.1:0-2162 GCA_035607445.1 Thermoanaerobaculia bacterium | reverse complement strand
GAGGTCCAGGCGATCTTCACCCACACCGTGCCGGTCGACGCCGTGCGCGGCGCCGGCCGCCCCGAGGCGACCTACCTGCTCGAGCGGCTGGTCGACCAAGCCGCGCGCGAGCTGGGCATCGATCGCGTCGAGATCCAACGCAGGAACCTGATCCAGCCGGACCAGTTCCCCTACCAGACGCCGGTCGCCCTCGAGTACGACGTCGGCGACTACCCGGCGACCCTCGACCTGGCGCTTCAGGCGATCGACTACTCGAAGCTCGACGAGCGCAAGGCGGAGGCGAAATCGCGCGGCAAGCTGCGCGGCTTCGGCGTCTCGACCTACATCGAGGCCTGCGGCATCGCGCCCTCCGCCCTCGTCGGTGCGCTCGGCGCCCGGGCCGGCCTCTACGAGGCGGCGAGCATCCGCGTTCATCCCACCGGCACCGTGACCGTCTTCACCGGCACGCACAGCCACGGCCAGGGGCACGAGACGACGTTCGCGCAGCTCGTGGTCGAGAAGCTCGGCATCCCGCTCGAGAACGTCGAGATCGTCCACGGCGACACCGACCGCATCCCCTTCGGCATGGGCACCTACGGCTCGCGCTCCGCGGCGGTCGGCGGCACGGCGATCGTCAAGGCGATCGACAAGATCCTCGACAAGGGCAAGAAGATCGCGGCCCACCTGCTCGAGGCGAGCCCCGCGGACGTCGAGTTCGCGGACGGCAAGTACCGCGTCGCCGGCACCGACCGCGAGAAGAGCTTCGGCGACGTCGCGTTCGCCGCCTACGTGCCGCACGACTACCCGATCGACACCGTAGAGCCGGGGCTCGAGGATTCGGCGTTCTACGACCCGAAGAACTTCACCTTCCCGGCCGGCTGCCACGCGGTCGAGGTCGAGGTCGATCCGGAGACCGGCGTCGTCGAGGTGAAAGACGTCGCGATCGCGGACGACGTCGGGGTGATCATCAACCCGATGATCGTCGACGGCCAAGCGCACGGCGGTCTCGCGCACGGCATCGGCCAGGCGCTCCTCGAAGAGGCCGTCTACGACGAGCAGGGGCAGCTCACCTCCGGCTCGTTCATGAGCTACTGCATGCCGCGCGCTGCGGACCTGCCGTCGTTCAAGGTCGGCAACCACGTCACCGCCTGCACGCACAACGTCACCGGCATCAAGGGCGTCGGGGAGGTCGGCGCGATCGGCGTTCCCCCGGCGGTCATCAACGCCGTGATCGACGCCCTGACTCCCCTGGGCGTCAGCCACATCGACATGCCGGCGACCCCGGAAAAGGTCTGGCGCGCGATCCGCGCGGCGGGAGGTGCCGCATGAAAGGCTTCGACTTCCATCGTCCGGCTTCGGTCGCGGACGCCGTCGCGTTCTTGAAAGGCAACGACGGAGCGAAGCTCCTCGCCGGCGGGCAGAGCCTCCTGCCGGTGATGAAGCTCGACCTCGCGCAACCGACGGATCTCGTCTCGCTCGCGAAGATCGCCGGCCTCGACGAGATCCGCGCCGAAGGGGACACGCTCGTGATCGGCGCGCTCGCGACGCACGACCAGGTGGCGACCTCGGCCGACGTCAAGCGGCTCATCCCCGGCCTCGCGAAGCTCGCCGCGGGCATCGGCGATCCGCAGGTCAGGAACCGCGGCACCCTCGGCGGCTCGCTCGGCCATGCCGATCCGGCGGCCGATTACCCCGCGGCGGTGCTCGCCCTCGGCGCCACGATCGCGACCGACCGCCGGACGATCCCCGCCGACGACTACTTCACCGGCCTGTTCCAGACCGCGCTCGCCGCGGACGAGATCGTCACCGCCGTCCATTTCCCGGTGCCCAAGCGCTCGGCCTACGCCAAGTTCGCTCACCCGGCGTCGAAATACGCTCTCGTCGGCGTGATGGTGGCGAAGACCGGCGGGGGAGTGCGCGTCGCGGTCACCGGAGCCGGCTCGAAGGCGTTCCGGGTGCCGGCCCTCGAGGCGGCGCTCGGTGCCAACTTCGCGCCCGACGCGGTGCCGGACGGCGCGGTGTCGACCGCCGACGTCCGCTCGGGGAGCGAGGCGAGCCCCGAATACCTGGCGCACCTCGCCACGGTGATGGCCCGGCGCGCGGTCCAGGCTTGCCTCTGACGTTGGACCTGCCGCGGAACGTCGAGGAAACGCGCGAGCTGCTCGCCTCGGGCCGGTACGTTG
>DATMZM010000429.1:0-21886 GCA_035607445.1 Thermoanaerobaculia bacterium | reverse complement strand
TCGGCGCGGAGGAGGACTTCGCCGAGGCGCTCGAGGAGGTAGGTGCCGCCGATGAGGTTTTCCCGGCGGAACGAGTAGACGACGCCGTCGATCTCGAAGATCGCCGCTTCGCGCCAGCGCTCGACGGCGAGGAGGAGCGGCTCGAGGCCGTCCGCTTCGATCACGTAATCCCTCGAGAAGAACCCCTTGCGCCTGGCCTGGATCATTCTCCTCTCCCCGCTCGGAAGTCCGGTGAAAGCCTATCCGCTTCCGGGATTGGAATCGACCTCGAGGGCGTCGTGGGACCGTCCGCCGGTAGAATCCGCGTCCTCTCTTCGAGGTCCGACCCTTGCCGGCTCAACGTCACGACCTGATCGTCACGGTCCTCGACCGCAACGTCGCTCGAGCTGCGCGACGATTCGTCCGCGCCGAGCGCGGGCACCTCGCGGAAGTGCGGGAACAGCTCGACGGGCTCCGGGGCCGCATCGAGCGGCTCCAGGCCGAGGGGCGGAGGCTGTAGCGAGGTCAGTTCCGGCGCAGGAGCGCGATCCCGAGCCTCCCGGCGAGCTCCTCGACGCTCGGCGCAGGCGGCGAGCGGTCGCGCCCTCCCTCCGCTCGCTCGATGGACGACAGGAAGGCGGCGAGCTCTTGGCTGCGCGCCGCTTCCGGCGCTCCGAGGGTGACGAGAGCGAGGTGAACGCCGGACTCGCCGGCGCTCGCCAGCCCGATCGCTTGCTGCGCTTCGACGCCCGCAGTCGACGGAGCGCCCGCCGTGTAGAGGCTCGCCAGAGCTTCGAACTTCCCGGGATGGTCACGCAACGCCCGGTCGAGCTCTTCGGGCAGCTCCGCCTGTTCGCTCCATCGTCCCGTCGTGCGGGCAAGCCGGAGGAGAACGTTCTTCGAGTTCAGCCCGACCCATCGCCACCCGGAGAAGGTGCCGGGCGACGAAGCGTAGCCGAACCCGCGCCCACCCGTCCGAGTCTTCATCATCCAGGCGAGCCGGCGCAGCGATCGACGCTCCTCGCCCGAGCGGCCGAGGGCCTCTACCCACTCCGTCGTCGTCGACGGCCAAGCGATGGCGTCCTCGGCGAGGCGCGGATCGACGCTCAGCTCGAATCGGGCCATCTCCTCCGCTGGCCGCTCGGCCATGAGCGGCGAGACGGCTTCGAGGTAGATCAAGGCGGTGAGGGTGCCATCCGGCAGCGTGCGGGCGAGGAGCGCTCCCTCCGAATCGAGGCCGAGACTCCAAACGGTTGCGCCGTCCTCGGGAATGCGGAAGCGGAATCCCGCCGCCTGGAACGTGAGCGCGGCCCCGGCCTCTCCGGCTTCGTCGCTCGCTTGCACGGGGAGGTCGGAAAACAACGTCCTCGGGTCGAGCTGTCCCTCTCCGCCGATGCGCGTACAGCTCGAGCCGGCGAGCAGGGCCACGAGTCCGAGCGAGACCGAGGCGCGAACCCTCCTCATCATGTCCGGACCTCTTGCTCCGCCCGGTCCGACGGCATCGCAGGCGCGTCACCGGCCGTGGCGATCTCGGTCTCGAAGCACACGAGCGGCAGGAAAAGCCATCGCTTCGGATCCCGGATGGGCACCCTGCCGAGAGGCAGATAGGCGGTCGATTCGACCGGGAGGTAGATTTCGAGGCCCTCCTTGCCGGGCTCCGTCGGCATCGTGCCCCACAGCGTCGGCATCTCGAGCCCTCTCGTCGAAAGCCAGGCGAAGAGGTGGGTCGCAACAGGATCTTCTTCGACCGCGCGATCGTCCGGCGTTCGGTCGCCGTCTTCCGCCGATGGAGGCGCCGGCGCCGCGGAGGGCTCCGGGCCGATGAAGAGGTCCGGCACGGCGAGGGCCGCGACGGCATGCCCTTCCGCGAAGGAGATGAACAGACCGGAAGGGATGCCGCAATGCTGCGCCAGAAGGGCCAGGACCAGCGACTTCGAATCGCAGTCTCCTAAGCGATAGAGGAGGGTGCTGACGGCGGGCCGCAACCCTCCGGAAAGCGCGGACGGCAGAGAGAAGGGGATCCCCTGAACGAACCGCACGAGCGCGATCGCCGTCCGGACCCGGTCTCCTCGTTCCTCCTCCGCCAACGTCCGTTCGACGAGGAAGCGAGCCAGCGGCCTCAAGGCCGGGAAGCCTTGGTGCGAGAGGCCCCAGGCGAGGCTCGCATAGTCCGCGACGATCGGTTCCCCGAGCCCCTCGGCATGGTGATGGACCGAGCGTTCGTCGCCCATCCAGACGCCGCGAGGGGCTCCCCAGATCGTTCCGTCCGCGAGACGCCCGGCGGGGTTCGCGAGCAATCCCGCGAAGCCCGCTCGATAGGGAGCGAGCCGATCTTCGCTCTCGAGGAAGCGGCGAGCCGCAACCACCGTCTCGCGATCGAAGCCGACGTCGAGGGTGGCTTCCCCGGCGTCGTCTCGAAGGCGCCAATGGTGCTTCGCCCAGACGAGGTCCGTCACCGCTCCGTCCCGGCTGTACCAACAGCGTCCCAAATCGATCGGATCGCCCTCTCCGGCTTGAGCTCCCGAGGCGAACCGAGCGGGGCTCGGCTCCTTCCCTTCCGCCCCTCCCTCCGGACGCAGCCTGCCGTCCAGCCAGATCAACGCCGTGCGCCGGGCCGCCTGCCAGCGCTCGCCACCGCCGTCGACGAACAGATCCGCCGCTTCCTCGCCGAGCAACTCCTTCTCGACTCCCCAGTGGTCGTAGACCATGACGAGCCGCGAGGGATCGAGCACCCGCTCGAGAAAGAGCCGGGCCAGACGGAGCAGCTCTTCGACCTTGTCGCGACGCAAGGCGCGCGCAGCGCCGTTCCCCCCTTCGGCCAGGTCGAAGAGGAAGAACCCGTCGCGCGGGGCGAGAACGTACGCGGGCTCAGGCTCTTCGACTTCGCACCGCAAGGCGATCTCGAGGTTCTCGGCGGCATCCCGCAACAGCGAGGGGAGGATGACGCGCAAGGTCGCCGCGACGAGGCGGGCGGCATCGAAGGTCAGCCGGCTCGCGTCCGCTTCGGGAGAGCCCTCGGGATTGGGGAAGAGCGCGAGCGCCCAGCTGTCGAGCGTCGCCGTGCTCGCCCGGGGGAACAGGAGCCGTTGTCGAAGCTTGCACGAACGAGGCGCCAGGCGCACCGTCGCCAAATGCCGGCACTCGAGGCGAACCGGGAGAGACGCCATTCCGATCGGGAGCTTGCCCACCAACAACGGCTCGGACGCTTCATGGAACGGTCCGGCGGGCGGCCCGGCCGGGACATCGGACGCCGGGTTCGGGCGGGCGGGCGGCAGGTCGAGGACGCGAATCCTTCGCCGAGGGCTCGTCAGGTCGTCGACGAGCACCGGCTCCACCTCGACATCGTCCGCCTCTCCGGACGCCGGAGCGCTCGAGCCGCGGCCGACGACGACGTACGATCCTCGAGCATCGTGGAAGATGCGACCCGGGTAGTAGAGGAGATCCGCCGCGGCCGCATCGACCCGATCGAGAACCAGAGAACGAATCCGGTCCCGGACCGTCAAGAGCTTCGATGCGGAGCTCTCGACATCCGCCACGGGCGGCGGCAACCGGTAGGCATCTTCGGAGAGGGACCCTGAAACGGCGCGCGTCAAGCTCCGGATCAAGACTTTCCGGACATAGCGCAGACCGTCCGGGTGGACGTCCGTGAACGGCTCGCTCAGGAGCAGTCCGGCCGTCGAAAGCTTCGCCAGCGTCGCCCCCGCCTCCGCGCCGTAGATCGCCATGATCTCCTCCACCTCGCTCCATCGCGAAACGAGATCGGAGGCGAGATGGCTGTCGCGGACGAAACGCGAGGGCGTGCGCAAGATCGGATACGGCAATCGATCGAGCACCGGCTGGAGGTCGAAGTGGCGATCGAGCTGGCTGAACGCCACCTCCTCGTCGGGATCTCCCAGGCTGACCAGAGCGATCGCCTCCGTCGCACCGTCTCCTTCGGCGGCGCGCCCGTCCTGGCGCCGGCGGCGATCGAACCTCGCTCCCGCGCGGTCGAGCCGGCGTCGCTCGCGCCGGATCGCGCTCCAAGTGCCGTCGAGGAGGACGACGCATGCATCCAGCGGATCCGCGACGTGAAAACGAGGCTCGTCGCGCAGGGGCAGCGGATTCCGGCCGCGCCGGCGCCCCCCGTCGGCACATGCCCGATAGTGCCAAGGCACGGCGAGCTGCTCGCAGGCGGCGACCAGATCCTCGGCGCGCAGGGTCCCGCCGTCCGCGGCCCTGAAGTCGCGCATGCGGTAGAACAGCTGGTGACGGCCTTCCCGCACCGATGCCGGATCGTCGGAAGCGCCGGCCTCGGGAGAGCTCCGGAGAGCCAGGCCGAGAGCGGCCCCTTCAGCCTTCTCCCGCTCGCTCGCGTCGTCCGCCGAGCGGGTGAAATCCCGGAGCACGGCGTCGACGCCACAGAGAGAGCGCGCCCAAGCGGCGAGATCGTTCATGGCATCCGTGCCCAGGACGAGCATCGAGGGCGCGCCCGGGCGATCGGAATCCGGAACGCCGAGGCCCTCGCAAGCGCGCGCCATGAGCCGACGTAGGGAGAAATGCACATGCCCCTCGACCGGTCCGGAAAACGACTCGATGTCGTCGACGACGACGAGCCCGAGCGTCGCGAGAAAGGGATCGAGGCTCCCCAGGAGATCGACGGTCAGCCGCTGCAAGCTCGCCACGACCAGGTCGGGCGTGACGCCGCGCGACAGATCGGTCATCAGGTCCGTTCCGGCGCGGCGAATCCGCAGGTTCCAGCGAAGGCTCGTCGATTCGACCGCGTCCCGGAATCTCTCGTACGCCTCCTTTTCGGCCTCGGGATCGCGAGCAACGAAGAGCGCGGTGCGATTGTGGACGAGGATCTGGTTGGCCGCCGCCAGGAGCGCGAGCGTCGTCTTGCCGGATCCCTCGGCGGCGACCACCACCTGGTGGCGCTGGCGCAATCCGCTGCGGTCCTCGAGCACCTGGTCGGTTCCGATGCCGAGGGTCAATCGATCCGGCGGACGCGGAGGGTCGACGTGCACGAACGCGAGGAGCGACAGGTCCCGGATCACCGTGCGTTGCATGGCGGTCAGCCGGCCGGGCGAGGGAAGGAAATCGAGCAGCAAGGGAGAGATCAGCCCCGACAGCTCGGCCGGAATCTCGGCCCATTCGAGCGGAGCGAGCCTCCGCGGGGGATCCACCTCGATGGGAGTCGTCAACTGTCGACGCTCGCCGAGCCAGGCGAGCACCTCGGGCCAACCCGCGGCCGTCGCCTCGACCACCTCGGTCTTCCCGGCTTCGGGCGGCACCCTCTCGACGCCGCGCAGCTGCAGGTGGATGACCCAAGAGAGCCAGAGGACGAAAGCCACCGCGAATTCCGAGGCTGGAACGGAAGCCGAGCCCCTGCCGAGCGAAAACCAGGTCGCCACGAGGAGCGGGAGCGAGATACCCACGGGCCATCTCGCCCATCGCAGATAGGACGGATCGGGGCCGGCCAGGAAACCGGCGCCCGCCAGCCGGCGCCAGGTGGGGAGGACGGCCTCGTCCGTCCGGTCTCCGATTCGATTGCCTCCGAGGGCTCTCCAGTGCACGAGCCGGACGGCGCGGCTCGCCCAGGATGCGACGATCAGCCATGTGACGATCGCCAACAGACCGGCGAACACCCCCGAGCGCTGCCCCAAGGGGAAAAAGGCGCCAAGCTCCGGCCTCGCTCCGACGAGGAGGTACTGCCAGGTGGGAGCGCCCGGCGAGAGGTCGAGGCCGAAGCCGATCATCGATCCCAGGAATCGGCAGAGAAGGAAGAGGAACACCGTCAGGAATCCGCCGAACAGATAGCTGGGACCGATCGTCGCGACCAACAGAGACGGCAGCGGCGGAGCTGGATCGCTCCTCGTCGTCTCGTCTTGCGGAGGCCTGCCGATCCTCCGGAGCGCGAGCCATACCGTTCGTGCCAAGCGGGAAATGCCTCTCAAAGCACCCCACAGGAGACCCGGGCTCGAGCCGTTCATCTCGAACGCGAACCAATCGACGCGCGAACCAGGCGCCGCAACCAATCTCGCCACGAGGTCCCTCTGCAGCCGCCGCGCGGTGAGGACCGAAGAGATACCGAGAGCGGCCACCACAAGGCCTGAGATCAGAGGCCCGAGCCGTTGGAGCAGATCCATCGCGCGGGCGACCAGCGACCAGAAAGCCGAATGGGTGCCGCCGATGCCGACGCTCATGCCGACGAGAGAATCGATCGCTCTCATCCGGGCTCCCCGGGGGCCGGCGTGGCCGCGCTTTCGAGCTCCCGAATCTGTTCGCGCAGCCTCGTGCCGATCGCGTCGAAGCCGCTCAGATGGTTGACCGGCCGACCGCGCTCTTCCTCCTGCGACAGCGGAAAGGTTCGGTCGTCGGGCATGTGGAGGCGGTCGTGAAAGGACTCGAATCGCTTGAGATTTCGCACGCTGTGAGAGCGGATCCCTTGCACCAGCGACATCAGGTAGGCGGCGTCCGGACGCACGTTCACCTCGAGGATGGAGAGCGCGGCCGGCACGCTCGCTTCCGCCTCCTCCTTGCGGGCGTCCTCGAAGGGGATGCGCAGGGACCTGTCGAGGATCAAGGCGGCATCGGCGGCCAACTGAACGCCATCCGGGTCGAGACCTTCGTAGCCCAGGAACTTGGCTCCAAAGCCGATGTTCGGGTAGCGACGGCTGACGAACTCGAGGAGCCGTGCTCCGGCTTGAGCGGCAAAGGTCTCGTGATCGCACAGCGGAGCGTCGACCAAGTCGTCGAAGCGATGTCGGCAGGCGCTCAGAATCTTGCCCGTGTCCGCGAGGCTGGCCGAGCGACGCCAGGCCGAAAGCCCTCCCGCGCCGGCCAGGAAATCGGCGACGACCGACGTTGCATCAGCATCGTTGTCGATGCCCACCGAGCGTTCGAAGTAATCGGCGAGAGCGGCCGGATCGACGAGCCGCTCGACGGCCTCCCCCGAGCGTGTATCGAACAGCCGGCCGAGATCGTCGTGCGGTCGCGCATCCCTCTCGGACTCGGCCGCCGGGCGTGCACCGAGATCCTCCGCGAGATGGGCGAGACGCCGAGCCTGGACCTCGATGCTCCGGGTCAACCGGTTGGCGAGCTGTTGATCGAGCAGGCTCCGCTCGTGGACGCGAAGGGAGAATTCGCGGGCCGCGAGCGCTCCTGTCAGTCCGAGCCGGGCCATGAAAAAAGACCGGATCGAGCTCGCCGACTCGCGTTCCAGAGGCAACTCGGAATCCAGGTACAGCTCGCGCACATGCCGGGCGAACGACGAGATCCGGTCCCGCACCCTCGCGAGGGTGCGCCCCAGATGCCTCTCGGCGAGCCAGCAGGCCGGAGCCGTGAGGAGCACGAAGCCGAAGACGCCAGGGAAGCGAACGAGCACCCAGGCGGGCACCACCCCGAGCGGTGACGCCGCGAGGAACCCACCCAACGCCCGTGCGATCGGCGCTCCCACGACGAACGAGAGCAGTCCCCAGAGAACGAGACCGAACTGGAGGGGAGGCAGGTCAGGTTTGTCGCGTGCCGCCGCGAGGACTTCCTGCCGAGCGAGCTCGATCGACTCGAGCGACGGAATGCCGTGACGCAAGCAGAGGTCGGCCGCCGCGACACGTTGCGATTCCTGCCGGCCGAGCTCCGCGCTCGTTTCGGCGCGGAGTTGATCGAACGCCGCGTGCGCCGCCGGCAGCCCTCCTCGCTCGAGGCACTCGCCGACCGCCCGATCCGAATGCTCGCGGACCGACCTTAAGGTGTCCGCGAGGTCGGCGCCGATCTTCTGGCGCAACTCGCTCAGGAGGTCATCGATTCGCCCGCGGCGGCGAATCAGATCCGCCCACCGCGTGCCGATCTCTTGCCGGAGCAAGTCCCGAAAGCGCTCGTCGAACGCAGCGAGCATCGCGCTCGTCGTCGTCGCGCGTTCGATGGCGAGCCGGCCCATGACGCGCCTGGACATCGAATCTCCGGCCTCGCGCGTGATCCGATCCAAGTCTCCCTGCGCCTCGCCGATCAGGTCTCCGACCGCCGGAGGGGCGATCCAGGGAAGGGGCCGCGACTCTTCGGAGACCGTCCAACCGCTGCGAATCCGCGCCAAGCAGGATCTCGCCAGGAGGTTGGCGAGATAGTCGCGGCACCGCTCCCCGGGGAAATCGATCTCATAACAGGAGAAGGACGAGAACAGGTCGCTCGTGCCCGAGCCCGTGGCCGCGCGTCGCAACCAATCGTCCGAACCGAGATCGTTGCGGGTCTGGAACGAGATGAAGTCCCGGGTCTGGCGCACCGCCGCGCGGAGACCGATGACGGCATTGTCGGTCACCCGTCCGTTGACGTAGATCTGGTCGATCCGCCTCCGGCTCGCCGGCAGGATCGACTCGACCCACCTCCGGATCGTATGGACGCGGTCGATGATGGCCGACTCTTCAATCCGTCGCAGGCCGGACTCAGCTCCGGAGAACGGATCCGCGGGATGCGGCATCCAGAGGATCGGCACGATCGAAAGGCAGCGGTTGAAACCCTCCAGGTAGGACTCGAAGATCGGGCCGAAGGAGCGGAGGAGCTCCGCGTGCACCTCGCGCAGGACCTCGCGCATCTCGGCACGCGTGAACGGTTCTCCCATGTCGCCGACGACGAACACCGTCAGGCGCGGTGGATGTCGGGTGGGGCGGTTGCGATATTCGCTCAGGAATTCGAAGTCGTAGAGGCTGCGGACGATGCCATTGAGCAGGCGACGCATCTCGAGGCAGGAGGCCGACCGCCGCTCGTCCGGCCAGAGATTCTCGCACTTGATCTCCGAGGACAAAAAAGCGACTTCCCGGAAGAGCAGGTCTTCCTTCCGGGCGCTCGGCGAGTGCGGCACCGAGCCTCCCAGCTCGAACAGGCGCCCTTCGAGGTCGCCTCCGGTAGAAGTCGGGCTGAGAGGGTCGAAGCCCATCGACAAGCTCGAGAGAAAACGGGACGGACGGGCCGGGAGCTCGTCCCACCGGCGATCCTCTTCGTTCGAGGCCTCCTTGGCCGGAAGATCGCCGTCCGTCATCGCCACGAGCGGACGCACCAGCAGCTCACCGAGGAGCTCGAGCGATTGCCTCAGCGCCGTGTCCATCGGATCCTGCCGCCGCTCCCCTTCCGGCGGAGGCTCGAGCTCGTCTCCTCGATCTCGCTGCAGGTCAACCCACAAGCGGACCAAACCTTGGTATACGAGCCGCGACAATTCCCTCAAGCGCGCCTCGAAGATCTGCTCGGGAGGCATGCTCTCGGGAGGCGAATGGTCGAACAGGCCGAGACGAAACGGCGTCGCCGGAGAGGGCATGATCCTCAGCACTCCGCTCGGCTCGGCGGCCCAGCCGCTCAGCTCCCAATCGACCTCGAGAAATCGTCTCGGATCGAGCTGGGTCGCCAGATCTCCCTCATTCGGCACGAACACCGCCGGAAGCAGGATGGACAGGCCCTCCGGCGCCGGCGGCCGGTCCTCTTGTGGGTCGACATCGAAGGCTTGCCAACCGGGAAGCGGCTCGGGAGCGAACCCCCGAAGCTCGTCGCATCGGTTCTTCTCGAGCCAGGCTCTCTCGAGCGCGATCCGCCCCCCTCCGAGCTCGCCGAGATCCCGGCCCAACCAATCCCACGGCGAAGGGTCCCGTCCTTCGGCCAACGCGTGACAACGGGCGATCACCGTGATCAAGATCCCGGGGCTGTGGCCCTGACGGCCCCGGTTCAAGATCGGCGTGACGAAGAGATCCAGCTCGTGGTGTCGTTCGAGGCTCCGGCGCAGCCGCTCGACCGCGATCAGCGGATCGGGAGAAAGGCTCAGCCAATCGAAAAACCGGCGACGGCGAAGCTCCTTCGTCCCTTCGGAGGCCGCCGGATCTTCCATCGGAGGTCCCGCGTCCTTCGGCCATGCCACCTGGTACGTCCCGTCGTGGTGTCGGATGAGGCCCAGCGACCGGAGGATGGCGAAGTCGAGGGCGAGCGACGGAAGATCGCCCTCTCCCACCTCGCTGACGACCGATGCGACCGTTCGCTCCCGCGCGCGCCACGGCTCTTCGGTCTCGTCGCTGGCGTGCACCCAGAGCAGCCGCTGATTCTTGACTGACGGATCGGCCTCCGACTGCCGAAGCCACGCCCAGTCGTCGCCCATGCGCTCGAGCAGGGCGAGCCCGAAACGGCCGACGCCGATCACGAGGAACGGAGACGGAAAGACACGACGCATATCTAGATTCCGAAAGCGCCTCGCAAACGCTTCAGGTGATCATTGAGCTCACCCTCGCGAAGCGGGGTGAACAGCTTCTTGAAGACCTCCGGGATCTGGGAATTTTCGTCCGGCTGCTCCATTCGGTGCCATTGCCGACAGAACTCGTCGAGGATGGCGATGCTCGCGGCCAGATTGGACTCCCCGTCCTTGGGATCGAGCCCTTCGCCAGCTCCCGAGCCCTCCTCTCCTAGGGTCTTCTGCTCCACCTGCTTGCGCCGAAGCTCCTCGTGGAGATCCTCGAGGGCGGCCTGGAGGCCTCGATACGAGGTCTCGTAGTCCTTCAATAGCTCGTGCTCGAGCGATTCGGGGCGCGATTGGTAGATCCGACGCAGCTCCTCCGCGTTGCGACGCCATGAAACCGGGAGCAAGACCAGCTCGGCGACGAGCTGCGGCGAGAGCCCCTCCCGGACCCCCTGCAGCATCTTCTGATAGCGCAGATATTTGACCTTTTCCGCCGAGAGCACCTCCGGCAACGCTTCGATCGCCTCCGCCATTGTGGTCCCGAGGACCACCAGGCCGTCCTCGCCGCCCGCACCGTTGTCCTGGTTCGGATCCGTGAGCAGATAGCGACCCTGCCGTCTCACGACGTAACTGCGCGCGACCCCGCCGAGATCGGACCGGACGAGCAGCGCGGCGAAGTTGATGATCTGATTTCGCACCAGCCGGTTCCGGCTGTCGCTCTGGGCACTCACCGGATCGAGATCCGGCAGGGTTTCTTCCCAGTTCCTGTCGATGTGAAGCGCCTTCGACCTGCGAGCGAGGTTCTTGAAGCGGTAGTACTCGTGCTTCATGTCGTCCATCCGCCCGAAGACGTAGAGCGGGACATTCAGGATCGCCCGGTAGAACACGATCGATTTCGGATCGTCCCAACCTTCCTCCAGGAGGTTCAGGTTCGGAATCTCGGCGCCGCGGATCGCCTGCCCGATCCAGGTGTCGCGAAGCTTCGGGGCGATCTCGGCGAGAGCGACGAGGTCGGGACGGACGCCGCCCTGTCGATCTCTCGATTCGTCGTACGAGCAGAGCAGCGAGGCCTTCTCTTTGACCACACGCCGGATCTTGTCGCGCAGGTACTCCTGATGCTTCGGATCGTCGAGCTGAACCCGCTGTTCGGCGGGATATGCCCGGTACTGTTGCACGATCTCCCGGATCGCCCGGTGACCGTCTCGGTCGACCTGTGGCGCATTGCTCAAATAGAGCGCGCGGTAGACCACCTCGAGGTCGATCGCCTCGGACAGGATCAACCCATCGCGGTTCTCCCGATCCGGAGAATGCGGATCCCCGGCGATGTGAGGCTCGAGGAACGATTTCGCGTGCTGATAGAGCGCGGAGTAGATCTCGTCGAGCTTGCCTACGTCCAAAGAGTGAGTCCCCAGGCTCAGGTGGGTGATGGAATCGCTCAGGACCCTCTGCACGTCCGCGTTCTCGAGCGAAAGCTCAGGCCGGTCGGCAATCCGATCTTCGTAGTAGAAGTCCCACATCCGGCGACCGTTCTCGATCTGCAGCGCCTCGGCGTCGAGGACGTATTCGTTCGCCGACGGATCTCCCTCGGTCCGCAGGCGATCGAGCCTCCTGACGCGATCTCGCTCGATGCTCTCGAATCCCTGGTCGAAAGTCCGGAGAGCTTCCGCGAGGCGCTGCCACCTCGAGCGCAGCTCGGACTGCTTTTCGTTGAAGATCCTCTCGATCGCTTCCATCGCGCGCTGGATCGCCTGCCGCTCGAGGGTCTCGATGATCGGGATCTGGTCGTCCCGCTTGAGCGGCTTCGTGGAGCCGCGATCCGAAGAGATTTCGAAGTCCGTCCGGAGGGGAGGAGAGGGCCGGTCCTTTCGAATCCGATCGAGGATCGAGAGGATCGCGTAACGCTTCGCGGCCAAGTCCACCTGCCCTGCTTCCTCGTTGAGGAAGCGGAGCTCGACCATTGAATCCATCCCCGGAAATTGGACCGTGCCGTCGACATAGCCCTCCATCAGGACGCCCATGCCGATGTTCTGGTAGTCCTGCATCCATCCTGTGGCGCGGTTCTTGAGGTCGACGAGGCGCAGGCCCTCGGCCGGAGCCATGCGATTCCTCTCGGCATACTCGCGGATCGCCTGCTCCGCGTGCTCCAGGAGACCCGGCCGTTCTTCCGGCCGGTCGCTGCAGATCGCGGGCAACACGATGGCGGCAATCGAATAAACCATCCGCGCCTTCGCTCGATTCTCTTCGTCGAGCTCGACCCGATCGCCCTTGAACTCGACGTCGCCCAGAGTTCCCGACGGGACCTCTCCGACCCGATGTCCGTGCCGGAAGATGCCGAGGAATCGGCCGTCGACTTGTGCCGCCAGCTCGCAGCTCGCCAGGAGCCGGACACGTTTCGTGAACAGACGGTCGCGCAGGGTCGCCTGCTGGAGCTGGGTCTTCTTGGCGAAGTCCTTGACCGCGATGGGCCTCTGATTCTTTTCGTCCGAGAGGGTCGCCTGATTGAATTCCTCCGAATTCATGCGCAAGGGAGCGAAGATCGTGTCGCCGGGAATGGCTCCCAGGAAGCTCGCCCGCATCAACGACAGCGCTGCCGCCTGGGAGCAATAGTCGATCAACCCCGGCGAGGGAACGAGCAGGACCGCGGCGCCATAGGAGCCATAGAACGTGGTGAAACCCGGAATCCCCTTACCTTCGAAGTCGTGGGGGACGAGGAACCTCTGGTGCTGGGTGAAGTTGTCGTAGTCCGAAACCTGAGCGCCGAATAGGGGGGAGAACATCTGGAGGTAGAGACCGTCCGCTGCGGCGTCGATCGGCTCCGGCACACTGAACGACTCCGGCTTGTCGATCACGTACAGGAATTCGAACGGGCGTTCGCGTACGGACTTCTTCGACTCGTCGGAGGGGTCGTAATGGAAGGCCAAGCCGCCCTCGGGGAAGAACTGCGACTCGGGGGCTCCCAATCGCATGAAATGTTCGATCTCCTTGAGCGCCGCATAGCTGTTCGCAAACGTCCCGTCCCGATTGACCCCGGTCTTGTCCTCGAATACCGCCGGCAAGACGGCGACGCCGACCATCAACGGGCTGCCCAACTCCGAGGTCTGATCGCGCAGCATGTAGGCGACCGGGAGGTGACAGCCCGATCCGGTTCCGCCGGCGACCGAAAAGCACATGACGACCCTGACTTCCGAGCTGTCGAGCCTGCGCTGTCCGAGCTCGTGTGACTTGAGCTCCTCCAGCAAGCGGCGGAAGCGCGGCACGAAGCCTTTGTGCTTCATCTGGTAGTAGACGCCGAGCCGGGATTCCAGGCGGATCTGCCCCGCTCCCGCGGTATCGCCGGCCCGGAACCGGTAGTTCGGCGGCACCCACTGGGTGAAGTAGGGATCGGCCTCGAGGAACAGCTTCCCCGAGGCGAGGTTCGAGTACTGTTCCTTCTCGAAGTCCGAAATGAGAAATGCCTCATCGGCGTGATCCCGGTAGCTCTCGAGGTCGTTCACGTTCGTGTCGACGAAGGCGAACTTGACGAGCTTCTTGAACCGCTCGACGAAGTCGGTGCGCCGCTTGAGGTGCTTCGCGACCCTCGCCACCATCCGGCATCCGCAGCCTCCGAGACCAACGAATAGGATCGGCGAGATGGCACTGGGCTTCGTCAGCATCTCTTCAACGACCAACTTGCGATGTCTTTCCATCGAATTTCCTCCAAATAAGAATCGTTCCGCCTCTGCGCCTTCAACCGACTCGCCAACCCGCGGCCAACCCCTCTCGACGCTCCCACTTCTGGGGATGGCGCAGAAGCCGGCGGCCCTGGAGTCGTTCGAGCTCCGCCTTCTCGGGCTCCCCGCCCGACCGGCGCGTCGATTGGCTCGCTCCCTCGAACTCCAAGTTGCTGAGCCTTCGGCCGTGATCGGGTATACCGACGAAGGAAACCTGGCTCTGCGCGATCGCGAACAGACGTCCTCGATAGGATTCCGGATCGCGAGCCAGCCGAGAGGCGAAATCTCTCTCGGGTACCAGAAGGACCGAGGAGTTGTCCCGCTGCGCCTGAAGGAAGAGCTCGAGACTCTCGCGATACGAGCGCCCCGGCAAGCCGAATATCAGGGGGTTCGCGCGCAGCCAGGCCCGCACCCGCGACGGCCAGCGGATCTCTCGGCGGATCATCTGCGCGACCGCATCGCCCGAGCTCCGCTGATCGACCGTCCCTCCCCCCGCGGTCCAAGAGAGCGGCACCAGCTTTTCGGCGACCCTGTCGGGGGAGAGGAAGTAGCTCTGCCTGAACATGTTCACCACGTACGCCAGCGCGAGCAGGACGGTCGCGACGAGGAGGGCGGCCAGGATGCGACTTCCCCAGCACGCCAACATGCCGGCGCCGTCGACATCGATCCGCACCGGCAAGAGGAGCTCCCGAGGCGGCTTGCCGCCCTTCGCATACGCGGCGGGGTCGGGAACGAAGCGAATGCGGGTTTCGTAGCTGCCGCCCGCACAGCATCGGCTCGTCCGGACCAGAAGTCGGAGGGGCGCCGTCCCCGCCGCCGGAAGCACGACCGGCTTCTCGGCGCGCTCCACCTCGTCGTTCGCGATCGAAAGCACGAGGTGCTCGCCGCGCCAGGTTTCGATGGCTTCCGGATCCGCCGCGACGAATTTCAGAGCCGCCTCCGCCTGTCGGTTCCCGTCGATCGGAATGGGCATCTCCTTCTTCTCGCCCGCCTTGAGCCGAAGGATCACCGGCTGCACCCGGATTTCGTCGTTCAGGGTCCAGCGGCTCTGGATCTCGATCGTCGGCAGGTTCTCGGTTTTTCCGGACTCGAAGGCGAGCCGTATCCGGTGTGTGAACGCCTGCCGCTGTGCCTCCGGTCCGCAATAACCTTCGACGCGGAGGGTCGCCGTGTACGCCTGTCCGGAGGTGATCGGCAGCGACTGCCCCTCTCTCCGACCGCTCAGCTCGATCGAGAGACAAGCCGGAACGCTCGCGCGCTCGGTCAACTCGAACCGCGCCGACGTCGTTCGGAAGGATCCAGTCACGGTGAAGGGGCGAGTCACCGTCTCTCCCGGTCGGACGGCTCCGAAATCGAGCGATCTCGGCTCGGTCGCCACCGTGACCGTCGACACCTGCAGGACCTTTCGGGGACCACGAAGCTCGGACGCCCGCCGGTCCGGAAGGCGCAACCGAACGGCCGGCTGGAAGATCCAATCTCCGTCCTGCATGTGGACCCGCTGGAGCCTGAATCTCGCGAGATCGCCCGTTTGCTCGGCCGGCAGCTCTCGCAATGGTCGTTCCGGCGCCCCGGCTTCGCTTTCGCGCACGAAGACCTCGAGCTCTCGACCCAGGCCATCACCGCCCACCACCACGCCCTGCTCGTTCACGAGCTCGACGAGCAGACAGATCGACTCCCCCGTGGGCAGCGCCTCGATCGAAGCACCCGCTCCCCCTCCGGCCGTCTCGCAATCGCCTCGAAGGATGGTCATCCGCGGAGACAGGTCGTATTCCGGCAGCGCGACGACCGTCCAATCGGACGCTCCCGTCACCCTGACCGAGACCGGCTCGGCGCTGCGGCGGTAGTCGAGGCCGGTGAATCGGAAGGCCGCTCGACCCGGGAACTGATGCGACCCCGAGCGGGCGCTCCCGGTCACGACCGGGCGACCTTCCAGATCGTGGATCTCCAGATCGAGTCGAGGAGCCCCTCCCGGAGCCATGGCGAGCAGGCGTATCCGCTTCGCGCCGCGATGAGCCGAAATCTGGCGTGACGACGGCGACAACAGCTCCGCTTGATAGCCTTGAGCATGAGAGATGGCGGTCGCAAAGGCGAAGAGGATTCGCCCCGGATCGTTCCTCTCGACCGGAATCGCCTCGTCGCCCAGCCTGCGTACGAGCTCGATGAGCTCCGGCGAGGGCTCCTCTCCCGGGAAGCGCAGCAGATAGAAGTGGAAGAGGCCTTCTTCGCGGAACGAACGAAGGCCGGACAAGAAAGCGTTGACGTCCGGACGCTCGGCCTCGGGAGTACATCGGCCATCGGTCAGGAAGAGGACTACCTGCGGCACGTTGGGGCGAAACGCCGCGTCCAGGAGACGCCGGACTTCCTGAAGCGCGGAGCGGCAGGTCGTGTTTCCACCGGCGTAGCGAGCGAGCTGTCCTTCTGGAGCGAGCAGTTGGCCGAGCGGCCCTCTATTGCGCCCGAGAGGCGCTATCGGGGGGGCGTTCTCTCGATCGTTCAGCCGCACGATCGAGGCTTCGTCCCGATCGTCCAGGAATTCGAGCAAAGCTCTCGCCGCGAACACGGAGAGACGGTTCGGATCGGTGGCGTCCATGCTCCTGGAGTCATCGATCACGAGGACGAACTGGGCCGCGCGCGGCTCGAGCTGAGCGCGCAGAGGAACAACCTCCAGGAAGAGGCATGTCAGCGCGACGATGCCGCATCTCCTGAAGGCCGTCCTGCCGAAGGGTTGTACGTCCCGGAACCTGATCACTCGTCGACCTCGCCTTGAGAGTGGCATTCACCTTCAACGCGATTTCGAATGCCGTTCCGGCTCAGGCGGTGAGAACCGCAAGGCTGCGATCAAGGCTCGGCGGTTCCGACTCGAGCGCAGCGGTTCAAGAGGCGAGGACCCGGCCGGCGCCTTTCTTCCCTGCCCCTCACAGGCGAGACGGCGCGCGAAGAAGGAGCGTTCGGTCCGCCCGATCTCTTGGTCGCCGGCGGCGGCGACGAAGGCGCGGCCGAACGGGCTGCCGCCGTTCTCCCTAGAACTCGATCGCTCCGCCGGATCCTCGGATCGTGGCGCGGAGACGCGGAGTTCCTTCCGTCGCGATTTCGAGGTCGATCCCTGAACAACGGAGAGCCCGCTTCACACTCTCCGGCTCCGGATGCTCGGCACGTAGTCCTTCGAGGTGGAGAGACCCGCCGAGCGTGCGCGAAGGATGTCTTGTTGGGTCTCTCCAGGCAATGAAGAACGGCACCAGGCCGCCTCCGGTCTGTGCGGGGAACAGGGTGCGCCACTCGAGGAGCGTCCCATCCGGCCGCTGGCGCGATCCCTCGACAATCCCGGAATGGCCGAGGCCCTTCGCGTCGAGAGCAGACTCGAGGGCCGCGAGGTCGTCAGCGCGAGCGCACCAGGTCGAGAGGCACGGGGCGGTTACCCGGGCGAGCCAGGCGAAGGGGGCGGCGAGGCCGGCGCCGTCGGGATCGGGCGCAATCACCTCCAGGTAACGCGCCCCGCCGAGCCCGGCGAGCGCGTTGTGGGTGCCGAGCCCGGGATGCCGGCCGCCGGGAGCCGGCGTCACTCCCAGCCGTTCGGCGACCCAGGCGACGCCGGAGGCGAGATCCGGGCTGCCGATCAGGAGATGATCGAGGGCCTGCTCAGCCGGCCGGAGAGTCAACTCGCGTCCCACCCGCCGCCCCAGAGCGTGGGCGGCGCCAGCTCGACGCTGTTGCCGGCGGGATCCCGGAGGTAGATCGAGCGACCGCCCTCCGGCCAGTCCACCTCGGATTCGATCTCGATTCCCAGATCGGCCAGCCGCGCGCGCCAGGCCGGAAGCTCCTCCTCCGCGGCGAGGAACGCGACGTGGCCGCTCCCCTCCGCGCCGTGCAGCGGGATCTCCGGCCTCTCCGCGCGGAATTCCCGCGTCCGCTCCGGGCAGAAGATCAGAAGGACGCCGGAAGCGCAGCGCAGGGCGGCGCCGCGCGGCGAGAAGTCCGAGATCACCTCGAGACCGAAGACGCGGCGATAGAAGTCGACGGTCGCGGCGAGGTCGGGGGCGTAGAGGCAGGTTTCGAAGAGGCGGGGCGCGGGCATGGGCGAAACTGTAGCCGCATCGCTGGCCATCATGATCGCGAGGAGCCCAGGTCGGATCGCGCTCAGAGCTTCCATGTCATGCGGAAGGCCGCCTGCAGGTACCCGATGCCGAAGGAGGTCCCGTCGACCTCGATCTCGGAATCTCCCACATAGCGGAGGTCCAGGCCCAGGGAAGCTCTCTCTTCGCGCAGCCATTCGGCGCCCCCGTGCACATAGCCCACGGTCGCTGCCCCTTGATTGAAGCCGAAGTCGGAAGAGATGGAGGTCAGGCCGGCACCCAGATTCAGGCGGACCTTCGGCCGCGTCCAGGAATGCAGGAGCCCGAGACTGATCTCGGTCTCCTGTCCGCCGAAGATCGGATCGAAGCTGGCGAAGATACCGATCTCGGGCCGAAGAACCCAGGCGCTTCGGCCGAAATCCGCCGTGAAGCCGACGGCGGCCAGGCGATCCTCACTGCCGCTCTCGTCGCGAAATCCGGTCAACAAGCCGAGATTGACTTGCGCTTGGACTGCGGTGACACCGGCCCCAAGAAGAACGGTGAGCAGGCCTGCCTTGTACCTCATGGCTTTTCTCCTCGCTGGCCTTCCGGCCCGTCGTAGCTCGTCGTTCATCTTGGGTACCCCAAGGATCCGAGCCGAAGTTACGCCAAGGACGCATGCTCGGCAACTGAACAAACGGCTACACTCCGCCACCATGCCCGAATCCGCCCCCCGCCTCTCCACCTGGCAGAGCCTGCGCCGCGCGATGACGTCGTGGCGGACGGCGTCGGTCTCCCTGCTGTCGTTCTCTTCGGGACTGCCGCTCGGCTTGGTCTGGATCGCGATCCCGGACTGGATGACCAAGATCGGCGTCGATCTGCGGGTGGTCGGGCTGATCACGCTCGCCCAGGCGCCGTGGACGTTCAAGTTCCTCTGGTCGCCGTTGATGGACCGCTACGTGCCGATCGCGAAGCTCGGGCGGCGGCGGGGGTGGGCGGCGATCGCGCAGGTGGCTCTGTTCGCGACGTCGCTTTCGCTCGCGGGGGTCGGCAACCATCCGGACGCGCCGTGGGTGGTGGGGGCGCTCGCTCTCGCGATCGCGTTCGCCGCGGCGACGCAGGACATCGCGATCGACGCCTACGCGGTCGACGTGCTCCGCCCCGAGGAGCAGGGCGTGGCGGTGGGCGCGCGGACGGCGCTCTATCGCGCGGCGATGTACCTGGCGGGAGGCTTCGCGATCACGCTCGCCGGGCTGACCGCCTGGCCGCTCGTCAACGCGATCCTCGCCGCCTGCTATCTGCCGATGCTCCTGATCACCTGGAAGGCGCCCGAGCCGGAGGGCCAGGCCGCGCCGCCCAAGACGCTGCGCGAGGCGGTCTGGCTGCCGTTCCTCGGCTTCCTCTCGCGCCACCGCGCGCTCGAGATCCTCGCCTTCGTGCTGCTCTACAAGTTCGCGGACCAGCTGGCGCAGACGCTCCAGCGCTCGTTCCTGGTCCAGATGGGCTACAGCGATTTCGATCGCGGCGTGGCGCTCGCCACGGTCGGCCTGGCCGGCACGCTCATCGGCGTCTTCTTCGGCGGCGCCCTGACGAACACCCTCGGCCTCGGCCGCTCGCTCTGGCTGTTCGGGTTCCTCCAGATCTTCTCGAACCTGGGGTACGTGCTGCTCTCGGTCCAGCCCGGGCCGAACCGCTTCCTGATGTACGGCGCGATGGCGTTCGAGACGCTCGCCTCCGGCATGGGCACGGGCGCCTACGGCGTGCTCCTCCTCCGCCTCACGCAGAAGCGCTTCTCGGCGACGCAGTACGCGCTGTTCTCGAGCCTGTTCGGCCTGCCGCGCCTGGTCTCCGGGCCGATCACCGGCTTCCTGGTCCACGCGATCGGCTGGACCGACTTCTTCTGGTTCTCGATCGCGGCCGGCCTGCCCGGCCTCGCCCTCCTCTCCCGCTTCGTCCCCTGGGGGGCGCGCGAGCCCGATTTCTCGGTCGAGCCGCCGAAGTTCAAGGAGCCCTTGAGCGGCGGCCAGCTCGCGGCGCGCGGAGCGCTCGGCGCCCTCTTCGGCCTCGGAGCGGGAGCGCTCATCCGCGCCACGCTCCGCGCGCTCGAAGGGGTCAAGGACGGCAAGCCGTTCGCGCCGTTCGCGGAGATCGCCTCGATCCTCGAGCCCGCCGACCTCCAGGGCTGGCTCTCGCTCGTCGCGCTCGTCGCCTTCGCCCTCGTCTGCGGCCTCTTCACCGCCGCGGTCGTCGCCGCCCGGCACGGGGCGGGGGCGGAGATCGAAGGAGCCGCGGAAACCGGAGCTTCGGGCGCAGCGTAGAGGGGCTCGGCCTTCAGGATCGCCGGCTTGAGCGCCGGATCGGCTCTCGCCGGCCCCCTCCGCGCACCTTTACTTCTTGAGATGCAGAGATTGCATCCTCGATGAGGAGGTGCCGCATGCTCCGATCCCTCCGCCTCCGTTTCCACGCACCCGCGGTCGTTCTCCTGGGCCTCGCGGCCTTCGCCGTCCCCGGGCCGGCTCCCCTCGCCGCCCAGCCGATCGACCACTCCTGGGCCCAGACCTACGAGCCGAACGGCAGGGCGAACAAGGTCTTCGACGACGAGGTGATGCAAAAGCTCCGCGACCGGCTGGGCGGCATCGCCACCAACATCCAGGTCGTGACCAGCACCTGCCAGAGCGAGTATTTCGCTCGCGAGGGCTCGCGGCTGAACGGCAACTGGAGCTCGGCCGCCTCGCGCGGCGCGCGGTTCCTCGAACGCAACGTCTGGAGCGACGAGGAGACCTATCGCACCAAGACCGGCATCCGGATCAGCAACACCGAGTGGGGCTTCGGCTGGGGGCCGCAGTACGTGCGCGGCATCCAGACCAACGCCAACCGCACCGCGCGCCAGCTGTTCGATTTCGCGGGCACGAACGACCACGAGCGCGGCGGCCGGCCGCGCTTCGAGTCGGGGGGCAACGGCGCCGACGCCACCCTGCGCGCCGCGAAGGCCAAGAGCGTCGCCGGGGTCTTCGCCGAGTCGTCCGGACGCAACGACATGATCAAGACGATCCGCGAGGTCCTGCGCGGCGCCGGCTACGCCAACGCGGAGATCGACCTCGCCTACAACGACAACGATCAGAACCTCGGCTTCACCGTCGATCGCGGCGCCGCGCGCGACGAGCTGATCGGCGCGAACGGCATGATCGAGCAGATGCGCACGCGGCTGAACGGCGCCACCGAGACCGACAAGCGCGCGTTCCTGCTGCTCTGGGGGCACGGCGGGATCGAGCGCCGCGCGGCGCCCGCGCCGCCGATGCCCAAGGCTCCCGATCCGAAGCTCGCGGCCGGTGGTCCCCCACCGCCGCCACCACCTCCCCCGCCGCCTCCTCCGCCCGCACCGACGTCGATCGTCGCCTACCTGCCGACCGATCCCGACTTCACCGACGCCTTCTTCCGCGGGCTCGCGCCCGAGCCCGGCCTCTCGGTCGGCTCGCTGCCGGGAATTCAGCTGACGACGCGGAAGGAAGGCGCTCCGATGTCCGCGCTGGTCTCGATCGACGACGTGGTCGCGGGCGTCCTCAAGCTCGACGCCGGCAGCTCCGGCGGCTTCTACGACCTCGAGCTGTCGCAAGAGACCTGGCAGGACTTGAAGGGGCGCGGCACCCTGGCGGACGGCTGGGTCGCGATCCGCTTCGACCTGCCGCCGGGCGCCGCGGTCGAGGTCGCGACGCCCGCCGACTTCGAGTCCCATTGGAGCCGCAGCTGGGGCGTCGGCCTGTCGACGGCCGGCCTGCAGCTCGAAAATGCACTGTCCCCCCTCTGCAATGCCGATTACGACGGCGACGGCGATCTCGACGCGGACGACCAGAACGCCTTCTTCGCCGACTTCGCGACCGGTGACGCCGACTGGAACGGCGATGGAGTGACCAACGGCGCCGACCTCTCGGACTTCTCGGCCGCCTTCGCGGCCGGCTGCTGAGGGGGAG